>DAOUHZ010000116.1:0-36491 GCA_034428455.1 Dehalococcoidia bacterium
AACCACCGAAACTTGGATTTACATCTCAATGACCGGCCTCATGCTGAGCAGATTGGCCCGTCTTTCTCCTTTTTAGACACCCTCTTAGGGATGCTGGACCCAGAGGCTTTCCGGCAGTGGTTCCTGGGGTTCATGGGACGGTTTGCCGCCGGCATTGAGGGTGTGGTGGCATTGGATGGCAAGACCTTGCGCCGTTCTTACGACCGGGCCGCAGGGCAATCGCCGCTGCACCTGGTCAGCGCCTGGGCCGAGGAGCGACGCTTGGTGTTGGGACAAGTGGCCGTTGACGACAAATCCAACGAGATTACAGCAGTGCCCCAACTGCTGGAAATGCTGAGTTTGACCGGCAAGGTGGTTACCGCCGACGCCATGCACTGCCAGCGACAGCTGGCCCAGCAGGTGGTGGAGCAGGGCGGCGACTACGCCCTGGCCCTGAAAGGCAATCAGGGTACGCTCCACGACGACGTGAAACTGTTCTTGGATGACCCGGGCACGCCGGTAGCGCAGGCGGCCCAAGTTGGCAAGGGACACGGACGCATCGAAAGCCGCATCGCCAGCGTCAGCGCTGACGTTGACTGGCTGCAAGAGCAGCATGACTGGCCCGGTTTGCAAGCTGTTGGCAAGGTAACGGCAACCCGCCGGAAGGACGGCGAGGGCAGTGAGAAAACCCGTTACTACCTGCTGAGCCAGCCCTGGCCGCCGGAGCGGTGCAACGACATCGTGCGGGGCCATTGGGGGATCGAGAACCGGCTGCATTGGGTGTTAGACGTTACCTGCAACGAAGACCAGGCACGGAACCGGAAAGGGCATTGCGCGGAAAACTTGGCCTTGCTGCGCAAACTGGCGCTGAACCTGGCGCGGCTGGAGCCGAGCAAAGGCTCCATGCGGGGCAAACTGAAACGTGCCGGCTGGGATGACAACTTCCTCATCAACATCCTGTCCCAATTCGCCAAAATCCATATGCGATAGCCCTGAGATCCGCCACCAATGGGCTTGCCCTGTGCGCCACTCTAAAAGCATTATTGCCCCCTTTGTCGCTCACTCCCAGTCGTGAACATGCTTCCTCATGACTCATACCGCGGTCGCGCAATTCAGGGACTAACATCTGCCTTTGGGCAGTGTTAAAGGACGATGGAACTGTCCCGTCACGGAAGGCATCGTTGATAATTTCGTCCCAATTGTCTGTAGACATGACCATGTTCGCCCGTTCCTTACGCGATTGCCGCTGCCGCCTTGCTGGGCCAGTGAGTATATCAGCGTCCGTCGTCGTGCTGGCCGGAATATCGCCCGTGCTACAATGCCGCTGTACTGGGTGCGGAAGCCTGCCGATCTCGCACCGGCCCAAGTCCATGACGGAGCGGCGCCATGTTCAAAGCTAACGTTACCACCCACGAGGAAGCCCGCGCTTACGTTGAGGCGCTGATCGAGCAGGCCGGCGGCTACGAAGCCTATGCCAAGGAAAGGGCGCAATACCGGGAGTTGTCCAGCCGTATGGCTCGGGAGGCTGAATCGCTGCGCCAGCAGTACCCGGACAAGTTTGTGGCCATGGCGCCGGGTGACGTGCTGGTGGTGGGCGACTCCCTGGACGAAGTTATCCGGGGCCTTCGGAAAAACGGGGTTCCTCGCGGCAAGGCAATCATCGAGTTCCTGGACACGGGTTCCGAGCCATTAGTCGTATGATTGTCGGCAAGTTCAGGGCATTGGCCAGCCCTTATGTCGATTGTCATTTGTCGCTGCCGGGATTGGGAATAGCCGCCGACATCACGTTCCTGGTGGACACCGGGGCCGATTCTACTTTTCTGCATCCTCGAGACGGCCTGGATGCCGGTATTCCCTTTGATTTGTTGCGAGGCAGTTCCGCGTCGCGGGGAATCGGCGGTACGGTTTCGTATTTCCCGGAACCGGCGGTACTGGTGTTCACTGACGAAGCGACGCGGCAAGACTATGGATACCGCATAAACATAAACGTCGCCAAGCCCGATGATGTCAGCGACCGGATCCCGTCGTTGCTGGGGCGGGACGTCATCCGACGCTGGCAAATGGACTACGACCCGACGTACAGCAAGCTGGTATTCACCGTTCGGGACGCCGACTTCATGATCGGTGTCCAGTGATCGAGCGGAGTTCGCGCAATGACCACCGTCCCAAAGCTGCTCACCGCCGACGATCTCATGGCCATGCCCGATGACGGCAGGCGCTACGAACTGATCCGGGGAGTGCTGATTGAAATGCCGCTAATCAGTCATAATCCGGGCAGAATAGCGGCGCGGTTTGGACGGCGGATTGGCAATTTCGCTGAAGAGCATGACCTGGGCCACGGTGTTGGCGCGGATGCCGGCATACATATCGAGCGCGACCCGGACACGGTACGCGCGCCCGACTACGGCTTCATCTCCTACGAGCGCATGGCAGAACCGCCTCCGCTGCGCGGCTATGCTCAGGTGATTCCGGATCTGGTGGTGGAGGTAGTATCACCCAACTACCGGCGGCCGGACGTGGATGCCAAGACGCAGATGTGGCTGGAGGCCGGCGTTAGGTTGGTTTTGGTGGCGTATCCCGAAACGCAGGAAGTGCATGCCCACCACGATGACGGTTCGGTGGCACGGTATGGCATTGGGGATACGGTGGTCGGCGATCCCGTGCTGCCCGGGTTCGCCTGCCCGGTGGCCGATATTTTCGCCTTTGGGCCACGCCGGCAGTAGACCGCCGGCCTTTTAGTCTTCGGCCATATCCAGCGCTATGCAGAACTGGCGGGCCACGCAGTCAGCCATTGCCTCTATATCCACTGCCCGCCCCAGCTCCGCGGCCATGCTGGTTACCGCGCGGTCGGTTATGCCGCACGGCACTATCCCGTCGAACATGGTCAGGTCGGGGTCGACGTTGATGGCGAAGCCGTGGTAGGCGACGCTTGCGGCAATCTTGACCCCAATCGCGGCAATCTTGCGTTGGCCGTCTGATGTCCAGACGCCGGTGCAGCCGGCGACGGTGACGGCCGCCAGACCGAAATCAGCCAGGACGCTGATGATGATCCGCTCCAGGGTGCGCACGTACCAGTGGGGGCCGCCTCGCCCGCGCAGCTTGATGATGGGGTAAACCACCAGCTGGCCCGGGCCGTGGTAGGTGATCAGGCCGCCGCGGTCGGTTTCGACGACGGCGATGCCCCGGGCGGTCAGCGTGGCCTCATCCAGCAGCAGGTCGCTGTCGGGCGCCAGCCGGCCGCAGGTGTAGGTGTGAGGATGCTCAAGGAGCAGCAGAGTTTCGGGCTGGGATCCGTCGCGGACGCCGTCGGCGATGCGGACCTGCCAGTTCCACGCCTCCCGGTAGCCCACCACGCCGGCCCGTATGATGCGGCAGGTTGCTTGACCCGCCCGGATGCCTGCGATGTCAGTAGATGGGTGTGTCGCCATCCATCGCCTCGAGGCGATCCTTTACCGACTGCATGAACGCGCCGGATTCGGCGCCGTCGTTGATCCGGTGGTCGAAGGACAGGCACAGGTTCATCATCCAGCGGATGGCGATGGCGTCGTTTATCACCACCGGACGCTGCTGCACGGCCTCGGTGGTCAGGATGCCGGCTTGGGGGTGGTTGATGATCGGCCCGCCGAGGACGCTGCCCAGGGCGCCTGTGTTGTTGACCGTGAACGTGCCGCCCTGCACGTCCTCCAGGCGCAGGGTTCCGCCGCGCGCCCGTTCCGAGAGGTCGGCGACGGCGTGGGCGAGCCCCGAGATGCTCAGCCGGTCCGCGTCGTGGATCACCGGCACCACCAAGCCCGTGGGCGCGGCCACCGCGATGCCCAGGTTGATGCGACGCTTGATTATGATGCAGTCGTCGCCCCATGACGCGTTCATGGTCGGGTTGTCCTTCAACGCTGTCGCCACCGCCTTCAGCGCAAAGGGCAGGTAGGTCAGGTTCACGCCCTCGCGGGCGCGGAACTGGTCGCGCTCCCGGTTGCGCAGACCGACCAGCTCGGTGATGTCCACCTCCACCATGCTCCAGGCGTGGGGGATCTGGGTGACCGAACGCACCATGGCGTCGGCGATCATGCGGCGCACGGGGGTCAGCGCGACGCGCTCCTCGTCGGCGGACGGCGCTGTCGGTTGAGCCTGGGGTACTGGAGCGGGGATGCTCGGCGCATTTGCGGGAGCCGCAGGCGCGATGGTGGCCGGTTGCTGTTCCAAGAAGCGCAGGACGTCGTTCCGGGTGACGCGACCGCCCATGCCGGTGCCGGCGATGCGGTCAACGTCCAGGCTGTGCTCGGCTGCCAGCCGGCGCACCGCCGGGGAGAGGCGGTTTGGCGCTCGTTCGATAGTCGTTTCCCGGTCCTGGTCAACCGCCCGAATCACGGTGGGCGGCGCTGTTGCGACTGGCGCGGGCTCGGACGGAGGCTGTGCGTCCTCCTGGCTCTGGGCTTCCACCGCTGATCCGCCGGTGGGGCCCACGGGCCTGGCGTCGGTGATGAGATAAGAGGTTGGCGTCGCTGATGCAGGTGCAGCGGACGGCGCCGGAGTTGTGGCAGTTGCGACCGCTGGCGTGGCTGAAGCCGCTGGTGGTTCGCCCGTCGCGGGTGCGCTGCCGTCGTCTACTTCCGCGATGGGCGCGCCCATGGGGACCGTTTCCCCCTCCTGGGCGATGATCCGCAGCAACTCGCCTGCCACCGGCGAAGGAACTTCCATGGTTACCTTGTCGGTCACCACCTCCACCAGCGGGTCGTACCGCTCCACGCGGTCGCCCGGCTGCTTGAGCCACTTGCCGATGGTGCCTTCGACGACGCTCTCGCCGACATGGGGAAGTTCGATCAGTTGGGCCACGGAACAGTCCTCATTAGAATCAGATTGCCACGCTACGCTCGCAATGACAGCGCAGCAAGAATACTAGTAGGCGGCGAGTCGGCGCAGCTCAGAGGCGATGGCGTCTGGGCTGGGCATGTAGGCGTCTTCCAGCGTCTGGGCGAAGGGCATGGTGGGCACGTCGGGTCCGCAGAGTCGAGCAATGGGCGCGTCCAGATACTCGAAGGCTTCGTCGGCAGCCAGAGCCGCGATCTCAGCGCCGATGCCACCGCTGATATTGTCCTCGTGGACCACCAGCAGCTTGCCGGTTTTCTTGACCGAATCCAGGATGGTCTCAGTGTCCAGCGGTTTGAGCGTCCGCAGGTCGACAACCTCCGCGCTGATGCCATCGGCGGATACCGCCTCCGCCGCAGCCAGGCAGTAGTGCATCGCCAGGCCGTAGCTGACGACGGTGACGTCGGAGCCGGCGCGCTTGATGTCGGCCGGCCCGATGGGCAGGGTGTACTCCTCGTCGGGCACTTCGCCTCGGACGAGCCGATAGGTCTTCTTGTGCTCCAGGAATATGACTGGGTTGTCGTCGCGGATGGCGGACTTGAGCAGACCCTTGGCCTCGTAGGGGGTGGACGGCGTGACCACCAGCAAGCCCGGGGTATGGAAGAACAGCGCCTCAACGTTCTGCGAGTGGTACAGCCCGCCGCGGATCCCGCCACCGTAGGGGATGCGAACGGTCATGGGGACCTTCAGCGCGCCGTTGGTGCCGTAGTGGACGCGCGCCGCCTCGCCGATGAGCTGGTTGACGCTGGGCCAAACGAAGTCGGAGAACTGCACTTCGGGTATGGGCCGCATTCCGCGGAAGGCGGCGCCCAAGGCGATGCCCATGATGGATGCTTCGGCCAATGGGGAATCGATAACCCGCTGCGGGCCGAAATCCTCGATGAACCCCTGGGTGGCCAGGAAAACGCCGCCGCGCTGGCCCACATCCTCGCCCATCACGAAAACGCGGTCGTCCCGCTCCATCTCTTCGTGGAGCGCGGAACGTACTGCTTCGATTACTGTCATTTCTGCCATAGCATCGCCGCCCTGTACGCTGATTTTTGCCGCCGCCAGTATCCGGGGCGGGATCAGCAGCGTTTTGCGCCATCCTCTGCTTCCTCTTCCGGTGGGAAGATAAGGTCCGGATCTATCCCCGCTTCGATCAACCGGGCTCGCCCTTCGGCGATTGTTGCTGCGCGGCCCTCGGCGCGAAGCCTCCGCCTTTGTGGTTCCACCAGTTTTTCGTTGAGAAATGTCGCCAGTACCATGATGTCTCCTTTGACCGCGTTGGTCGCGGCGATCAGGATTTGGTAGGTGCTGCCGGCGACGCCCAGCGCGATCAGGGCAACGGCTACCCAAGTCAGGAGGGGCGGCGTATCCAGCTTCGCTGCCGTCTCCGCTCCGTACCATAATACCAGAGCGTAAAGGGCTGCCATTAAAGACAGGCGGATAACCTTGCCCAAGTAATGCAGGATACGGCCTCGGAAGTTGCGCGGCCCATGTTGCCGCTAGACATACAAATGGTCGCCGATGGTCGCTGCGTCTGGAGGCTGGGCGGCGTCGGCGAAATCCGTGGCGTCATTGACTTGTTGCGTGGCTTCAGCGCGGAAGGCGTCCAATTGCTCCTGGGCCAGAATGCCACGCTCCACCATCTGGGCCGGGAACACGGCCACCGGATCGAACTGGCGCGCGGCGTCCAGGGCGTCCCGGTCCCGGTAGCGCCGATCGTCGTCGTCGGTGGTGTGGGGCATGAACCGCTCCACCTTCATCTCGATCAACACGGGGCCAGCGCTGCGGGCGTGGGCGATGCCCTGCCGGGTCGCCTCGTAGCAGGCGACCAGGTCCAGGCCGTCGATCACGAACCCGGGGAACCCGTAGCCCTCCGCCCGGGCCGCGACGTCGCTGATGACCATCTGCGCGTCCTGGGGGGTCGATATGGCGTACTTGTTGTTCTCGCAGATGAAGATAACCGGCAATTGGTGGATGGCGGCGAAGTTCATGGCCTCATGGGTCTCGCCCTGGCTGGTAGCCCCGTCACCGAAATAGCTGATCGTTACCGTCTCTTCGCCCATCATCTTGCAGGCCAGCGCGTATCCCACGGCCTGGGTCAGCCCGGCGGCGACCACGTTGGATATCTGGATGATGTTTCGCGGCAGGTCAGCTCCCTGCAGCGGGAATTGGCGCGCGCCTGAATATGGCTCGCCTTCCTTTCCCATAAAGGAAAGCATCACCTGTCGAGGCGTGAGACCCGCGGCCATCTTGACCGCCAGGTCCCGGTAGTACGGGAAGAGGAAACAATCCCCGTCCTTCTGAGCTGCCAGCAGCGAGCCCAGTTCCGCCGCCTCGTGACCCTGGCACGACGCGGCAATGGGCACCTTGCCCTGCCGGTTCATCATCCAGATGCGCTCGTCCATGGTCCGCACCAGGATCATCTGCCGGCACACCTCCACCAGGTCTTCGGCGTTGAGACCATCGGGCAGGGCTTCCGCGTCGGCATGCCTCTGGGCGACGGCGACTGCCCCGTTAGTGTCGGTCTGGCTGGGTAAAGAGCTCGCGGCCTGCGTCATCGGGCTGGTCATCTCCTCGGCGCCGTAAGCGCAAGTGAGCGGCCTCGGCCGCCGGGTCAATCATAGACCAACCGGGGCGGGGGTGGCAAACGTTGACGTCTATGCTAGGGTCGTATAGCATTAAGATGAGATTGGGGATGGTTACGGCCGGCGAAGAGCGCTGTGCAACAGACGCCTTTCGTTGAACGCTGGCAGAGCCGGCGGGCGACGGTTTCGGAGTAGTACGAGCCGTTGCTGAGGGCCAGGGTAGTTCCCAATCCGTGTAAAAAGCCCCGGACTACTCCCGGGGCTTTTCCTATTTGGGCAAAATCGTCAGGCCCCAGTCATTCATACCCCCTTGCTGGGAACGCAGTATCTTGGGCTCAATGGTGTCCCACGCTCTATTGGCCTGTTCGGGGTCGATGAAGTGCCGCCCAATAGGCCGGGCGGTCAAATCCGCGATTTGCAACCCTACAGAGTTCGTTTTCTTGTCTGCAAACTCGATAGACAATCCTGGCACCGCCTGGTGCAACGAACTATTACTGTCCCGGACATGTCGGAACGCACTTTCAAACTGCCTATCTTCCTTTGTTCCCCTGCTCTCGATGATTACATGCGTACTCAGTTGCTGATGGCCTACGCTTTCCAGATAGGTGTGAAGCCGCTCAATACAGACGTTGAAGGCAAGTCCATACGGGTCGGCCGTTGAGTAATTTAGGTTACTCAACTGGCGCTTATCCAAAACGGCCGCAATCATGGTGAATTCCGCCGCCTCGATTAATTGATCTAGCCGTGCCATGAAACGGGTCTGTGTTTGCTCGTCCCGCAAAAAGGTGAACGGGGGTCGCTGCAGACGTATCTCGTTCTCATGAAGCACCACCATATCGTGCCCGAAATAGTCGAACTTAAACGAGGCCACTGCCGGCAACACCCAGCTAGCGTAGTGATCTTTGCGAAAAACGCAAAAGTTGATGACGAAAACGGGGTAGTTGGGATCAACCGATGTAGGGTTCGGATCTCCGCTCTCATCCGCGTAGATGATGTAGTCGCTGTATTCTGCCCCCGTCCCCGCTGACGCCAAAGGGATCACCCCACGTAGGTATTACGGAACCGGTACAGGGTGAACTCCGGTTCCACCGGGGCCACGGGCATGTATTGGTCGGCCTCTTCGATCTTAGCTACGATGAACCAGGGGCCGGGTTCGCGCATGGCCCTGCCGAACACCTCTTCCAGCGTTTCCAGGTCGTTCACGGTGGCAGTTTTGGTGATGCCGCAGGAGTTGGCGACTTCTTCCAGGTTGGTGTTGGTGGCGGTGTGACTGTCCTGTCCGCCGGTCTGTCCCCACATCTCATTGTCCCAAACCACCACCACCAGGTTCGACGGGTTCTCCCGCCCGATGGTGGCGATGGCGCCCAGGTTCATCAGCAGCGAGCCGTCGCCGTCCAGCGAGACCACCTTGTCGTCGGTGGACAGGGCCATGCCCAGGGCGATGGAGGAGCACAGCCCCATGCTGCCGTAGGTGTAGAAGTTCCGGTCGCGATGGCCGGCGTGGTACAGCTCATCGCTGGTGGGGCCGAGGTTGCCGACGATGGGCGAGTCCCCGGCGTGGCGCAGAACCAGTTGGGTGGCGTCGAACCTAAGCAATTTTGCCTCCGTGGAGCATGGGGGTCATGCAGATGGCGACCGGGTTGCGGTGGGCGTGGCACAGCTTCATCACGCCGTCCAGCAACGTGTCCATCCGCTCCTCGCTTTCTATCGTGTAGTGGGCGATGCCGAACAGGTCAAGGATGGGCGTGGTATTGCGGCCCATGGCCACCTGGGCGATGTTGAACTCGCCCACCTGTCCCCGCAGGTTCATGAAGATGGGGATAGGCGTCCGCGCCGGCAGGCACAGGCTCGCGATGCCGTTGATGCTGTTGCCGAACCCGCTGGACTGCATGAACACCGCCGCGTTCCGGCCCACGGCGTAGCTGCCGACCGCTACTCCCACGGCCTCCTCCTCGCGGGTGCAGGACACCAGGTGGAAGAACGGGTCCTCGTTGATGATGCTGGTCACCCGGTCAATGGAGATGTCGGGCACGTAGGCGATGAGCGACGTGTCCCACTTCTTGAGGGTTTCAACGATGGTCTCGGCCCAGGGCATGGGGTACTCCTTGCGCTATGAATCGGCGGCCAGTATAGCGCAAGTCGGCCCCCGTCGCCGCCGGAGCGAGGATTCACGCGTACCCGGTTTGTCATCGCGAGGAGCGCAGCGACGCGGCGATCTCGTTGGTGAAAGAGCGGCCGCTACTCCTACGAGATCGCCACGCTGCGCTCGCAAAGACCGTTCGAGTGAAACTGGGTACGCATGAAGGAGCTAGGAGCGTCGAGGCAACCTGGGATTTCGGTTACAGCCAGGCGGTGACCTCATCCGCCGGCGCGCGTACCGACGCCGACGGGCGCGCCGGCTGGCCGATGAACAGCGCGCCGACCATGGTCCAGTCGGCTTCGCCGCCCAGGGTCTCGGCGAGGGCGGGGTGCCTGGTGGTGTTGCCCGTGCTCCAGTCGCCGGCCAGGCCCTCGGCAACGGCGGCCAGCAGCAGGTTCTGAACCGCGCAGCACGCTGCCGCGTAGTTTTCCTGGGTCATCTCCTCGCTGTCTGCGGGAACGCTGTACACGTAGATCAGGGCCGGCGCGTCGAGCACGCGCTGGCGGCTGCCGTCGGCGTTATCGTGGTTGCCGCTGCGGGCGAACTGGTTGTCGTAAGCCAACTGCGCAACCTGAGCGCGCTTCTCGCCGCCTTTCTCCAGCACGAAGAACCGCCAGGGATTGGTGAGCCGATGGTTGGGGGCCCACACCGCCGCGTCCAGCATCCGCTGCAATGACTCCCGACTGGGCACTTCCTCAGTGAACTCGTTGTTCATGCGGCGGTTGTGGATCGCCTCGTATACGCTGGTGCCGGTCTCCGGCGCCGCGACGTTCCCACTTCGCAATCGGCTGTTCTGTGTCATTTCAATCACTCCTGATTAGGATGGATTCAAATCATTGATATGTGTCCACACTATAACGATAAACGTTGCGCCAAACAAGCGGTTATTGAGAGATTTCGGGTCCAACCAACCGCGCTGCGATGACTTTGGCGGTGCCGTGGAATACAATGGCGCCATGCCGGGCGGCAGCGGCTATTGCCAGTTCAGAGAAACCCGAGCGTCCGGCTCAATGAAACGACATCCCCACACCTGATCCAGGAGGACAACATGGCACTGCAATGGGAGCACGTCGCCGGACCCTTCAGCCGCCTGACCGAAGGCCCCGCCTGGGACGGCCGACGCTTGCTGTTCACCCACATCCCCGAGAGCCGAATCATGGCCTACCATCCCGACACCGGCGAGTGCACCGTCTACCGGGAGAACACCAACCATACCAACGGGCTGGCCTTCGACGCCGAGGGCCGATTGTACGGTTGCTGCTCCGGCGGGCGAGCCATCGTCCGGTTCAACGAAAACGGCACCACGACCACCATTGTCGACCGCCTCGGTGACCAGCGGTTGAACACGCCCAACGACCTGGCCATCGACCGGCAAGGGCGCGTCTGGTTCAGCAACCCGTGGAACGCCGGCAACATCGATCCCAGCGAGCAGCCCGAGATGGACGGCCGGGACATCCTGCGCGCCGACCCCCAACCCGATGGCTCCTACACTTGCCAGCAAGTGACCTTCGACACCACCGGCACCAACGGCCTGCTGGTGTCTCCTGACGACCAAACCCTCTACATCATTCAGACCGACAACGAGCCCGGCGCCGTCCGCGAGCTGCGGTCGTACCCCATCAACGCGGACGGCTCGCTGGGCCAGTACATCGTGCTGCACCAGTTCGGCACCGATCATCGCGGTCCCCAGCGCGGTATCGACGGCATGTGTCTCGACTCCGAGGGGAACATCGTCGGCACGGCCGGCAACTGGGCCAGCGGCCCGGGACCGATGCTGTACGTGTGGACGCCCGAGGGTCGAGTGCTGGAGACGTATCCCATGCCCGTGGGGGTTGACATGCCTACCAACTGCTGCTTCGGCGACGCTGACCAGAGCAGCCTGTACGTCACCACGCTGGGCGGACACCTGCTGCGCCTGCGCAACACCGGTCGCCGGGGCTGGATAATGTGGCCGCCGGTTCGGTAATCGCGATTTGGGCGGCCCACGGGCTGACCTGGCTCGCAGCGATTGGAGCGGCGTTCGTGCCGGTATATCGGGGCGCCACACTGGCGGCCACGAGACCGGGCGAACCGCCGGCCGAGCCCGTGATGCACAGTGCCACCCTGATCGAGGTGAACGGCGCGGGCGCAATTCTGCCGTTGCTGATTCCCGTTCTGGTAACGGGGGTAGCGGTATTGGCGTTGTATGTTACCCGACCCCGGCGTCCGACCCGCCGTATTCTGTTGTGGATTCCGGCGATTGTCCTGATGAGCTTCTGCTTAGTGGCGATTCTGTCCGTCGGAGTGGTTTATGTGCCGGCAGCGATTGCGTTGCTGTGCGGAGCCGTGCTGCAAAGTATCGGAGGCGACCGACCGCAAACCGATTAGATTTCGTACTCAAAGATTGATTAAATCTCAGGAGAGTTCAACATGGACGTTTTCAACGCAATCAGGACCTGCCGCACCATTCGCGACTTCACCGACGCGCCGGTGTCCGACGCAGTGCTGCACAAGATCCTGCAGGCCGCCCGCTGGGCGCCCAGCTCCAGCAACACCCAGCCCTGGCATTTCATCGTCGTCCGTGACCGCGACACCATCACGCAGCTGGGCGAAATCTGCACTCAGGGTTCCTTCATTGGCAAGTCCCAGGTTGCCATCGCCATCGTCATGGATGGCGCTCGCCGCGCCCAGCTGGACGCCGGTCGCGCCCTGCAGCAGATGGAGCTGGTCGCCTGGTCCGAGGGCTTGGGCACCTGCTTCGTCGGCGTTCGCGGCGAGGCGCAGGACCAGGTCAAGTCACTGCTGGGCATCCCGGAGGAACTGGAGTTGATCACCGTGCTGCCCTTCGGCTACCGCATCATGCGCGAGCCGGGCACCGGCACGCCGCGCAAGCCCATGTCGGAAATCGCCCACGGCGAAAAGTTCGGCCAACCGCTGACCTTTGCCGACTGAATTGTTGACGCAATCGCGCGCGCTATAATTGACCTGTGCCGGCCGTCAGGATGTATCCTGATGCCATGAGCGACGAGCCACAACGCCCAACTCAGGAGCGCGACGACGAGCACAACGACAGCGTAATCTACAAAATCGGGCGCGGCTCGAAGTGGATTGTCCCGGCGACGGCCCTCAGCGCCGCCGCCGTGTCTATAGCCCGCCTGACCATAACGCCACCCGGTTGGCTGCAAAAAGCTGCCGACGCCGCCGAAGATGTATCGCCGCTGGACCCGGACCCCATTGTCTGCCTGACCCTGAGCGGGGTAACGCTGACGTACTGGTTGTCTCGGGACGGGTGGGAAGCCATATTGGAGTTGTTCGCCATGTTCAAATACGCTACCGCGGACCGGAAAATACGGGACCGCATCGCCCGGAGGGCCCGGACTGAGGGCCGCAACGAGGGCCGGACTGAGGGCCGCAACGAGGGCCGTAATGAGGGCCGCAGTGAAGCCCAGGCGCAGATCCAAGCTTGGTGGGAAGAAGCGACCAAGGGGGGCACCCAAGCGCCCACTTTGGACAACCCGCCGCCACGCATCGATGACGACGGCGATGCCGCCAAATCACAAGGGTGATTGCCAGACGGATTCGCCCAATCTGACAACCCTCGCGCCTACCGTCCCTGGAACTCCGGGGTGCGCTTCTCCAGAAACGCCCGCCTGGCCTCGTGGGCGTCCTCGGAGCCGCTGAGGATGCCGCCGGCGTTGGAGGTCAGCGTCATGGTTGTCTCCAGCGTGCTGTCCAGCGCTGCCCGCATGATGCGTTTGCTGATCCACTGCACCATGGGCGGCGTGCGGATGATCCGGTCGCACAGGTCGCGGGTGGTTTGCTCCAGGTCTTCCGACGGCACCAGGTAGTTGAGCATACCCCACTCGTAGGCCCGCTGGGCGTCCAGGTGCCCGGTGTAGGCGAATTCCAGCGCGCGGCCCAGGCCGACCATCTTGGGCAGGTAGTAGCTGCCGCCGTTTTCGATGATCTGCCCCAGCTGTTGGTAGCCGATGAACCGCGTGTTCTCGCATCCCAGTCGGATGTCGCAGTGCAGCGCCATATCCATGCCGGACCCGACGGCCGGCCCGTTGATCATGGCGATGGTGGGCTTGCGCACCTGGGAGATGTCCCGGTGCAGCTTGGTAAAGCCGTGGAAGAAATGCTCTCGCGCGGCGTCCGGCCCCTCGATGGTTCCCCGATTGCCCACGAAGTTTTCGCCGGTGACGTCCGGCGAGTTGTCCCTCCGCATGTCGGCGCCGGAGCAGAAACCGCGTCCCACGCCGGTGAGCACCATGACGCGCACGTTGGGGTCGTCGTCGCCGGCCCGCATGTATTCGCCTACTTTGGCGACGGTGCCGTTCTCCTCCGATGAGCCGATGAGCGCGTTCATCCGCTCCGGTCGGTTGAACTTAATCCACAGGATGCCCGATTCTTCCGGTTCGTAAAGCAGGTAGGGCACCAGGTTCGGTGGCATGTTGGTCTCCTTGAGGCGGATTACTCGGCGTCGGCAAAGAGGTCAAATATCCGTTCCCGCACCGCGAAGCGGAAGCCGGGCAAAACGTCGTCGCCATCGATGTACTCGGGGTCGTTCAGCGTCTCGGGTTCCTGCCCCGGGCGGAACTTGATAACGGTGCGAGTTTCGCCGTCGATGTACCACGCCAGTTTGGCGCCGTGGTCCAGAAACAGGTTGATTTTCGCGGTCAGCTCGGCGCGGCTGTTGGATGGGGACTTTATCTCGGCGACAAAGTCCGGGACGATATGAGGGAATGGGAGGTTCTCCGACAGCATAATTTCGCGACGCCGTTCCTCACGCAGCCAGGCCGCATCAGGGCAGAAGTGCGAACCGTCGGGCAGGACGAAGCAGCTGGTGGAACCAAAAGTGAGTCCGCCATTCCGGTCCGCCCAAGCCAACAAGTCTCCGGCTAGCCCGACTTCGTACACTGACCCAGGGCTGCCGGTAGGCTCTTTGATCAGCAGGTGCCCCGTGTTGGAAATTTCGTACTCGGCCATATCGGAATTCCTTGCGGAGAACCCCTCAAACCACTGGTCAAGGTCAGGGTCGTCCAACGACTTGCCGAACTCGGCCAAAGGTATCGCCACGACCCCCGTCCATCGTGGCGGCGGCTTGCGCTGAGTTTCCTGCGGCTGCGACGCAACGGCGGTTGTCATCGTTACTGCTCCCGGTTGGTGAAAGGGTAAGCCGGCGGCCCAAACATCCTCGTGTGCGCCAGCCATCGCAGAGGCGATAGCCGGGTACACTGTTTAATGGCAGCTGTTCAGAGTGGCCGCGCTGTCAGGTTTCTACCGGCTGGTCGCTATCCATCCATTCCGCGTAGGAACCGTCGTACAGGCTGGCGGTGTAGCCCATCCGGTCCAGGGCCAGCCAGGTGACGGCTGCGCGGACTCCGCTGCGACAGTAGGCGATGACGGGTTCGCCTTCCGCGATGCCGGCCCCGGTCAGCTGTTCCCGCAGCGTGTCCGGGGTGGCATACAGGTTTCCGTCTGTGCCGGTCAGTTCGCTGTGGGGGAGGCTGATGGCGCTGGGAATATGACCGGGGCGGTGGTCCGCCTCGAACTCGCCCCGGTATTCCTCGGGAGAGCGGGCATCCACCAGCGTGGTTGAGCCGGCGTCCGCAACGTCATCCAGCGTGGCTCGGATTTCGGGATTCAGCCGGACCGTGAAGTTGACCCCTCTGGTGACAACCGGCCGGTACAGCACCTCGCGGCCCTCATCTTTCCACGCCTCGTAGCGCAGGTTCATGATGTGAACGTCGGTACGGCCCAGGTACTCCAGGACCCACGCCGCCATGGCAGCGTTGCGTCCGTCCTGGTGGTCGTAGAGGATGGGCGTGATGTCGTCACCGAGGCCGACGTCGCCAAAGGCGGCGGCCAGTTGCTCCGGCGGGCCTAAACGTCCATCGGGCGTTTGCAGTTTCTTGTAGGGGACGCTGACGGCGCCGCGCAGGTGGCCCATCAGGTAGCGCATGGCCGACCGGGGGTCGATGACCAGATATCCTGACTGGCCGATGCGCTCGGCGACCCAATCGGGAGATACGAAAGTCGCCATCAACCCACCGCTTCGAACTCGGTTTCCACCGACGTTTGGTTGGCCACGGATTGGGTGACCGGCGAGCCCTCCACTGCCAGGCGCCAGATCTCGCGCAGCGTGTCCTCGTCAGCATCGGCGCGGACGAAGCACTTGGCGGAGATCCGGCCGTAGCCCGGATTGCCCTCGTCCTCGACGCCGGCCCACTTGCGGATGTTGTCGAAGTAGCCCTCAACCGCGACTTCCAGATCGTGCACGCGTACGCCCTGCTTGGTGGCGTTGACCACGAAGCCGACGGTCATGCAACTTCCGATGGCGGAGAGCAACTGCTCGTGGGCGCTGGCGGCAACGTCGGTGGCGGTGAGGTCGCCTGGCTCGTCCATGTCCACCTGGTGGTTGCGCATGTAGGCGCGGGCGCGCATCCCGTCCTGCCAGACCACGCGGGACTTCCACGGGCCGGTTACCGCGTTGAAAACTTCCGGATCCCGGAAGGAGTCCAGCACCTCGGCCAGTTTCTCCCGGGGCAGGCCATTCAGGTTTTCTTGTTGCTGCGCCATGTTGAGCTCCTTATTGCTGATTGGGGTTGATGGCGTGGCGCCAGGGTTACTTTAGTCGGTTAGCCGCTGGCGACGTTTGACAGTTGAGACTGCGCTTCCAGAACCGGGGCCAGATGCTTTGACGCATTGCGGAGGTCAACCGCGATGGGCAGCAAATAATCGGGATCATATTGGTCAGGCGACCAGTATGCAATCAGGTCGCCGTTTTCAGCGATGACCGTTGCCGTCTCCGCGTCACTGCCGAAAGTGAGCGTGTCCGTTTCCTTGCAGTAACCCCGCTTTCCCAGCGGAAGCCAGGCGCTGACGCCGATGACTTCCAGCTCGGCCGCGCTGCGGCTCTCGTCTTCAGGCACATGCAAGATGATCGACCAGTTCTCTGCCACCTCGTAGCCACCGCCTGTTGGTAGGCCGTAGTGCCAGCTTATAGCGTCAATTTCCGGGTCATAGTGAACTCTCAGATTCATCTCGCATCTCGCCCCAATAGCTTTCCAACTAAGCCGCCTCGGCGACCGTTGAGGTCTCTGCACAAGAATTCCTCCAATTCGGACCGGTTCAAGACGGTTCGCCCCCCTACGCTGGCGTTGTCGTCAATCAGCGTGGAGGGGACATTTTCCCATTCGAACTCCCGACGGCCGAAGGTGTCGGTTTGTTCAATCACGATTACCTTGTCGCCTTCCAGTATCCAACCCGTCGGTTGATTCCCTTCCTTTTTCATCTTCGTGGCTGGCCGCAACAAGTGGTCAATCTGGGCCTTAACTCTTTCGTGACGCTTTTCAGCATACTCTATCCACCTGATGGGAACGCACCATTTCGGCGGACTGTCGTCGATCAGATCGGCGATCAGGCTGGAGAGGATGGTGGATGAGAACACAAGCCAGTCATCAGGTCTCGGTGTTTCATCGAGTTGGTGGAGGACTCGCTTCAAATATTCTCGATAGAGATTGGTGGACAGGTCCCGGCGCATTTCCTGGACCCTCAGGTGCAAATCGTGCCGCAAGCTTTCCTTATAGGATGGGAGGGCTGTCGTGGTGTAAATCATCAGACTGCGCTTGACAATCTGGTCGGAAAAGGCTTTGAGGTCCTGGTTCATGGACAGCACGAAACAGGGAAACTCCGGGACCAGAGGGGGGTTCTCATCCTTGATCACGTCCTCTCCGTGATTGCGAATCGCCGGTTTGCCGATGTCATCAAACACCGCGGGGAACCGCTTGTACGCGTGCTGGATATCGCGGAGCCGGCTCTTGGTGAACTCTCTCTTGTCGATGCCGTAAGCCTTGCCGAACATCGAGGTCATGAGCGTGTCAATCAAACTGGACTTTCCGCATGACGGCTTGCCGTACACGATGGCGAATGCCGGGAACCTGAAGATGTCGCCGTCGTGGCCGGCCAACGTCCTCATGTCGCACATGAATGGTGAGAAGTAGAGCCATGACCAGAGGACGAAGTAGTCCTGCTGGAGCCTTTCCACCCCCATTCCGCCTTCGAATGTGCCCTCGTAGTTACCGAAGTATTCGACCAGCAGCTTCGCATCCCTTCGCGCGGCGTCAGTATCTGGTTCCAGAGCAAATGGTTCGCCAAAGAGGGCAACCGTCTTCTGGTCTTTGTCGATAGACAGTTCGCGGTGGTCGGCTTCCTCCTCAGACTGTACCCTGCGGATACGACTGTACTCTCTGACTATCTTGCGCCGCAATTCCTGCGTCACCTGCTGCTTTCCGTTGCGCACTGGAGGGATCATATTGGATACCACTGGGGGTATCGCCGCCTTCAGCTTTTCAATCCGCTCTATCTGAGTCGGCACGTTTATTTGGACGACATTGTCTCCCGACAGCTCAGTCTCCAACGACTCGATCACTACGGTCGAATGGTCGGTGGGGTCAAGGACCGGCACTTCCAGTAAGCTTATCTCCGCGTGCTCGATCCGCTCCGGCGGAAGCGGTATCTCGTCGGATGCTTGGTCCCTTATCGACTCGTACCAATTCAGGTAATAGTTCCAGGCCAAATCGTCATCGTCAAAGCACGTCAGAGTTTCCCACTGACTACCGCCAAAAGCAGTTTCCGACAGGTTCGCTGACCCCATTATGGCGCGCGTCTTGCCGGTTTCAGTATTTTCAAGGAGATAAAGTTTGGCGTGCGCGGTCTGTTTGCGCAGCACTCGAAACCGGGCTTGGCCTTCCCTGACCCTGCTCAGAATGAAGGCATGGCGTTCATCAGAAAGGTTCCTGATAGCGGCTCTTGTGTCACCGATGGCGACTTGCTGGAAAGCCATGATGTCTTTCAGAGTGCGCAGCGTGCTTTCGCACCCGAACACGCACTCGAAGTCGCTGAATCCGTGCTTGTCCAGCAGCCTTACAATGGCCCCCACCCCTGCCGAGTAGGTCAAGATACGGATTCGGTCGTATCCATCAAACAAAGACCAGGAAAACTTGGTTTCCGACTCGAACCGGGCGTGGGCTACACGAAGGCCAGTTCCGTCGTCTATATCGAATCCCAAGGTTTTTCCCGTCTTGGGCTCATTTAGTCCAAGTCCTAGCATCATCTGATTAGATCTCCATGTTTTGTCGGCTCTCCGCACAAAAGAAACAGTCCTTTTCCCGCTTAGCCACCATTACGACAACTGCTCCAGCTTGCCCAGCACAGCATGTCATCGTCCAAGCCGCCCACTACTTCAACGGCGGTGTCCAGGTCTTCTTAGAAGCTGGTATCCAAATCGCTGACCACCCGGTAGAGGTGTCGGATTTACGTGTCCCCGGTTGGTTCCGTTGGATTAGCGGGGTAGTCATTCATTTTGACTGCTATCTCCCACCTTGCAGAATCTTGAATTGCCCGGCGGATAACCGCTTTCGCGCCCACTTATTGGCACTTTGCCGATTGCCCCACACCTTGCCATGTGCGTGCAGCATGGTTCCGCAATGGCAGAACAGGAACACCAAATAGTTACCTTTTGGTATGTCCGCCAACCCAACGCCATCAGGGTCAATCGTGGCAGGAAATACGTGGCAGGCTGACGACGAGTCTTCCGCGTCTGTCGGTGCGTCCGTGCAGCAATCGTGGGGTGTGTTGCAACCCACGGTGTGCCACTGATTCGAGAACGGTGGCAGGGTCATAAAATCCCCCCCTGGTAATTTTGGGCCACCATGATGCAGCCTCACGCGGAGACGACAGGCTACGCATACTCCGCGCGCAGCAATTCTGCCGCGTCGGTAATCGCCTGCATCTTCCTGGCGGCCATGTCGTGGGTGTTCACGTTGCGCTCGGCGAAGGTGCCGAAGCCGCAGTCGGGGTTCAGGTATATCTTGTCGGGGTCGAAGTACTGCAAGAGCTCCTTGACCCGGTTGATGATCTGCTCGGGCGGCTCGATGTCATCGGTGCGGGGGTTGACCACGCCGAAGCCGATCTCCTTCTCGTTGGCGTATTCTTGAAACACTGCCATCTCGCCGGCGCGGGGGGTGGCGCATTCCAGCACCAGCCGGTCGATGTTCATCTGGGTCAGGTAGGGCAGCATGGGGCCGTAGTTCCCCTGGAGCAGCACCTCTTCCTTGCGGCTCCAGTTGCCACGACAGACGTGCACGCCCGTCTTGATGCCGTCGATGCCGTCCAGGGTTTCGTTCATCAGCCTGACGGCCATCTCCAGCTCGTCGGTGGGGTCGCGGCGATTGGGCAAGGCGGCGCACATGAAAGTTTCGGTGGTCTCTTCGCCGAACACCACCTGGGAAAGGGTGGGTTCGTCCAACTGCACGAAGTCGCACCCGTGGTCGTGCAGGGCAATGATCTCCTCGCGCAGGATCTCGACCACGTCCCGGGCCAGGTCGTCGGGAGTGGGATAGGCCCTGTCGGACAGGCCTTCAAACCAGCCGGAGCGAGTGAGCATGTAGGGGCCGGGGATGGGAACCATGATCTGCCGGTCGGTGTGCTCGCGCATGTAGGCCAACTCGTCCAGGGCCAGGCCGTGGCGTTTGCCGATCTTGTCGATCACGATGGGGCTCTTGATGGCGAACGACGGCACGTCAAGGGCGCGGAGGACCTCCTCCATGCGGGCGCGGTCGCTGGAGTAGTCCAGCAGTTCCGACACCTTCATCAACTGCATTCCGGTGAGCTTGTCCACGGCGAAGGAGTAGAAGTTGTCCCGCCGCTGCTCGCCGTCGCTGATGATGTCGACGCCGGCCTCTTCCTGGGCGCGGATGCAGGCCAAAACCTCGTCGTCGGCCAACGCACTGAACTCGTCATAGGTGATCTCGCCCGCTTCCTTGCGGCGCAGGGCGCGAATCAACTCGGTGGACCGGGGCCAGCTTCCGACCACGGTAACGGGAAACAGGGGTGCGTCCGCCATGGGTATCCCTCCAGGACTGCGTATTCAGATGCGCAGGATGGCGATTTCAGCAGCGTCGCTGCGTACCGCCGACAAACAATCTACACCACAAACCGCGCAACGGACAAATTAACCGACCGTGCGCAAGACCACGGTGTGCGAAATCGAGCCCCGCAGCCAGATCGTATCCAGTTTGCGGCGGGGCAACGTCAGAATCGGAATTTTCTATGCCGTGTTGACATTCAACTTCCGGCGGGCTTCGGCTGCTCGACGGCCTCTACTTTCACGGCTTCGCGAAGTATGCCTATCCCCTCAAGAAACGTGTAGACACCTTCGACATCCCACTCGCTCGACACGCCGATGTGGAGCCTGTTTATGCCTTCGTGCAGGTCGATCATATGCACCCCGTCCTGATCCCATATTCCCTCTGACTTCATCAGGTCATACCACTCGGAAAGCTGGGTAATCGTGTAATCGCCCTTGATGACGTTCAGCTTCAAGCCGGACCGGGAATCGAGCAATTCTTCAAGGACTTGTCGGTCCTTCTCCCATCGTTCAGGATCGTTCTCATCCTCTGCGATGTAGATGTTGAGAACGGTCTGGCTATTGGAGAGGAAAACGCCTCCGAATCCGGATTTTTTTGTGGCGGCACTGATCAGGCGGCTTCTCATGTGCTCCCTGGAGATTGACGGGTCCAGATTCTCGTAGATTGACTTGTTATACCGCGCGTCGGTTGACGCATCGGAGTTGCTGGACGGCCATTGCGTCCACGCGAAGCCGACCATACCTGCCACGAGGATGAGGAACCAGATCGCCGCAATGACATGCTTAGGTGCCATTTCCTTGCCTTTGGGATTTGGCCGCGACCGCGGCAGCACTGCCGCAGGGCCGGGTATAGGTTCTGTCCCACTTCAGTTGAACGGCTCAATCCTGGATGGGGCTGGGGCGCGGAGTTTTTCATGCCTGAAAGAGGGATGTGTTCTGCCTGACCGGAAACTACGCCGGGCCGGCGCTGAATGTCAACCGCCCTTAGATCCAAGGATTTTCAGGATTAGAAACCATTTTGTAATGGAGATCTCCCAATCCGCCAAATCATAAAATCCCGTAAATCCTGAAATCCCGTAAATCCTGATTCTGACAATATGCGATAGACTTGCGGGGGAAACAACCATGTTCACCCGCCGGAGAACATTGCTATCGGCCGCCGTCGTGATTGGCCTTGCGGCTGTTGCGACGGCCGGGTGGTTGGTGTTCGCGCCGTCGCCCAACCCCTTCTCGGCAGAGGAAATACTGCATCAGGGACGGACCAAAACCGCGGGCGTGGCAACGTACAAATTCACGACTGACGCTCGGTTCACTGTCCATGTCGAGGGCGGCCCGGAACACCAGGAGTTCCACACCGAGGCGGTCGTGGTAGTCGATGAGGGAATGTACGTCAAGGCGACGGAAAACGGGAACTACAGCGAGACGCTGTTGTTGGACGGCGCGCAATATGACCGCGAAAGTGACGCCGGCCCGTGGAAAGAAATCTTGCCCCCTGGAAGCGGGTCGGTAACCGCAAACCTCCTCAACCCCGAGGATCATTTTCAGATTTTGGACAGCCTGACCGACGTGTCGCACGAAGGGGAGGAAGTTTTACGGGGTATTAGAGTCAACAAGATTACCGGCAACATGGATATGGCCCAGCAGGTAAAAGAAGCCTGGGACGATGACGCCGCCGGCGGTGGAGGAGACCTGCGCGCCCAGATGCTGGCCGGAACCGTGGCGGTTACCGTGTGGGTAGGGGCTGAAGACGGGTTGCTGCACGCTTACACGATGGAAGGCTCGCTCCCCGCGGTGGGAGAGGCGTTCGGGTACCAATACTCGATGGACATGCGGTTCTCGCATTTCAACGAGCCGCTGGAGTTGCCATCGCCTAATGTTGCCCAATGAACTCCAGCACCAGGCCGTTCCACACTTGCGGGCGTTCCCAGAAACCGGCGTGCCCCGCCTCCGGCAGCGATACAAAGCGACTGCCGGGGATGCGCTCGGCCTGCAACCGCATCAACGCCGGCGGGGATACCAGGTCGGCTTCGCCGGCCAGCGCCATCGTCGGCACGCTCATGGTGGCCAGCCGAGCGTAGGTGGTATGCTCGCGCAGCGGTTGGGCTGGCAGCCGGCCGTAGGGCCGACTGGCGCGCTCGATTTCCAGCCAGCGAGCCGTGCCGTCGGGATCGGTGCCTCGGTACGATGGCCCCAGTTCGTAGAGTTCCACGGGCAGGTTGTGGATTTCCGGCGGGCGGATGCGATCCTGCACCTCCAGGTACTCCGGGTCCTGGATGCCGGCGATGGTGTTGGCGAACACCAGGCTCCGCACTCGCTCGGGATGTGCCAGCGCGTACCCGATGGCGGTTATCCCGCCGGCGGCGGTGCCTACCAGGTGAAATCGGTCCAGGCCCAGGAATTCGACCAGGCCGTGCAGGTCCTCGTCCTGATAGCCGGGTTGCAGGCTGTCGTCGGTGTTGCGGGATTTGCCCCAGGTGCGCCGGTCGTAGGTGATGCAGCGGTAGCCGGCCAGAGTGAAGGCGGGCAGCTGGTAGATCCAGCAATCGCAGGTTCCCGAGGCGGCGTGGCAGAAGACCACCGGGATGCCGTCGCCGCCGGTGTCCTCGTACCAGAGTTCGACGCCGGGCAGGTTCGCGTAGGGCATGAGGTCAGTCCTGCCAGTGAGGCGGCAGGCTGGGTTCCGCCATGCCGAATTTTTGCGACAGCCATTCCTCGCTGTAGCGGCCGTCCCGGTAGCCGGAATGTTCCGCCTTATGGACGGTGGTTTCGCCTCGGATATCGCGGACCAGGGGTTCCAGGGCGGCGGCATCCAGCGCGGAGCCGTCGGCGCCGGCCATCATCAGCGTGGTCGCACTGACCCGGGCGCCGAACCAACGCAGGTCGAAGTAGGACAGCGTGCGATGCACGGCCTCACGACGAGTCGGGTGCAGTCGCAGGTAGTCGTTGATTTCCTCCAGGGGGTAGGCGCTGGTGCGCGGAGCCAGCTCGGCGGTGTCGTACATCAGAGTCGGCGTAGTCACCAGATGGGTGACCTGCGGACACAACGCGGCCGTGGTCAGGGCCAGGTCGTTGCCGATGGCGGCGATGCGCGTGGCGTCCACCTCGGGCCGGCCGGCCAGGTATTGGAGTCCGCGAACGCAGTCTGCAACGATGCCCCGGTAAATATAGGTAGCGGGGTCATCGATGCCGTCGGTGAGCTGGCCGGGGAAGGCAGCGGCATAGGGCTGATCCGCCAATCGCTGGCCGCGCACGCAGATGGCGAAGGTCACGTGTTCCCGGCGTTGGCCGTTGGCCTGACCCTGGGGCACCAGGTCCTGCACGCTGCCGTAGCGGGGCACATGGTAGCGCGCCGGAAATTGCCCGTCATAGTTGGGGATGCTCAGGTAGCCGTAGAGACGGTAGGGTCCCAGGGAAGTCAGGCGCACACCGTAGGCGGTCGCGAAATCGGTGGAGCGCAGCGGGAGTTCCTGCACCTCCGGCGCGGCGGGAAACCGTGCTAATTCCGCCAGCACGTCGTGCCAGTAGGTGTCGAAATCGTGAGGTTTTGTGCCGGTGAGAGTGGTCATGTCATCGAACCCGTCAGTTTTGCAGGTGCCTGGCCATGAAGGCATCAACCACCGCACCATGCTCGTGGTTGTTGGCGTCGTGGCCGTGGCCGTCGTAGGCGTACATCTTTTTATCTTCGCTGGCGATGGCGTCGAACATGGCGAAGCCGGTTTCCGGCGGGCAGGTGCTGTCCTGCAGGCCCACGCTCACGATGATCGGGCAGGTGATCCGGTGGGCCAGGTTGATGCCGTCGAAGTAGGCCAGCGTATTCTCCACCTGTTCGCGGCTGTCGGGATACATGCGCAGGTAGTCGGCGATTTCCTGGTACGGGTAGGCGTCGGTCAGATCAATGGAGTCCATGTATCCGCACAGGTAGGGCGCGCCGGCCGCCGCCGCCTTGATCTCAGGACGCAGCGCCGCCGTGGACACGGTGAGGCCGCCGCCCTGGCTGTGCCCGGTGACGCCGATGCGTTCGCCGTTGACCTCGTCCCTGCCCAACAGGAAGTCCACGGCGCGGCAGGCGTCCATGTAGAAGCCGCGGTAGGAGTAGGTGTTGCGGTCAACCATGCCGTAGGTGAGCAGGCCGGGATAGCCGGGATTGAACTGGCGGTTGCTCCGCAGCTTCCCGCGGGGCGCGACGCTGAAGGCGGCATATCCCCTGGCTGCCCAGTTTTTCGGCACCGGCGGCTCCATGTTGTAGCCGGGAACCTGGATCAGGCCCGGCAGGCGATTCTCACGCTGCCGGGGCACAGCGTACCAGCCCGCGATCCGTACATGGTCGAGGCTGGTGTAGAACACCTCGTAGACGTCGATGTGCGCGGTGGACCGGAGGCTGTCGTAAACCACCTCCGGCTCCAGGGGAATTTGAGCGGTTTCCGCCAGTACGTCATCCCAGAACCGGTCGATGTCGTCGGGTTTGCGGACTTTGGTGACGTACTGGTTGGCGGGTGTACGGGGCATGTTGCTGTCCTGCTTTCATTATGGCCGTCGGGCCCGAGAGGTGAGGTAGGTGATGAACAACCTGATTTCGTCCGGCGGGGCGTTGTTGAAACCCATTAGCGCATCTTCCGCATCATCTATGATTTGGCTCACCTGCGGCTGGCTGAAGATTGTGCCGGCATCGTAGTCAGCCTCGTGACGCCGTTGCTGTAACTCCACAAATCTGCCTGCGAAATCCTGGATGTCGGGGCCGAACCGGCTCATGTTACCGCCATCGCTGCATTTGCTTCTGGCCAGTCCGTGATCGATGCTGCGGTACGCCATGTTCCAGGAATCCCGTCCCAGTTGACTGCCGACGTGCGCGCCTGCCAGCGCGTCAGCGTAGGCTCGGCACAGGGTGTGAAAGATGGCGTAGTAGGCGCAACTGACCGCTCGGCGCAGTTCGGTATCCGTGGTCACACTGGGGTTCCCGGCATTGCCTCCGGCGGCCAGGGTCCTGGCGACAGCAATCAGGGCGTCGGGTTCCAATGCCACCTTCGTATTCTCTCCTTTACGATTTCCGAATCTTCCTTGCTGAAGAATGATCGGTGGGGGAAATGCTTGATCCCCAAGTCAAGCAGTTGCGGGAGCAGGCGCGTCATCAGGCCGACGGTCCATTTCGAGTCCAGCTTGCTCTGGTCGCCGTCGAACACAATGAGGACGTGCAGATACGGATCTCCGTACTGGTCGATTTCCTCCACGATATCGATGGGGCCGAATTCCAACTCCCCTTCGAACCTGCCCGACAGGTCTTCGTATACCATCTTGACGATGGCGTCATGCACACCCGGGGTTATCATCATGGCGGCGTCTCCAATGGCGACGACCAATCGTCCTAAACATCCTCCACGGGCATGGTGGCGATGCCGTAGGTGCCGTAGAAGAAGTTGGCGTAGTGGGTGGAGCCGCCCGTGACGAACAGCAGGTACTGCTCCGGATCCTCCAACGCCGGTATGGTGGCGTCGGGGTCGTCGGCCAGATGCTGGAGTTCGGGATAGCGCAGCCACTTGCCGTTGGCGTCGGCGGGCATTCCGGCCGGGCCGATGGCGTCGCGCAACGAGGCGCGGCAATGCTCGTGCAGCCATTCCTGGGTGGCGCGCTTGCTGAACCCGGCCTCGGCCAGGATCACCGCCCGGGATGGGCTGAGCATGATGGGGTGGTACGGGCTCTGGTACTCGACCCGCTGGTTGGTGTGGCCCACCTGGGCGGATTGACGGCCCTTGATCCAGCTGCCACCACCGGCGTGGCGATAGAACATCATGGAGGCGATGTTGTTCAGCGTGTCCTCGTGGTTCCGGGAACCGGCATCGAGGATGTCGGTGGGGCCGGTGACGGTGATCACAGTGACCGCGCTTTCCTCCGGGCGGAATCCCTTGTCCACGTGGTAGGGCTGCCAGGGGCTGACTTCCTCGTTTTCGGCGATGCACATGCCGAACTTGGTGGGCAGGCCGATAAAGTTCGGGTCGCCGGCGCCGGCCTTGCAGTAGCCGATGTTGATCAGGCAGAGGCGCAGCGCGCGGCCGATGGCGGTGTTGGCCTTATTCACCACGCCCGGACCCATGGCTGACGTGCCGTAGTTGATCCCCGCCCTGGCCGCGATGGGGCCGTTGACCAGAATCAGTGGGGCCTCGGTGTGGCCGGACACTTGCATGTCCCGGTGGTTCATCTCCGGCTGAGCGATGCATTCGAGAGCGGCCAGCAGGACGGGAAACTGCGCCGGCTGGCATCCGGCCATCACCGCGTTGATGGCGATCTTCTCCACGGTGGCCAGACCGAAGCCCGGCTCCATGACAATGACCACGTCCTGCGGGTCGCGGCGGGTTCCCTTGAGCATGGCCTCCACGGCGGCGGGAGTGGGCGGCACGATGGGCATACCGTCGCTCCAGTCGCGCTCTTCCATGAAACGGTTCACCGCGTCGAGGCCCAGGGGCGTGTCGTCCAGTTCCACCGTGAACACGTCGGTTTCGCTGTGGCCGTTGGCGCCGCCGGACAGGTCGGCGGAGGCGGACATCCGGGTCAGGCCGAGGATGATGTTGTCGATCTGCTCGTCCACCATCTTGTGGATGTAGTCGGGCTGTTGTCCGGTGCAGGCGTGGGGAATGGTGACGAAGGCGGTGGCGGGCTGACCCCAGCCATCAACGCAGGACTGCCAGGCCCGGGCGAAGCTGCGCGCGGCAATGCCCACCGAGGGCACGCCGGCCTTTTCCATGGCAACCATGTCGTGGGCAAGCCACGACGTGCAGCCCCCTCAATGCGCCGCGGCGCCCACCATGGCATCCACTTCGGTGGCGATGCGGGCGGCCTCCTCGTCGTCGATGTGCACGCCGCGGCTCAGCGCCGGACGGCCATCGCGCAGGTTGCCGCCGTAGCTCTCGAAACTGACGTTGGAGAAGCGGCGGCCGATGTGCTCGGCGACCCGGTCGACGGCCACGCCGGCTCCGCCGGTCATGTTGTTGTAGAGGCCGATGGTTTTGCCTTCCAGGGTATCCAGGCGAGGCGCTGGAGGCACCTTGAAGTCGACGCGTGCTGCGGCCGGGGACATTATCTGTAACTTCATAGTGATTCTCCTCCGATTCGGAGCCTGGAAGACTTTAGGTTTGGTCGCAGTCTATTTGTCGATGCCGGTTCCGTCAACGCGCCCTGACAACTCACGCGCACCCTTCTTCCAACCTGTCATAGCGAGGAGCGCAGCGACGTGGCAATGCCGCAGCCGTAGCGACCTGCCCCGGCCGCAACGAGATTGCCGCGCTGCGCTCGCAATGACAAGTTGCGCAAACCGGGCGCTTGTGGGACTAGAAACAGGGTTCACAAAGTCTGTTTCGATGATACAATTCTTTGAAAATTGGCATGGGTGACTGGTGGGCGTATCAACCGCGTGAGCCGGTGCCTCCAATAACTGCTTAAACTGCCAGCGCAATTCAGGAGACGGCATCATGGCAATCGAGTTCCAGAGGAATGAGGGCACTTTGATCATTGAGGCTGCCGAGCGTGTCGACAGCACCAACGCGCAGCGTTTCCTCGAAGATCTGGATGCAGCCATCGAACCCACGGACCAGGTGGTGATCCTAGACATGGAAAGGCTCACGTACATAAGTAGTGCGGGCCTCCGTGTGGTTCTGCAGACGGCGAAGACCCTGCAGCGACAGAACTCCGGCTTCGCACTGTGCGCACTTTCCGGGACCGTGCGCGAAGTCTTTGAAATCAGCGGTTTCGACCAGGTCATCGCTATCCATCCGTCGCAGGACGAGGCTATCGCGGCGCTGAAAGGCTAGTCCATTAGTACGGGCAACCGGCTTCGCGAGGCTAACTCACGGTGATCGGGCGCCGCAGGCCGCCCGTCAGGGACGGAATCATGGCAGATACGTCAGGGCCATACCGGATACTGGTGGTCGACGACGAGCCCGACCTGGAACCGCTGGTGTTGCAGCGGATGCGTCGGGCCATTCGGTCGGGGCGCTACCAGTTCGTGTTTGCGCAGAACGGAGTGGAAGCGCTCGAAACCCTCAATCAAGACGACGAAATCGACATGGTGTTGTCCGACATCAACATGCCCCAGATGGATGGACTGGCATTGCTGTCGCACATTCCGGATGTTGCGCCCGACATACACGCCGTAATTATCTCCGCTTATGGAGATATGAAGAATATCCGCTCCGCAATGAACCTTGGAGCGTTTGATTTCGTCACCAAGCCGGTCGATTTCGAAGACTTGCGGATCACGATTGAGCGCGCCCTCTCCAACCTTGAGGCTTGGCGGGAGGCTACGGCATCGCGGGAACGGCTGGTGGCGCTGGAGAACGAGCTCGACGTCGCCAACAAGATGCAACAGTCGATTCTGCCCACGGAGTTTCCCAGACAGCCCGGATTCCAGATTTATGGCAGCATGACCCCGGCCCGGGTTGTGGGCGGCGACTTCTTCGACGTCGTCTATTTGGAGAATGGTCGGATTGGACTGGCCGTGGCGGATGTGTCGGACAAAGGCGTGCCCGCCGCGCTGTTCATGATGGCGAGCCGGACGCTGCTCAAGAGCGCGGCCATGGGGCTCAAATCCCCGCGCGAAGCCCTTACGGAAGTCAACGATCTGCTGTACGACGACAACGACGCCATGATGTTCGTCACCCTGTTCTACGCGGTGTATGATCCGGCGACCGGGGAGATGACCTACGCCAACGGCGGCCACAACGCGCCTCTGATCGCCCACGTTGACGGGACTTCGACGGTGCTGCCAGGCACCAACGGCATCGCCTTGGGCGTGATGCCGGGAATGGATTACGACGAGAGAACGATATCCATTTCGGCCGGAGATACCGTGGTCTTTTACACCGACGGGGTCACTGAAGCCGTGAACGAGGATGGGGAAGAGTTCGGGATGGAACGGCTGCAGCAGGTGTTTGCGGGGCAGCCGGTCCGGGATGCCGAGGCATCAACCCAGGCAGTGTTTGACGCCGTGAACCAATTCGCGGGAAACGCCGCACAGTTTGACGATATCACGTGCCTGATTTTCCGCCGCAGCGAGACCTGACCATGACTGCCCCCGTGCATCTGAAGATAGCGCCGAGCCATGAACAGCTTGAGTTGATCCCGGCGGCGCTCGAGGAGTTCGCCGAACGCGACAACTGGCCGCCGGATCTGGTTTTCAAGCTGAACCTGGTCCTGGAAGAATTGGGCGTCAACATCGTCAATTACAGCGGCGCAACCGGGGACATCGAGATATCGCTGGCTTCCGACGCCGAGATAGTCACCGTGGAGATCTCCGACGACGGCCTGCCGTTCAATCCCCTGCTCGATCAGGAGACCCCCGACATTTCCGCCCCGCTGGGCGACCGGCCCATCGGAGGGCTCGGCATTCACCTGGTGCGGACTATGATGGACGAAATGCGGTACAGCCGCGAGGACGGCAAGAACAAGCTGGCGATGACCAAGCGCAAGTCGGAGTGACGGTTCATGCGTACCCGGTTTCCCAAACCCGCTATTGCGAGCGCAGCGTGGCAATCTCGTTGCGGCCAGGGCCGTCGCTACGTCAACGGGATTGCCACGCCGCTACGCTCCTCGCAATGACAAAGCGGGTAGCTGCCAGGCTGCCGCGGCTACCGCTCCACGCCGCAACGCCATCGCCCATCGTCCGGTTAGATTAGAGGCTATCGGGTGTACCGGGCCATTCCCATCGCGAAGACACTTTGGACCATTGTGGCGGCGTGTCTGCTGGGGCTGGCGGCGTGTGGTCCGAACGCGGACGCCTCCCTTGCTGAGGCGCCGTTGGTCACCGCGCCCATTTCCACGCCGCCGCACTATACCTTCTCGCCCACAGCGGACCCCGAAGACCCGGGCGTATTTGACGACCGCATAGTATTCGGGCAGTCCGCGGCGTTCACCGGCCCCGCCGGGCAGCTGGGCATCGGCATGAACCACGGCATCCAGGCCGCCTTCGCCGAAGTCAACCGGGCCGGCGGAGTGAATGGGCGTCGCCTGGAGTTGGTGACCCGCGACGACACCTACGAGCCGGAGCTTGCGATCTCCAACACAACGGAACTCATCGAAGCAGAAAATATCTTTGCGTTGATCGGAGCGGTCGGCACGCCAACGTCCCGTTCCGCAGTGCCGGTGGCGGAAGCTGCCGGAGTGCCGTACATCGCGCCTTTCACGGGTGCCGCGTTCCTGCGGGACCCCAATCTGCGAACCGTGATCAACCTCCGGTCTTCTTACAACCAGGAAACGGAAGAGATGGTCGAACGCCTGACCGAGGACTTGGGCATCGAGCGCATCGCGGTCCTGTACCAGGACGACTCTTTCGGCCGGGCCGGGTTCAACGGCGCCAGCGCCGCGCTGCATCGGCGCTACCTGGAGCCGGTGGCGGTCGGGCTTTACCAACGCAATACCACCGCCGTGAAGACCGGATTGCTGGACGTTCGCAAGGGACAACCCGAGGCCGTCATCGTGATTGGCGCCTACCAGCCGGTGGCCGCTGTCATCGCCTGGGCTCGGGAAATCGGAATGGACCCGGTGTTCATGACCGTTTCGTTCGTCGGCAGCAACGCCCTGGCCGAGGAACTGGGCGCCGGTGGCGAAGGTGTAATTGTCACCCAGGTTGTGCCCTTCCCCACGGATACGTCGAACCCGGTGGTCGCCGCCTACCAGGAAGCGTTGGCAGAATACGATCCCGAGGTGGAGCCGGGGTTCGTGTCCCTGGAAGGCTACCTGGCCGGCCGCCTGGCCATAGCCGGCCTCCAACGTTGCGGGGACGTTGTGACCCGGGACTGTTTTTTGAGTGTGCTCCGGATCGACCGGCCTATCGACATCAGCGGCCTGGTGCTGAGTTACAGCCGGGAAGAGGGCAACCAGTGGTCTGATGAGGTCTTCCTGACGATGATCGGGAAGGAAGGCCAATACATTCCGCTGGACGTCCTGCCGAAGGATGTTTTGGGGAGTGAAGACAAATGATGGCAGCGCTGACCAAATTCCTCGAACTCCGTTATCGCATTTCTTCCCAGTTATACCTGGCGCTTGGAGGCGCGGTTTGTCTGACCTTCGCGGCGGCGCTGGTGGGATGGTTTTCCTTCGACCGGGTGGGCGATGCCCAGAACCGGGTCAACGAGCGCAGCGTCCCGGACCTGGCCGCTGCCTTTGACGTTGCGCAATTCAGCAGCGCGCTGGTAGCGGACGCCGCCGCGTTGCCCACCGCCACGGATCCGGAAGAGGTGGCGGTAGTCAGCGACCGCATCAACGAGGCTCACCGAGCGTTCCTGGAGCAACTGTCGATCCTGGAAGATAGAGCCGATGCCTCAGAGAGAGAGCGGTTTGATCGCATACGGTCTTACTCCGACACGCTGCTGGTCAACATCGATGACATGAAGGATGGGATATCGGAGAGGTTTGCCCTGGAGGACCAGTCGGTCGCTCGACAGAGTGAGCTGACCGCTTTGAGGTTTCAACTCGACCACATCCTCACTCCGGCGAGAGACGACCAGCTGTTTTACACGGTTACCGGCTACCGGGGATTGGGAGAACCGCCGGCGGAGGAGGTGTCATACCGGGCCGAAGACGAGCTCACCCGGTTCCATTACCTGTCCGAGCTTCACAGCAACGTGAACATTGCCACGCAAATTCTGGCCAGCGCCAGCACGGTGTCCGATCCGTCGCTGATCGAGCCTTTGCGGGAACGGTTCGAGTCCTCGGTCTTTCACATCAACCGTAACCTGAGCCGATTTGCGGGCACCGAAATACACTCGGAGTTGACACCGCTGTTCTCACGCCTGTTGGAACTGGGACAGAGCGATGACAGCAGTTTTGAACTGCGCGCGCGTCAGCTCGAACTTGCGGATCTGCAGGTGGTGTTGTTGGGCAACAACCACGACATTGCCGTTCTACTCCTGGGTGAGATGGAATTCCTCGTGCAGACCGCCCGGAGCAGCGCGAAAGTCGCCACCGCCGCCTCGGACCAGGCGATTTTCACCGGCCGCACGCTGCTGCTGGCCATCACCGGCTTCAGCGTCGTCGGCGCGATCCTGATCGCGTGGCTGTTCGTGGGGCGGGTCCTCCTGCACCGCATCGAGATGCTGTCGCAGTGGATGCGGCAGATGGCCGGCGGAGACCTGGAGGCCCGGGCAGAAATCAGGGGTCGCGACGAAGTGGCCGAAATGGCGGCGGCGCTGGAGGTATTCCGTCAGCATGCCATCGAGATCCAGCGGTTGAACCTGGTAGAGCAGTTGGCCGAAGAACTGCAAGGCAAGAACGGCGAACTGGAGCAGGCTCTTACGGATCTCAACACCGCCCAGGGCCAGATCGTGATGCGGGAAAAACTGGCCGCGTTGGGTGAGCTGACCGCCGGAGTGGCCCACGAAATCCGCAATCCGCTGAACTTCGTCAAAAACTTCTCCGAGGCTTCCGAAGATCTGCTGGAGGAAATGAAGGAAACCCTGGAAGAGAACGAAGACGGCCAGCTTAACGAGGAACAGCGGGACCTGCTGGAAGATATCTTCGGCGACCTGACGGAGAACCTGGAGCGCATCCGCACCCACGGCGAGCGCGCCGACCGCATCGTTCACGACATGCTGATGATGAGCCGGGAATCGGTGGGGCATCAACCCACCAACATCAACAACCTCCTGGACGAACACGCCCGTCTGGCTTATCACAGCGTCCGTGCGACGGACCCCAACTTCCAACTGGACTTGCAGTACGACTTCGACGAATCCATGGGCGAACTTGACGTCAACCCGCAAGACCTGGGCCGGGTTTTCCTGAACATCGTCAACAACGGTTGTTACGCGACCAACGAAAAGCGCATGAGCCTGACGGAAGCCGGTGGTGGGTCTGACTACTCACCGACCTTGTGGCTGTCAACGCAACTCGACGAGGACCGCGTCCACGTGCGCATACGGGACAACGGTACCGGAATGCCGGCGGAAGTCATCGAAAAGATGTTCAATCCGTTCTTCACCACCAAGCCCACGGATAAGGGCACGGGTCTGGGGCTGTCAATCTGCAACGACATCGTTCGTCGCCACGGCGGCGAGATCCTGGTGGAGTCCGAACCGGGAGAGTTCACCGAGATGACCATCGACCTGCCGCTGCATCCGCCCGAACCCGTGGCTGATGATCCGGAAGATGAGGGAGATCAGGAATTGGTCGCCGAAGCCGCCGAGGCCGGCAGCGACTAGTCCTGGATGATCCACCTGCGGCGGATTCCGCTACGGGAACAGGCGTTGCATCGGCCCAGCCGACACATCGGCATCGATGAGATGGGGTCCATCATTGACCACCCGGTTGACCGCCATCGAAACCTCGCAGACCGACATGTCCGGCCAATCCCGACTGCCCAACAATGCCAGGAGCGCGTCGGCTTCAGTCCGGTTCGAGAGCCATGCGTTGTATTGCTCGGGCGGCAGGATGACCGGCATCCGGTCGTGAATGGGCGTGAGCAGACCATTGGCCGCGGTGGTGATGATCACGCAGGTTTCCCGGCCTTCGTCGTGAGACTGAGCGGAGTACCAGATACCCGCGAAGGCGATGGGATGGCCGTCTTGGTGTGAAACCCACCGGGGCGTTTTGGTTCGCCCCGTTCCCGCCGGCCATTCGTAGAACCCGTTGGCGGGCACCAGGCACCGCCGGCCCGAGAATGCGTTTCGGAAGATCTGCCGCTGGTCGATGGTTTCCGCCCGGCCGTTGAACAGGAGCCGCGGAGACGACCTGCTGTTCCCGCTGCGGGAGGGCGTCAGGCCCCAGCGCATCATGCCGGCAGCGCGAGTGTCGCCCTCCCTGAAGACCGTCAGGACGGATGAGGTGGGAGGGATGTTCCACCGGGGCAGGTAGGAACCCTGCAGCGGCTCCGCTCCGAAATCGAAATGGCCGGCCAGGTCCTCCAGTTCAGCGAAGAGGCCGAACCGCCCGCACATGCCGGGATGCGACTACCATTGGACGTACATGGGCATGTACGTCCAATTGGCGTTACGTTTTTTACCTGCCATTCGAACCTGGCGATTGGCCAATTTTCCACCGGCCAGGTCGTCCTCGGCGTCCACCAGAAAAGGTTCTTGCTGATCTTCCACCATCAACTCCGACGAAGCGTCTGACGGGGAGTCTACACCCCACGCAATGGTCAGGCCCAGCAGAGCAGATGCCGATGTTCGACCTTTCTGAGTGAGATGAACAATTGGGAGGTTTCGCTACTAGGCAGCGGCCAGACCTATAGCAATGTCCTCCGTTCGGGCCTGTCAAGATATCGAGTGACGTGTACAGATTCAATGAACCCGCACGAAGTAACTCACCGCCGCTTTCAAAAATACGCCGACAGATTGGCCAAGCGTTTTCGATTTGCTGAAGGCTGTGTCCGTTGGATTGTTTTCGGGAAGGTGGGGCTCTGAGCTGTGAGCGTGACCCGCGACTGCCAGGCACGCTGCAACATGCGGTTGACATTCCAACGGCACTTCGACATCCCACCAAACTGCCCTCTCCACGTCAGCCAATTCAGGTTTAGGCTGACCGTCGGCACGAGCGGTGAAGACACAGTGAAACGATTGATGTCCGGAATGGACGCCTCGAAACACCAAGTCATCAATGTTCAAGCCGACGCGTCGGGCGATCGTTGATTTCAGCACATGCGTTGGATCGGCATCGGCTATCAACCGGCGACCCGGCAGTTCCCATGCGTCCAAATGTCGGTGCTTAATGAGCAGGACTCTATTGGACCGGTCGTGGATCACCACGGTCGCTCGCGGATACAAGGCTCGCATAGCATTTGCCTCGGCTTAATGGTCACTGGATCTGTTCTAGGATGGCCCCCGGCACAAATCAATACTAGAACGCCGGGAGCCCATCTGCGGCTCCCGGCGTCTTCTATCGGATTTTGGCGGGGTTAGGAGTTGTCCTTCCCTGATTCGTCAGACGAACTCTGTGGAGGGGCCGGCGGTGTTGCCTCTGGCCTACCTTCCATCAGCGTATCCGCCCACTGACCACCCATCAGCGTTTCCGAGCGCTGTTCGCCTTCGGAGTGTTCAAAAGCTCTGTTAACTGGCGTACCAGTTTGCCCTTGACCTGGGTTGGGTTGCAGTCTGGATCCGCCGACCGCCTCCAGCATTTCGGCGTCTTGAGCGGGCTGGCTCATCCTGGTTGCGCCACGTTGCTCTTCTGCTGGCCGACGTTCCGGTCGCTCGGTAGGTCGGCGTTCTTGGTTATCTGGCATTTTGCCTCCGCTTGATCAGGAAATTTCTGATCACGATAAGTAATTTGGTTTGTGGTGGTAACACCCGCAGGTCTATGTCTTCAGCAGAGAATCCTCCTCTCTCATATGGCTGGTATCTGAACGATGCCAACCAGTCGTCAGTTATATGCACGATCACCGGAACGTCACCTGCTTCGTCGGGTTCGGAGCCTGTTCCGAAACCCAAGAAAATCGTCTCGCGCATATCTTGGTAACGCTGCGGACCATTATACCTTACGCGACGGACGTGGAACCCGCGTTCTGCGAATCTTCGGACTGCGCTAGCGTGCTCCCACTGGATAACGCAGTAGGCGAAATAGCCAGCCTTGTGTTGATTCTTGTCCAAGCCCAGATGTAGCCACCACACGTCACGTATCCATTTGGGACGACCCACTACGAACCCAATAACGTTCCGGCTGTCCAGGTTGGGTTCGACCGCCCCGGCCAGTTCGCTGAACGGGAACTGACCAACGATGATAGGCGCGTAGGCATAATCCTCGTTTTCCGGACTCGTGCCCAGCCTGATGAGAATAGAACGATCGTACTCGATAAAGAGCTTGCGCCGTGCCCACCGGGCGAATTGAACCGCCCCAAATCCCAAGAAAGCTGCTAGTACGCGCCACGCTAAATCAGCCCAGGAAAACACGGGTTCGATGTTGTCCATGGGATGACCGTAGCATCGCGTCTGGTCCACGTCAACGAGAGATGTTACGGAAGCTAAGAGGGTGTCCAAAAAGTTGACTGTGAATTTCATGCGAAAGATGAAATTGTGAAGAAATTCCCCCTCACCCCAACCCTCTCCCG
>DAOUHZ010000117.1:0-4232 GCA_034428455.1 Dehalococcoidia bacterium
AACCACCGAAACTTGGATTTACATCTCAATGACCGGCCTCATGCTGAGCAGATTGGCCCGTCTTTCTCCTTTTTAGACACCCTCTAAGAGACTTTACGATTGGAGAGGACTGGGAGAGCTCCATCACGGAACGGGGCCAATCCCTTCAATCCTCGAATCTTGAAAATCCTGCTTCTGACGATCCCCCAAACTGGGCAAGTTTAAGCCCATGAACCGGGTTGCCCAATCCGGTTACGGGGCATATTATACTTGGGCGCTGTGAGTGAAGGCGCAAAAACAACGAAACGATCAAGCATAACGGAGTGAGAAATGGCAACTGGAAGCACCTACAAGATAGTCGAGCTGGTGGGATCCTCCAGCTCAAACGTACAAGAGGCCATTGACGGCGCAATCGCGCGGGCGGCCCAAACGATCCGCAACCTGGACTGGTTCGAAGTGCGGGAAATCCGTGGCACTATCGAAGACGGCCGCGCCAACTGGTACCAGGTCAAGCTGGGCGTTGGGTTCCGCGTGGACGGCGGTGAAGACATCCGCGAAGACTAGACACGCCGCACATTTCAGTTTGGATACAGCGCCCGCCACCGATGGTGGTGGGCGCAAACTCCGTTCCAACGGCACACGTCAGGATCAGGATTGTCCGGATCGGTGAGTCTTCAGGATTTATGCACATCCTGAACATCCGAAAATCCAGTGAATCCTGTTTCTGACAATGATCGATTTAGCCTGTTCCATGCTCGTCGCATCCGACATCAGCAAAGCCTACTCGGAACGGACCCTGTTCCGTGGGCTGAATCTGTCGATGGCGGCCGGCGACCGCATCGCGTTGATCGGCGCCAACGGGTCGGGCAAGACGACGCTCCTCGACATCCTCGCCGGCGACACCCTGCCGGACTCCGGCTCGGTTTCTGGAAGGCGCAGCACGACGGTGGGATACCTCAAGCAGGAGCCAGGCTCATTCCAAAACCGTTCGCTGCTTGAGGAAGTGCTGCAAGCCAACCTGGAAGTGGTTACGCTGTCCGGGCAGATCGCCTCTACCCGGGAAACCCTGTCATCGACTGCCGACCCTGCGCAGCAACGCGAGTTGATGGACCTGCTGGCTCAGCTCGACGCCGAACTGGAAGCCGCCGGCGGAAGCGACCGCGACCACGAGGCCAAGGCGATCCTGTCCGGCCTGGGGTTCAAGGACACCGACTTCGCTCGGGATATGCGGGAGTTCAGCGGTGGCTGGATCATGCGGGCCGAGCTGGCTCGCCTGCTGTTCCGCAACCCGGACGTACTGCTGCTGGACGAGCCCACAAACCACCTGGACCTCGAGGCCAACCTGTGGTTCGAAAAATACCTCGCGTCTTTTCCCGGTGGAGTGGTCATAACTTCTCACGACCGCGCCTTCCTCAACCAGGTCGCCAACCGGATCCTGGCAATCGAGCCGGGGGAGGTGGTGCATCACCGGGGCAACTACGACGACTACCTGGTCGCCCGGGAGCGCGCCCTGGAGGTCAAGCAGGCCGCCGCGGCCCGCCAGGAGCGCGAGATGCAGCGGCAGATGCGTTTCGTCGAACGGTTCCGGTACAAGGCCACCAAGGCAAGGCAGGTGCAGAGCCGTCTGAAGCAGCTGGAGCGGATAGAGATCATCGAACTGCCTCGGGCGACGCGCAAGGTCAATTATTCGTTCCCTGAACCCCCGCGCAGCGGCTCCGACATCATCCGGCTGAACGACGTGGGCAAGGCCTACAGCGACAACGTGGTATATCGCGGCCTGAACCTGACGATGGAGCGCGGCGACCGAGTCGCGCTGGTTGGGCCCAACGGGGCCGGCAAGTCAACGTTGCTGAAGATTCTCGCCGGCGTGCTGCCCATCGATGTCGGAGAACGCAGGCTTGGCCACAACGTGGTCACCGCTTACTACGCGCAGCATGTCCTGGACCTGCTGCACGCGGACAACACCGCCCTGGAAGAATTGCAGGAGGCCGCGCCGTCCGAATCGGAGCAGAACCTGCGCACCACCCTGGGCGGCTTTTTGTTCAGCGGCGATGACATCCTGAAACCGATTTCAGTGCTCTCCGGCGGCGAAAAGGCCCGGGTGGCGCTGGCCAAGCTGCTCCTGCAGCCGAGCAATTTCCTGCTGATGGACGAGCCGACCAACCACCTGGACATCGCCTCCCGGGAGATCCTGGCCGACGCTCTGGGCGACTACCAGGGTTCCATCTGCCTGGTCACCCACGACCGCACGCTGATCCGGCAGGTGGCCAACAAGATCATCGAGATCGACGGGGGTTTGCCTCGGGTCTATCCCGGCGACTACGACGGCTACCTGTACCGGAAGCAGCAGGAGGCGGAAGCGAAATCCGCTGTGCCGGTCGCGGAAGAACCGACCAGTGCCGTTCCGGATAAACCTTCAACCAGAGGAAGGTCGCGTCGACCTCTGACAGCCAAGGAAGAAGAGGAGCGGGCCCTGAGTCGCAAGGCCCGGCAGTTAGCGATGCGCATCGACGAGATCGGTACCGCCATCACCGAGCGCGAAGCCGTCACCTCGGAGCTGGAAACCATGTTCGCCAACCCCGACCAATTCGAGGACCGTACCCAGCTGGAAGATACCGGCCAGCGGTATCGCATCCTCAAAGAGGAGGAGCAGACGCTGTGGGACGAATGGGAGCGGCTATCGTTGGAGGCCGAGGACGTCGACCGGACCCTGATCGCCCTCAAAACGGGATAACGCGACAGTAGAAGGCGAGAACGACGCGACCCTCTCTGCCAACGGAGAGGGTCGTATTGTTGTCGCGGTTGTCGTTCAGACGGTCAGCGATTATCGGCGGTGGCTTCCAGTCTGGCTGCCTGAACCGCCAGGCTGGCGAAATCGGCCACGTCGGTCGAATCCGGGAGCAATTGCTGAACGCGGCGGGCCTGGTCGGCCACGGTTTGGAGGTTGCCCTCACGCGCCCAGTAGCTGCCGCGAAGGACCTCAGCGAACTCGGCCACCACCGCCGATAGCTGGAACGTCGAAGAGGCTTCCTCGAAAACGGCGTCCAGATCGCCGCGCTGGAACTGCCGGTTGATTTCCACCACCTCGTTGAGTCCCACGTCCTCGTACCGCATGTAGACCGTCCCGATGACGCCCTCGGCGTCTTCGCGGAGTTTCAGTTCGTAGAGCGCGGTCACGCTGTGTCCGGCGCCGATTTCGCCGGCGTCCACCGCGTCGTTGCGGAAGTCATCATCGACCACGTCGCGGTTCTCGTAGCCCAGGAGCCGGTAGCGGCTGACAACCTCGGGGTTGAATTCGACCTGGACCTTGGCATCCCTGGCAATGACCTGGAGGGTTCCGGTGAGGTCTTCGACGAAGATGCGGCGTGCTTCCGAGAGGGTGTCGACGTAGTAGTACGCTCCGTCGCCATCGTTTGCCAGCTGCTCCATCAGGATGTCGTTGTAGTTGCCCATGCCGAAACCGACGGTGGTGAGGGTCACGCCCTGGTCCACATAGTCCTGGACCTGGCGCAGTATCGATTCATGGCCGGTGTTTCCCACGTTGCCGACGCCGTCGGAGAGCACCATGACGCGGGTGATGCGATTGGACGCCACTTCGTCCACTGCCAGCTTGTAGGCAACCTTCAAGCCATCCTCGACATACGTCGAGCCGCCCGGCCGCAGGGAATCGATGGCCTGCAGGATCTTGCCCCGTTCGCGAGCTTCGGTCGCTTCCAGCAGCACGGAGCCGCGGTCGCCGTAGGTCACGATGGCAACCTTGTCGTCGGAACGGAGTTCGTCCACCAGCAGCCGGAGTGACTGCTTCACCAACTCCAGCCTGCCCTCCCGATCCATGGAGCCGGACACGTCGATGGTGAACACCAGCGTGGCGTCCTGCCGCTGCTCATCGAGGAGTTCTTTTCCTTGCAGGCCGACGCGCATCAGCCAGTGGTTGCTGTTGCCGAACGGGGATGGTGAGCCGTCGATGTGAATGGCGAAAGCGTCGTCGGTGGGGGCCGCGTAGCCCTGATCGAAGTAATTGACGAACTCCTCCACACGTATGGAGTTCTGGTCGGGCAGGTGCCCATCGTCGAGAAATCTGCGGGCAATGGTGTACGACGCGGTGTCCACGTCAATGGCGAAGGGGCATGGTCTTTGCCCCAAAACACCAGCGCCAAGGTGGGAAACCGTTTTCAGTACACGGTTTACAACCTTGACCCCGCGAGCAATTACGAGTTCGAGATCACCCCCCGCAACGAGCACGGCGCCGGCAC
>DAOUHZ010000118.1:0-28458 GCA_034428455.1 Dehalococcoidia bacterium
AACCACCGAAACTTGGATTTACATCTCAATGACCGGCCTCATGCTGAGCAGATTGGCCCGTCTTTCTCCTTTTTAGACACCCTCTAAGAAATGTCGTAAATGAAGGAACTGCGGAGACGTCTTCGATCCGAGTTGGGGGGCACGCACTTCCTGCCCTTCAGCGGCCACGTTCCTCCGCACAATGGCGACAATATAGCCTTGCCCGGTAATCGGTCAAGCCAGCATCCTGCTTATCCCGTTCATCCTGTCGATCCTGTTGAAACGCGCTCCCTGTATGCAACGCTGGGTGCCGCTGGACCACCCTCCGCGTTGACAACCCCGACGCGCCCCCCTAACATCGCGCCATTCGAGCAACCTTCCAACGATGACCGTAGGAATGACGTGAAAGCTTCGTATTTCGGCTGTATGGGCTACGCCGAGCGGGATCGGTTCCCCGCCGGTTGGCCGGTGCCGCCAGCCTTTCACGACCCCGAGGTTTCCCTGCGTTCCTACCAGGAAGGGATGGAGGAGTGCGAGCTCGCGGAAGACTTGGGCTTCGACTGGATCAGCCTGTCCGAGCACCATTACTCGGGAAACCGCACCACGCCTAACCCCGCCGTGATGGCAGCCGCCGTCGCCGAGCGTTGCCGCACGGCAAAGATCGCCCTGCTGGGCCAGCTGCTCCCCATCAACAACCCGGTTCGCGTCGCCGAAGAAATCGGTATGCTGGACAATCTTACCGGCGGCCGGCTGGTTGCCGCCTTCATGCGAGGCACTCCCAGCGAGGACCAGGTTTACGATCTCAACCCGTCCGAGGGCCGCGGCCGTTTGATCGAGGCCATGGACCTGGTTTTGAAGGCATTGACGGAGCCGGAGCCGTTCTCCTGGGAGGGTCGCTACTACCAGTACCGCACCGTGTCGGTGTGGCCGTGGCCAGTGCAGCGGCCGCTTCCGCCCCTCCTGGTAGCGACCCGCAGCGCTGATACCGTCCAGTTCGCCGGGTCCCGCCGCCTGGGTCTGGGCGTTTCCTACGAACACCCTGACGACATGTCCGGCGTGGTGAATGATTACCGCCGCTGGTCCAACGAGGCCGGCTGGCAGCCTGGGCCGGACGACATTGTCTATCGCGGCGGCATCTGCCTTGCTGAGACCGACGAGAAGGCCCACGCCTTGCGCGACCGGGTGCACGCGGCTGGCGGCGGCCGCGGAATGAACATCGGCCGCTCCCTTGCCCAGGCCGTGCAGGCGGCCCGATCCGGCCAGCCGTTCACGGCTCACGAACCCCCAGCGTCCAACCCACCGTCAGGCGGAGCCGTGCGAACCCAGCTCAACTTCGTAGGAAGTCCCGACACCGTGGTTGAGCAACTCCGCGCGTACCACGAGCGTTGCGGCGTCGGGGTCGTCGACCTGGCCTTTCAGCAACCCGGTCTCAATCACAAGGACGTGATGGCCGAACTCGAACTCTTCGGCCGCGAGGTCCTGCCCCGCATCCACGAGTTCTGACGATTATTCCCTGCCGTCAAGGGCCTATAGCCTATAATGGCAGACAGGAGCGATCGATCATCCGATGGCAGAGATAAACACATTCCAGGATTTGTTGGACCTTCTGGACAGCAACCCTGAATACCTTGAAGCACTCCGGGTGCGATTGCTCACCCCGGAGCTCATTGCGCTGCCCGCAAAATTCGCGGAGCTGGTTGCCACCGTGGCGCATATTAGCGCCAAACTGGACGAATTCATCGCCGCCACCGAACGTCGGTTCGAATCTTTGGAAGCAGACGTGAAAACCCTTAAGGACGATGTCAAAGTTCTCAAGGACGACGTAGCGACTCTCACGGGCAGTGATACCGAACGCCGGGCTCGCGAAAATATCCTCAACATCGCCAAGGACGAGTTGGGTTTGACTCGTGGAAGGGTTCTTCTTGGCGGTTCTCGCGATATGGATCCACAATTGCGTACCGCTGCGGAGCAGGCCGAAACGCAGGGACTCGTCGATGGAAATGAGATCGACAACCTGCATGTTGCGGACATTATTATCCGTGCCCGTCGCAGCGCGGACGCGCGGCAAGTCTACGCCGTGTTCGAGGTGTCGCGCACCATCAACAACCGGGATATCGACCGTGCATACGATCGGGCTCGGAGCTTGGCGGTGATTACCGACAACGAGACCATCGCCGCCGTGATCGGCGAAAGCGCTCAGCCGCAACAACGGGAGCGAGCTGCAGAAAAAGACGTTAGGGTCGTTATCCCCGCAATGTTCAGGACCCAATAACCCGGAGATCATCATGGCTGATTTCAACACCGGCAGCGTTCGCGCCAATGGCATCAATTTTCACTACCTGGAGATGGGTGACGGCCCTCTGGCCATCTGTCTCCACGGGTTTCCCGACCACGCGTATTCCTTCCGTCATCTCTTGCCGGACCTGGCGGCCGCTGGGTTCCGCGCCGTCGCCCCGTTCATGCGCGGCTACGCGCCCACGGAGGCCCCAGCCGACGGACGGTATCATTCCGCCCTGATGGCCCGGGACGCCGTCGAGCTCATCGGCGCGCTGGGAGCTGACCGCGCCTACCTGATCGGCAACGACTGGGGAGCCGGAGCCGTCGTCGGAGCAACCGCCCTGGCGCCCGAAAAGGTCATCAAGCTGGTGACCATCGCCTCTGGCCGGGTCGACCGCGAACTCAGCATGGAGTTCCAGTACCTCCACGGCACCTGGCACGGGTTCTTCTTCCAACGCCCCGAGGCCGACGAGGTCGTCGCGCACAACGATTACGCTTTCGTGGAAGAGTGGTGGCGCTGGGCGTCGCCGGAGTGGGACATCCCCGCGGAGTATCTGGAGAGCATCCGGTCGACCTTCCGCAAGCCCGGCGTGGTCCAGGCAGCCCTCGGCTACTACCGTGCCCGCTACGACGCCTCCCAGGTGGACGACCAGGTGCGCGCCGACCAGGACGTCATATCGGCCGGGCCGATTCGCGTTCCCACGCTGGCCCTCCACGGCACCCGCGACCGCCCCAAGCGCCTGGAGTCCTTCCTCAGCTCGGGCATGTACACCTATTTTTCCGGCGGGCTGGAGAAGGTAATCATCCCCGGCACCGGGCACTTCATGCACCAGGAACGACCCGAAGAGGTCAACCCCAAGATCATCAAGTTCCTGACCCGCTGAACCGGATCGTTTCCCTTGTCATTGCGAGCGAAGCGTGGCAATCTCGCTGTCATGAGTAGGAGCGGATGAACACCCGCCCCTACTTTTTCACGGGAGATGTCGCTCCGAGCTAGCCACGGAACGGGCGGAAAAACTCCCGCACCTCGTGGGCCAGCAGCTCCGGCTCCTCCAGCGCGGCGAAGTGGCCGCCCCGGGGCATCTGCGTCCATCGCCGCACGTCCCATGAGCGTTCCGCCCACTCGCGGGGCGGCTTGGCGATCTCCTGCGGGAACATGGCCAAGCCCGCGGGCGTGGGCATCTTTTCGCCTTCGGCCATCTCCCACACCGAGCTCTGGTTCTCCTTGTACATCCGCACCGACGACCCGATGGTCTGGGTCACCCAGTAGATGGTCACCGTGGTCAGCAGCTCGTCCTTGGTGTAGACGCTTTCCACGTCGCCGTTGCAGTCGCTCCAGGTGCGGTACTTCTCCACGATCCACGCCGCCAGGCCGGCCGGCGAGTCGTTAAGTCCGTAGGACAGCGTCTGCGGCTTGGTGCCCTGGATGTGGCTGTAGCCGCCCTCGCTCTGCTGCCATCGCTCGCGCTGGTCCGAATGCGCTTGCTCCGCATCGGTCAGCGGACGGGACCCGGGGCCAAGGTAGGGCGTCGGGCGCGTGATGGAGGTCAGGTGCACGCCGATCATCTTGTCGGAGTGGGCATACCCCAGCCGTGAGGTGACCCCCGCGCCGATGTCCCCGCCCTGAGCCGCGAACTTGGGATAGCCCAGATTCTCGGTCATCATCTTCGCCCACAAGTCGGCCACCTTCTGCACCTGCATTCCGGGCTCCTGCGAAGCCTGCGAGAACCCGAACCCGGGCAGCGACGGCGCGATTACGTCAAAGGAGTCGGCCGGATCGCCACCGTGTCCACCGGGATCTGCCAGCAGCGGAATGATCTTCGTCATTTCGAAGAACGTGCTCGGCCACCCATGGGTGATAACCAGCGGCATCGGATTCGGACCCGTGCCGTTTTCCTTGATGAAGTGGATACTGAGTCCGTCTACATCGGTCTTGTAATGGTGGAACGCGTTGAGCTTCTTTTCCTGCGCGCGCCAGTCGAAATCCGTGCGCCAGTACTCGATGAGTTCCTTGATGTAGTCAAGATTGGACCCGTATTCCCACCCAGTATTGGGCATCTCGTCCGGCCAGCGGGTGTGTTGCAGCCGGCGCCGCAGGTCCTCCAGCACATCGTCGCTGATGGCAATCTCGAAAGGCTCCATGCCATTTCTCCTTTTGAGTTTCAGCCGTGTTCGCTCGTCATTGCGAGCGCAGCGCGGCAATCTCGTCGCTCACGCCTCTATCCGGTATACACGCACCGCCGTGTCGTGGAACGCCGCCGCGCGCTCCGACTCGGAGTACCCTTGCGACAACCGCTTGAAGCCGTTGTACATCACGTGGTACGAGAAGGAGACCTTGTCCACCGGGAAGTTGCTTTCGAACATGCAGCGGTCCGGCCCGAAACTGTTCAGGCAGTGTCGCATCCAATCGCCCACGGAATCCGCAATCTCCTCGGAACCCACGGGCGTTTCCCGGGTGTGCCAGTCGAACCCGATCCGCGGCATCCCGATCCCGCCCAGCTTCATGATGATGTTGGGTTCCGCCCCTACCGCTTCGATGCCGCTGCGCCATTGGGGGATGACCTCATCGTCCCGGTTGGCGAAGGGCCCGGTGCGCATCATCCCGCCGATGTGGTTCAGCACGATGGTCAGTTCGGGGACGCGGCGGGCAAAGTCGGCCAGTTCCGGCAATTGCGGGAAATAGACCGACGTCTCGAGAATCAGTCCCATGTCCTGCAAAACCCGGGCCCCGGCCAGGTAGTCGTCGCGTTGCAGCGGACCCTCGACCTCCCGGTTCTCCACATCCGGATGGGGATCCCAACCCACCGAGTGCCTGATGCCGCGAAAGCGATTAGGGCTGGCCGCCTGGAGAGCTTCCAGGACCGGACGGACGCCGTCGCCCATCTTCAGGTCGGCGCGGCCTATGATCGCCGCGGCCGCCCTGCCTTCACCATGGGCGCCCGTTGCGCTCTCGTCGGCGATGGCCTGGACAAACTCGACCTCACCCACGGAGCGGTACTCTTCAGGCCCGTCGGTTCGATACTCAGAACGTGCTTCCACGAACACCGTTGATCGCACGTTATGTCCGCTGTTGATGTCCGCCGCCAGGTCCGGCAGCAGGTATTGCTGGTAGTCCACCGGCTCCGGGCGCTGCACCCAGAAGTGGTGATGCGGGTCGCAGATGGGGAGATCAGGTTCGAGGATGGGTTCCGTCGTCAGGGCCAGCCATTCGTTGCCACTCGGCGGCATAATCGCACCTCCGGCTCCGGTGTCGTGGGGGTTGTCGGGCCGATGATAACACGGCCCCTGTCTGCCACTTGATTATTCGCTGACCACCGCCAGCGCGCCGACGGCCACGGTGCCCACCTCAACGGGCAGCGCTTCCCAGGTGACGCCCCGGTCGCCACTGCGGTACAGCTTGCCGCCATCGGTCCCGCCGTAAACTGTGGTCGGGTCCTGCGGGTCCCACTCGAAAGCAACCATCATGTCCGACGGGTTTTCGCCCTCGCCCACGCCCGGCACGAGATCCCAGGTTCGGCCGGCATCGGTTGACCGGTAGAACTTGGGGTTGCTGCGGCGCGCGTTTTCGGAAACCGTCACCAGCACCAGGTCCGCGTCGTGGGGCGAGGCCGAGATGTGCAGGGTGTACCGGCGATCCAGTCCCCCATTGATCATCTCCCAAGTCTCGCCCCCATCGTCGGAACGATAGGGAGCCACGGCCGTCGCTACGTAGATCCTGTCGGCCCGGTCCGCGCTCAGATTGACGCAGTGGATGTCGTCGTTCAGCCCGTCCAACTGCTGCCAGCTGGATCCGCCATCACCGGAGCGCACCATTCCGCCAACCTCGATACCGGCGTAAAGTTGGCTCGCCGAGCCGGGCGCCGCCCTCAGGTCGCGGACGTGCGAGTCTCGCGTCGGCGCGTGGAACCCCCACTGCGTCGCCTCCGGCACGGCGCGAAACGCATCGAACTCGTCCCAGGTTGCGCCGCAGTCCGCCGAGCGCCAGATCTCCGCCGGCTCACTGCCCACGTACACGGCGTCCGCCTCGTCGGGATGGGCCAGCACGCTGTGCGCGTAATCGGTCGGATATGAGCCCAAGTGCTGCCAGGTCATGCCGCCGTCGTCCGTCCGGTACACCCCCGCCTCGTATGCGGCCAGGTACGCCCGGGACGGGGCCACCGCGCTGGCGCTGACGCGGGCCGCCGCGTGGGCCAGTGGCGTGACCGGTCCCTGCTTCCAGGTCTTGCCGCCGTCGTCGCTGGTGACGGCGCATACTCCATCGTGCATTCCCACGTAAATCCTCTTGGTTCCGGCCATGTCAGTCCTCCTTGCGCGGGAAATCACTTCATTCTGTGAGCACGAATATACCAGACGCGCCGCGCTATCCGTCTGGAATCTGTCCCCGTCGGTTCACGCTGCCGTCCTTTCGGTTGACCCGGCGCCGCGACCGGAAATATCATCAGATCCGACATCGCTCTCGGAGGTTGGATACATGACCACCACTGCGAAAACACTCGAAACAGTCGTCGGCCTGGTTCGGGCCGAGCTGCCCAAGCATTTTTCCCCGGGTTTCATCGTTAACGATGTGCAAGCTGAGCACCGGCCTGGCACGCAGGAAGAAGGCTACTTCTACGTCCTGGTAACCTTGGAAGACGGCCATCCCAATCTGGAAGTGAGAGAAAGGACGTCTTTCAGAGGCGCGATGTACGAACGATTAGAAGAGGCTGGGATCATCCCGCATGTGGTCATTTCCTTCGCCAACCTGAGCGAATTCCTCGCATGACCGCGCCCGGAACCCAGTCGGTAGCCCCGCTTGACTGGAGGAACCTCATTCAGGCGGGACGAGACCTCATCGGCCCACGGCAAGCGGGAAGTTTGGCAACGGATGAGCATGTCCGCAGAGCGGCAAGCAACGCCTACTATGCCCTGTTCCACGCGTTGGCTGAGAGCAACGCCAGCGTGCTGATCGGCGCGCCCAGCGACCCGCTGACCGCCGCCGCGTGGTCACGGGTTTACCGTGGGCTCGACCATGCCACCGCCCGCCGGGAACTGTTGCGAAACCGCCAGGAGTTCTCGGTGCCGGCCCGGAGTTTCGCAGACTGGTTCGCTGATATGCAGGAGATCCGCCACGCGGCCGATTATGACCACAGCGCCAACGTTACCGTTGACCAAGCCCGCGCCTGGCTCAACCGCACGGAAAGCACGATCCTCGATTTCTTGCAAACCTCCGTGAACGAGAGGATATTTGTCGCCACCTTGACCCTCATCAGGCCACGGTAACAGCAGCCCACACCAGGAGTGCCTATCATGCCTCGCCCATTGACCACCCAGGAAGCCCACGAGTTTCTCGATAGCAAGCCGGGATGGATCGTCCTGACCACCCTGGGCCCGGACGGCTTCCCGCACACGGTGCCCCTGGGCTATTTTCGGCTCGGCGACGAAATCCTGATGGGCGTGCGGGCCCACACGCTAAAGCTGCGCAACATTGGTCACAACCCCAACGTCAGCCTGCTCCTGGAATCCGGAAGCACGATGGCTGACATCAAGGGGCTGATGGTTCAGGGTACCGCGACCGTTCACACCGAACCCGACGAGATCCTGCACTATTCCCGGGAGGCCGCCCGGCTTCGTGGCGTCGCCGAGGACGACCTGCCCACCGAGCCCCGGCCGGGCGCGGCGTACATCAGGGTAACCCCGGTCCGTATCCGTTCGTGGGACTACTCGGAGGATCCGCCCCGCGAGCGCCGGCGGTAGATTTTGGGAGGGCGTACGCAGTCCTACGTCCGAGTCAGCGCGGGATGTTCCGGTTGACCCATTCCAGTTCTTCGGCCTCCGAGTCGAAGTAACTGAAGCGGTGGAACAGCCCGGTCTTGCCCCGACCGGCCCGCATTTGCTCTCGCTTGGCGGCTGTGGCCGCCGCGTCGACCGCCAGCCCGTCTTCGGCGATTACCACGCCGTAGTCATTCAGCGCAGATTGCAGCGACACGAAACCGTCCTTCACGTCATCCAGCACCAAGCCTGCCTCCCGCTCCAGTGGGTCGCCCCACCCGCCGCCCCCGGCCGTGCAGATGCGCACCAGGTCGCCGCGTTTCCAGTGGTTGTCGTCGGAGAAAGCGCGAATCTCCCGTTCCTCTGGCGTACCGGGGTTCAGAGTCACACGCGACAATCCGCCCCCCATGCCGCCGGCCACTCCCCAAGCCGGGAACCGATTGTTCTCTACCCGCAGCCCGAACGTGCCTTCGTCCGCCAGTATACGCACTTCCCGGATCACGCCGCAGCCGCCCCGGTACTTGCCCGGGCCGCCCGAATCGGGGGCGATGGCGTAGCGTTCCAATCTCAGCGGGTACTCCATCTCCATGAACTCGCCGGGGTAGTTCTCGTTGTGCCGCTGGTAAATCGCGTCCAGCCCGTCGCCGAAGGGACGCGCCCCGTGCCCCACGGCGATGCCGTCGGTGCACAGTAGCCAGTTCCCCGTACCGCTCTCCTTCATGCGCCAGTACGCGATCACGTAAACCGCGGCCGCCGCCATCACCTTGCCCTCCGTGGCTTGCGCGACTACCGCCCGCACCGCGCTCTTCAGCTTGGTGAAGGTGTGGGCGCGGCAGCCCAACGCGGCCGGCCATTCCGGCCGCAGGATGCTGCCCTCTCGCAACTGCACGTCGTCGATGCCGGCCAGCAGGCCGTGATTGGCCATCAGGGACGTGTCAAACTGGTGGAAGTACTGGCCGAAGTAGGCTTTCAGCGCGCCGTCGCTGGCGATGAAGTTGATCGAGCCGTCCGCCTGGTCATCGCTGTCGGTGGCGTCCAGCAGAATCTCGTCCCCCCGGCGGATCAGCTTGAGATGGAAGGAGTGCCAGTGCTCGCTGACCCCGGCGTGGTCCATGTAGTCGCGCACGGAATACTCGCCTTCAGGAATCATTTCCAGCGTCTTGTCCCGCACCAGCCGCCCGGTGTCCGCCTGGTCCTCGGCGATGGCTGCCAGCATCGTGTCGCGCCCGAAGCGCTCGAACATCTCCAGCAGCCGCTCCTGCGCACGATTGGCGGCTGACATCAGCGCCCTTGAGTCGCCCTCAAGCAGGTCGGGATATCTTGAGTTCCGCAGGATGATGCGGTACGCCTCGTCGTTTAGCCTGCCGGCGTCGATGATCTTGATCGGCGGCACCAGCGTCCCATCGTGGAAGATCTCCGTGTTCGCCGGGCCGATGCTGCCCGGTCGGGACCCGCCCAGGTCCCAGAAATGCGCGAAGGAATGGCAATAGGCCACCACCTCGCCGCGGAAGAACACCGGCGCGATGAACACCATGTCCGGCGTGTGCGTGATGCTGCCCTGAGACAGATACGGATCGTTGTACCAGTACAGGTCGCCGGGCTGCATCTGGTCAACCGGGTAGTAGTCCCACACGCAGCCCAGGATATCGCTGCCCATGGTGTCGCCGTAGATCTCCCGGCCGCCGGCGTCCAGAAAGCTCACGGTGTAGTCCTTCTTCTCCCGAATGAAGGCCGACATGGCGGTGCGCTCGATGATCAACTCGCATTCCAGTCGGGCCGCCCGCAGCGAGCCGCGGATCAGTTGCCGCGTCACGGGATCGACCGGATGGGTGGGTTCACCCTGTGGCGAATGGGCTTCGGTACGTCGCTTGCTGATTGTCATCTCACTCTCCGGCGGCGCGCATGATGCAGTTGCCATATTGGTCAATGCGGGTTTCCCAGCCCGAGTTGATCACCACTGTCGAGTCCATCCCTTCCAGGATGGCAGGACCAGCGATGCAGGACTCCGGGCTCAATCGCTCCCTCCGGTAGACGGGGCACTCAACGAAATCCCGCGACTCATCGAAATACACCCGGCGCCGTTCGATCACCGCGTCCGTCGGCTCGCCGCCGTCTTCAGGCAGCAACGGCATTGCGACATCGCCCAGGTGACCCGATGCCGTCACTCGCAGGGTCACAATCTCCACCGACTGGTCCAGCGAAAACCCGTAGAGCTGGGAATGCCGTCGGTGAAACTCCTCGACCATCCCCTCCAGCCCGCTCGGGTCGACCCGAGTACCACCGTACGGTATCGTCAACTCCGAACCCTGGTGCTCGTAGCGCAGGTCGGCCGACCAGACCAGCAGCCGGTCCGAGTCGGCGACTCCCTCCGTTTCCAGCCACTCCAGTGCATCCCTTTCCAGCCCGCCGAAAATTGCGGCCATGCCCTGCAAGTCGTAGTCCGGCGGCTGTTGCAGCGACGTCCTGGCATAGTCGTTCTTGAACTCCGCCACCAGCAAACCGTACGCTGACGCAATCCCCGGGTGCGGCGGCACCACGACCGTTGTCACGCCCAGAAGATTGGCCACCTCGATGGCGTGCATCGGCCCGGCGCCCCCGTAGGCCACCAGCGCAAACTCCCGAGGATCGTAGCCGCGCTCCACGCTGATGTTGCGAATGGCGCCGACCATGGCGTTGTTGGCGATTTGCAGGATGCCGCTGGCGGCCGCGGAGATGTCCATGCCCAGCGGCGACGCCACCGTCTCCCGAATTGCGCTGGCCGCGGCTTCGGCGTCCAGCGTGAGCTGCCCACCGGCGATGCTTGGACTAACGCGACCCAGCGTCAGGTTCGCGTCGGTGACGGTGGGCATTGTTGATCCCCGGCCGTAGCACGCGGGGCCCGGGTCCGCGCCGGCGCTGGCCGGTCCCACCGTCAGGCTGCCGTAGGGAGAAACTTCGGCGATGCTGCCCCCACCGCAACCGATGGTAGCGATGTCCAGCATAGGCAGTTGGACGGGCCAATCGCCCAGTCTGCCGTTCAGCGTCAGGCCCGGTTGTCGGCCCTGCACCAGCGATACATCGGTGCTCGTGCCGCCCATGTCGAAGGAGATGCAGTTTTCCACTCCCGTGGCTTCGGCGATTTGGAGGGTCGCCATCACGCCGGCCGCCGGCCCGGACAGCGCCGTGTAGACTGGCTGCTGCACCGCAGTGTCCGCCCCGATTATGCCTCCGTTGGACTTCATTATGGACAGTGACGCCGAGCTTCCGAACGCCCGCAGCGAGCTCTGCAAGTTCTCGATATAAGTGCTCACCCGCGGGGTAACGTAAGCGTTGAGCACGGTGGTGATGGCCCGCTCGTACTCCCGATACACCGGCAGGACTTCGGAAGAAAGGGAGACGGCCACATCCGGCAGTTCCTCCCGCAGGATCTCCCGAGCCAGTCGCTCGTGGGCCGGGTTGGCGTAGGAATGCAGGAAAGCCACGGCGACGGCAGCCACACCCTCGCGCGCAAAATGCCGGGCCGCCTTACGCACCGCCGCCTCGTCCAATGGCGTCAGAATCTCGCCGTCGAACGCCGTCCGTTCGTTCACCTCAAGACAGTCTCGAGGGCGCACCGGACGCTGGGGTTTCACCCACGAATTCGGGTTCGCCAGGCGGGGCGTCCCGTGCCGCGCGATTTCCAGGACGTAGCGAAATCCCTCGGTGACCAGCAATCCGACCGGGGCGCCGCGGTTCTCCAGCACCGAGTTGGTCGCGATGGTGGTGCCGTGGAAGATGTGGCCCACATCACTGGCATCTACCCCGTTGGCTGCCAGTATCTCGGTTACTCCAGTCATGAACCCGACCGACGGGTCGCTGGGTGTGGACGGGGTCTTGTGGACCCACTGGGCGTTGGAGGCGGTATCACACAGCACGATGTCGGTGAACGTGCCACCGACATCGACAGCTACAGAGTAGGAAGGCATGGGTCTCTCGTCGCGCGCTTACTTGCTAAACAGGGCTGCGATCCGCTCCCCGACGATTTGGTCCTCACCGGGGTTGAGGCCGAACATGTGGATGGTGATGAAGTCTTCGCCGTCACGCACCCGTGTCCAGATCGGCGGGTCTCCTTCCTTGAGACGGTCCCGAAGTTCGTAAACGTCGAAGCCGGCGACGGCCGCATCCACCCGGATGTTGAGCCCGTAGGGCTGGTGGCCGATGACGTTGTCCATCATCTCCACCTCGAGTCCCACGACGCCGTCTAGCGCGTTGACTACGGTGCGGGTCCGCCGTTCGATGTCGGCCAGCCGGTCCTCGTGGTTCATGGTCATCCACACCTGAACCGCCGCCACGGCGCCCATCATCTCCTGCCGGTCGACCTTCTGGGGCCGACCCACCCCGCGCACTCGCCGGCCCTCATAGCTGGCAAAGGCCTGCAGCCCGATCTTCCGTATCATCTCCTCGGAACCCAGCGCGAGCCCGGTGGATTGGGGCGCGCCCATGTACTTGGCGGCTATACACTGGAAGTCAGCGCCCATGCGCACGTATTTGCCGAAGTTCTCCAGCGGATAGATCTGGCCAGCCGCGTCCACCGTGACCAGAACTTCGTGGGAGTGGGCGATGTCGATGGTGTCCTCCAGCGACAGCGCGTGGGGATCGTGCTCCTGCTCCACGGCGTAGTAGTGCACGGCCACGGTGTTGGGGCCGATGGCGTTTTCCAGGTCCTCGCGCGTGGTCCGCTCTTCCGACCCGAACATGACCAGCCTGGCGCCGGCCAACTCCAGGCAGCGGTCGTACCAGTACCGTTGCCGCGTCTGGATGAGAATCTCGTTCTTCATGCCCTCGGTGTTGGGCAACTGCTGGATACGATCATCGTCGTCCCCGGCCATAGCCGCCGCGGTGGCCAGCATCAGCGCCGAACCTGCGCCCGACGTTATGTAAGCCGCCGGCACGTTGGTCATTCGGGCAATGGCCGCCCCAGCCGCTTCCTGCAACTCCATCAGCGGGATGTACGCGCCGTCCGCCGCCGCCATCGCCTCCCGCACCTCCGGGTTCGGAGTGGAACCGCCCAGCATGGTGACGCTGCCGGTGGCGTTGATGACCGGCACCGCTCCCAGTTCCTTGTAGATGTTTCCCCAATCGGCGGTGGTCATGGTCAGGCTCCTTATCGGTAGCGTGGTTGAATTGGGTTTTCGCTGCCTTCGGGCGGCACGGCCAAAGGGTCTTCGCCGGTCAGCCGGTTGATTTCGTCATAAAGCCGGATCAGGTCTTCGGTGACGCGGTTGGCCACGTCATCGTAGTCGGATATGGGAGTGAGCAGCGGACCGTAGCGGGTGGCCCCGGCAAAGTTGTTGAGCTGGTGCAAGTCGCTGCGGGGTCGTAATTCCAATTGCGGGTCGTTCGCGCGGATATCTCCCAGCAGCAAGTCAAGCGCGTGGGTGTGAGGGTATTCGTGCCCCTGCGCCGAGAGGAGCGCTTTCATGGCGTGTTCCAACACCTGATGCGCGTTATACGCTACGACTTTATCGTTCAAGCCGGCATCCATCATAGTTTGCATGGCGCGGTAGTGAGTATTCGCGTCGGCAATGCGTAGTCGGCGTTCCATAGGCTCGTCACAATGGTCGGGGTCATCCTGTGCGTCACCGCCGGGGAAATCGTCCGGGCTTCGGGGCACTATGATGCCTTCCCGACGGGCAAACCGGGCAACGTGGTTCAGGGTGTGGACGCTCTTGCGCTCGTATTCGGCGCGGGTCAGGTAAACGAAGTCAATGTCAACATCGTCCTGATAGGTCAAGCGAGCCATTTCCCTGGCAGCCTGCTGAATGTCCCTCATCTGTCGGTCCAGGTCGGAAAACTCCGGCTCAATAATCATCAGGTCAATGTCGGAGCGGTCAGTCCAGTCAGCCCGCGCCCGCGAGCCAAAAAGGATGACACATCCAACGTCAAAAGCGTCTCGCAATGCCTCTGCAACGCGCAGTGCCCTTGCGTCCGGCCCCGTGCGGCCGGGCGCCGCTTGCGTTATGTCGGCAGCGGGAGTAGTCACAGCTATTCCCCGGTGAAAACCGGCGGCCGGCGCTCGCGGAAGGACGCCGCTGCCTCGGCAACGTCATGCGGCGCGCGCCGGGCAAACACTATGCTGTGCGTCTCATATTGAAGCTGGTCATCCAACATGGTGTCCAGGCTGCGCTGCAAGGCCCGTTTCGACATCTGCATGGCAACCGGCGGCCACATGGCGATCTGCTTTGCCAGTTCCATCGCCTCGCCCAACAGGTTCTCCAACGTGGTGAGCCGATCCAGCAGCCCCAGCCGATACGACTCTTCCGCGTCCACCGTGCGGCTGGTGAACACCAGGTCGAAAGCCCGGCTCACGCCGACGATGCGGGGCAGGAAGTAGGACAACCCCGAGTCGGGGCTCAGGCTGCGCTCGATGAACACCGTCTTGAACCGGGTGTTCTCGCATCCGACTCTCATGTCGCAGGCCAGCGCCAGACCCATGCCGGCGCCGGCGGCAACGCCGTTCACCGCGGCGATGGTCGGCTTGTTCAGGTCCCGGTAGACCATCAGCGCCTGCCGACCAACCCAGTTGTACTCGTCCAGTCGTTCGCCCCGGCTGGCGTGTTCGTCGTTGGGGCGCGTTCCGGTCAGGTCGGCGCCGGAGCAGAATCCACGGCCTTCGCCCGTGAAGACCACCACCCGAACACTGTCGTCGTCCCGCAATTCGGCGCACGCCGCCATCATCTCATCGTGCAAGTGGCGGTCGATGGCGTTGAGCTTTTCGGGCCGCGCCAGGGTGACCAGCGCGATCTGGCCGTCGCGGTCGACGCGCAGGTTGTCGTACCCCATGCTATTTCACCGCCAGCATGTCGCAGGCCAGGCCCAGCATGATCTTCGTCCCGCTGACCAGGCTTCTGATGCCCGCCGACTCGTTGGTGCCGTGGGTGTAGTTGAGCATCGGGTCGTCGTCGGGATGAGAGCCGGAAAAGCCGTAGGTCACCGTGCCCAGGGGCCGGGTGAACCGCGAGTCGGTGAAGCCGTTGCTGATCGCCGGCACCCACTGGATGTTGTCTCGCTGCAGGGCCTGCCCGGTCACGCGGCGGATGCTGTCGGACAGCGGCGATTCGAAGGGCGAGGAGTTGGGCCTCGCCATATAGTCAATCTCATAGGACACGCCCGGGACATCGGCCAGCACCTCGTCCAACTGCTGCCGCACGTAATCGTCGTCCTGGTGGGGCAACGTGCGCACGTCGCAAGTCAGGCGAATCGACTCCGGCACGCTGTTGGACTTGATGCCGCCCCGAACCATGGTGGGCGTCAGCGTCATGCGCGAAAGGGCTCGCAGCATGGACGCAAAACGCGGGTTGTCGGTTTCAATCTCGGCGATGATGTCGTCCACGTTCTCCGCCGACGGCTTGTGCTCAATGGCAAAGGTCGAGAGGTGGTCAAATATGGCGCCGGAAGTGTCCCGGTCTGCCTCAAATCCCTCGATGGACGACAGCGCGCGGCTCAGCCGGTACAGCGCGTTCGTCCCCTGCCAGGGCACCGAGGCGTGGGAGCTGGTTCCCTTGACGTCGATCTCCACTTGCAGGCGGCCCTTTTCGCCCACGCCCAGCACGTAGGTCAGCGCGCCCGCCGCCTCGATGGGTGTGCCGCCACCTTCGTTGACCGCGAACGGCGCCGCCAGCTTCTCCGGATAGTTGTCAGCCAGCCAGCCGAACCCGTACCTGCCGCCGTGTTCTTCGTCCGCCCCGGCGGCCAGGATCAAACCGTCCTCCAGCTCGATGCCGTTCCGCTTCAGGATGCGCACCGCCATCAACTGCGCCGTGAGCAGCCCCTTGCAGTCTGTCGCCCCGCGTCCGAACACACGGCCGTCCGCGATGGTTGCGCTGAAAGGCGGGAACCGCCACTTCGACTCGTCCTCCACCGGCACCACGTCGGTGTGAGACATGAACATCAGGCCGGCATTTCCGGACCGGCCCTCCAGCCGCGCAATCAGGTTCCCCCGGTTGGGGGCCGACTCCAGGATCTCCGACTCTATGCCGTCCGCAGCGAGGAAGTCGCGGGCCAGTTCGCATACGGGGGTCTCGTCTCCGGTGGGCATGAATCCCGTGTTTACCGAAGGGATGCGCACCAGAGCCTGTTCCAGGGCGACGATGTCGTTTTCGGCTTCATCAACCTGGCGAAAAAGGTCTGATAGGTCGGGCATGGCTGCTCCCTCCTTGCATGGTGCTGGCGCGTCGCCGTGAGTCTATGCAGGGGCCCGGCGGGTGTCAATGCGGGTCGATAGGCGCCGTTTCACCCGCGGGTTTTCATTTATAATGGAGTTGTCGTGGCGCCGCTTCTGACAACCCTCTGACACCGCTTATGATTGACTTTAGCCAAGTTACCGGGTTCCAGTGGGACGACGGCAACGCGAGGAAAAATTTAGACTCGCACGATGTTAGCCAACATGAAGCAGAGCAAGTATTCAGGGACCCCCGGCTATTGGTTATACATGACGTTGACCACAGCTACGATGAAGCAAGGTTCAACGCTTTTGGATTTATCCCAAACGGCAGGCTACTGCACGTCACTTTCACCATCCGCAATTTTGGCACCACCATTCGTGTCATATCGGTCCGTGATATGGACGAATACGAGGAGAGCATATATGTCCAAGGAGCTTAAGCCCATCCCGCATTTTGAAACCGAAGACGAAGAGCGTCATTTCTGGGAAACCCACAGCTCAGTTGACTACGTGGACTGGAGCAAAGCGCGCCGCGTCCAATTCCCCAACCTCAAGTTGACGCCTCCGGGGGAGTTGGCTCAAGCCGCCGAGTCGGAGACCGCCGCCGATTAGGTCAACCGGCCGGCGCGCTAAAGCCGGCACAATTCCTGACGGCCCCGCTATGGCACCGGCGGGGCCGTTGACGTTATAGTTGGCCGGCATCCCTCAACGCTAATTCGCGGCACGCTCATGACTACCTCGTCCCAGGTTTTTTACCGCAAGTGGCGGCCCGGCACTTTCGCCGATCTGGCCGGACAGGAGCACGTGGGCAACACGCTCCGCCAGGCCGTCATGCAGGGCCGGGTCAGCCACAGCTACCTGTTCTGCGGCACCCGCGGCAGCGGCAAGACCACAACGGCCAGGGTCTTGTCCAAAGCAGTCAACTGTCTGGACCCGCAGGAAGGCGACCCCTGCGACCGGTGCGCCATCTGCGTATCTATCAACGAGGGCCGCAACCTGGACATCATCGAGCTGGACGCCGCCAGCAACCGCGGCGTGGAAGAGATCCGAGAGATCCGGGACAAGGTGCACTTCCAGCCCGCCCAGAACCGGCGCAAGGTCTACATCATCGACGAAGCGCACATGCTCACCCGGGAGGCTTCCAACGCCTTCCTCAAGACCCTGGAGGAACCTCCCGCTCACGTCATTTTCATCCTCTGCACCACCGAGGCCGACCGCATCCTGCCCACTATCCTCTCCCGGTGTCAGCGCTACGACTTCCGCCGCCTCCCCGGCCAGACCATCTACGACCGCCTGGCCTACGTCACCGACCAGGAGGGCGTGGCGATCCAGCCCGACGCCCTGCGGATGGTGGCCCGCAACGCCGGCGGTTCCATGCGTGACGCGCTGAACATGCTGGAGCAACTGGCCGTTTCAGCCAATCAGGAAATCACGCTGCGCGATGTCGAGGAGGCCCTGGGTCTGGTTCGCAGTGACGCCTACCTGATCCTCGCCCAGAAGATGCTGGCCGGCGACACCTCGGGTTCCCTGGAAACCATCAACGACGTGACGTGGGAAGGTGGCGAGCCGCGCCAGTTGCACCGCCAAACCCTCGAGATCCTCCGCTCCATACTTCTGCTGTCGTGGGACGCCGGCGACACCCTCGACCTCCCGCCCGACATCCTGTCCAGCCTCCAAGCGGAGGCTCAGAAACACGACGCTGCGACCGTATTGCGCGCGGTGCGTACCTGGGGAGCGGCCAACCTGCGCTACGACGCCCCGTCCACGCTGCCCCTGGAAATTGCGGCGGCGGAGATCTGCCGGAAGGATGTGCCAGAGCCCGCGCCGCCCCCTGCGCCCGTCCAGCAACCACCTCCAGCGCCGCGATCCGGCACGCCGTCCCGGGAGCCCGCACGGCGGGATCCGCCGCCCCGTGCATCACAGCCACCGCCGGCCGCCGCTCCGCCCCGGCGGGCGCCCGCAGAGCCGGCTGCCAACCAGCAGACCGGCCCGCGCAACGCCGCCGCGCCGGACAGCCTGCAGGGTCGGTGGGAGCAGGCGGTGCGGCAACTGGCCCGTGAGAAGGGCAGCAAGTACAACCTGGGCGCCCTTCTCCGCGACTGCCGGCCCAACAGCGTTCACCTGTCGGATGACGCCACGACGCTGGTATTGCCCTTCACCAACGCTGCCAACCTGGACCGAATGCAGGAAGAACTCAACGATCCAAGGGTTCGTGATACCATTGAGCAAGCTATAGAACAGTGCTTCGGCGAACGCCGCCCGTTTTCCGTCACTCTGGCGGGCGCAAACGGCGACAACGAACGCCCGGCACGCAATTCAGTGCAGGACAGCCCTCTATACCGCACCGCCATCGGCCTGGGCGCGCGTCCCATCGAAGAGAACTGACCGGCGAGGAAAACCAGCAGGAGGCTCCGTACTTATCATGATGAACCGCAAGATGATGCGCCAGGCCCAGCAGTTGCAGAACCGGTTGGCCAAGGCTCAACAGGAACTCGAAGAGATGAGCGTGGAGGGTTCCGCCGGCGGTGGCGTCGTCCGCGTGACCATGACCGGCAAGCAGGAAGTCACCGAGGTGGTAATTGAGCCCGAGGCCGCCGAGGACATCGACCTGCTGCAGGATCTCGTGGCCGCCGCCGTCAACGACGCCTTCAACCGGACCCAGGAACTCGCCGCCCAGAAGATGGGAGCCGTAACCGGCGGCATGAATATCCCCGGCCTGTTCTAGTTCCGCACTGCCACCCTGGTGATAACGGGCAGAGCGGCATGGTCGGCGAGGGGAGCGAATGTCCTCCCGGTGAGCGGAGCGAACTGCCGGAAACCATCACCGCCGGCGGCGTCACCAGATGGTTGACCTGGCATTTGCGCGATAATCCTCACCCTGGCGTTACTGCTGGCAGAATTCAGCACGTGCTGGAAAATTGGATCGTCAGGGGTATCTGTACCGATAGCAACGGCAGCGTAACCGTGACGTACTGGGGATTTGTCCCAGGCAGAAAACCCATGCTGCGCGTTCCTGTTTCGCTGGATGAAGCGGAAATCATAACAGCCACTTTTGACAGCGAAGCCGCCCGAAGGATCGCCCAAGAAAGCGCGCGCCTATGGTTTCAAGGCCGTTGTAGAGATTTGGAGGTGCGAAATGCGGGTTAGGTACTATGCAGAAGAAGACGTGCTCCTACTCATAGCATCGCCGAAAGGCGGCGGCGGCGGGACTTTGCGAGACGATTTTAGGGTCATCTTCGCCATAGATGGCGAGGATGAAGGCGACGAGAACATCACCAGGGTGGACATCCACGACGTTAGCCGGTTCCTTCCGTTGCGCGCGGAGCGCGGGTACGATGCCGACACCGACACGTTGACGCTGGGTGACAAGCCGGACGTAGATTTTCGCGTGGTGGACAACGGCGACTTCGTCAGTTACCGGCAGTGGTTTGACGATGGCAGCGAATGGGACGTGGTGGCGGTGGATCTGCGGCGGGCGTCGGTGCATCTGGCGCCGGCGCTGGCCGCCCGGTCCCAGCCGATGCCGGTCAGCGGAGGATAACCGGCAGCGCGGGCGGCAGCGTAATCATCATGGTCAGCGAGTACAACCCCGGCACGGCGCGTTCCCTCAGCCGGCTGATCGACGAGCTCAACCGATTGCCTGGCATCGGCCCCAAGAGCGCCCAGCGCATCGCCGACCACGTCATACGCCTGCCGGGTGAAGAGGCACGATCTCTGGCCGACGCAATCCTGGAGGCCCGGGACAGCCTCGTATTCTGCGACCTATGCCGCAACCTTACTGACGCTTCGCCGTGCGAGATCTGCTCCAATCCCCAGCGCAACCGGGACCAGATCTGCGTGGTGGAAGAACGCCGCGACCTGGTGGCCCTGGAGCGTACCCGCGCCTACCGTGGGCTGTACCACGTGCTCCACGGCGTCCTGTCGCCGCTCAACGGAGTCGGCCCGGAAGACATCCACCTGCCGCAGCTATTTGACCGCCTCCGAGAATCCGACAGCCCATTCCAGGAGTTGATAGTGGCCACCAACCCAACCCTGGAAGGGGACGCCACCGCCGACTTCATCAACCGACGCCTGGCCGACTCCGGCATCAGGATCACGCGATTGGCCCGTGGCCTGCCCGTTGGCGGCTCTCTGGAGTTCGCCGACGAAACCACGCTGAGCCGCGCGTTGGCCGGGCGCAGCGCGCTCGATTGATCTGGCAGGTCCGGCGATGACCTCGACCCGAACCTATCGCGCCATCGGCCTAACCCTGCGCCGGTCTCCGGTGCGCGAGGCCGACCTGCTCACCGTCATCTACACCCGCGAACACGGCAAGCTGGAGTTGCTGGCGCGCGGAGCGCAACGCCTCACCAGCAAGTTGATGGGTCACCTGGAGCCGCTGACCTTGATACGGGTTTCCATTGCCCGTGGCCGTTCCATGGATCAGGTCACCGAAGCCGAGGTCGTCAACGCCTTCCCCGCCGTCAAGAACGGTTACGAGAACTCTGCGCGTGGGCTGTACGTCGCGGAGCTCATCGATGGTTTCAGCGCCCTTTCGGCCGCCAACACCGACCTGTTCAACCTTACCGTCCAAACCCTCGAAGCGTTGGGCAGGGCCGGCAACGCCGACCTCGGGCTGCGCTATTTCGACCTGCACCTCCTCCTGCTCTCCGGGTTCATGCCGGAACTCTACAATTGCGTGGAATGCGGTGACGAGCTGGAACCCGACCGCCACCGGTTCGCCGTGGGCGCCGGGGGCGCGCTGTGCACGGAGTGCGGCCCGACCGACGTGCTGGTGCGTCCTTTATCGTTGCCGGCTTTGAAGCTGCTCCGGCTGCTGCACCGTACAGAATCGGTCGGGGCGCTGCCCGCGCTGACGATTTCGCCGCCGCTGGAGCGCGAGGTCCGGGATACACTGGCGGCAACGCTGCAATACTGGCTGGACCGCAGGGTCAGGTCTCAGGAATTTTTAGAAATTGCAAAATTTGCCTGAATTTGGCTCAGCCGGGTATTGACCAGGCAATTATCAATAGCGTAAAAGACCGTCACATAAAGCCCATGTAAAGTCCGCACCATTTGCTCGGACGTATAAACCGGCAGCCGCAGAAATTCGGGCGGCATTTGCTTGAAAATGTCTCGTTGGTCGAAGCCCACGATTGGGCCGGCCATAAATAATCTTCAATGCTCGCAATGACGAGCTTCCGCCGTTGGCGAGGCGCGTTGGAAGTGTTTCGGGAGTGCATGTAATGTTCGACAAGGTATTGGTGGCAAACCGGGGCGAGATAGCCGCACGAATCATCCGCACGTGCCAGCGCATGGGCATCGCGACAGTGGCCGTATATTCCGAGGCGGACTCCGGGGCCATGCACACTCGCATGGCCGACCAGTCCGTCTGCATCGGCGGAGCGACGGCAAAGGACTCCTACCTCAGCGTTGACGCGGTTCTGGATGCCTGCCACAGCACCGGCGCCGAAGCGGTCCACCCGGGCTACGGTTTCCTCTCTGAGAACAGCGAACTGTCGCGTCGCTGCAAGGCCGAGGGGGTCGTGTTCATCGGCCCGGGCGAAGAGGTCCTCAACCAGATGGGCGACAAGCTCTCCGCCCGTCGTGTCGCTCGCAAATCGGGCCTGCCGGTTATGCCCGGCACCGAGGAACCGGTCAGCGACGACGAGGCGATTTCCAAGGCGTGGGAACTGGGCTTTCCCATGATGGTCAAGGCCACCGCCGGTGGTGGTGGCATCGGCATCCACGTTGTCCATTCCATGGCCGAGTTGGAACCGATCATCGAACGCACCCGCAAAACCGCCCAGGCGGCCTTCGCAGATTCCAGCCTGTTTTACGAACGCTACCTGGAAGGGGCCTCGCACATCGAGGTGCAACTGATCGCCGATCAATACGGCAACGTGCTCCATCTGCACGAGCGTGACTGCTCCATTCAACGGCGTAACCAGAAGCTCATCGAGGAAACGCCGGCATCAGCCAAGCTGCCGGAGGAGGTCCGGAATCAGATCGGCCGGTTGTCGCGCCAACTGGGACGCGAAGTCGGCTACACCAACGCCGGAACCGTAGAGTTCCTAGTCACGCCGGACGGTCACTTCTATTTCCTGGAAATGAACCCGCGCCTGCAGGTGGAGCATGGGGTATCCGAGCTTCTGACCGGACGGGACATCGTCGAGCTTCAATTGCAGTCTGCCGCCGGATTGGCGTTCACCATCGGACAGCGTGATATCCACGCCAGTGGCCATGCCATCGAAGCGCGTGTGTATCCCGAGGACCCGGACACCTGCCTTCCCAACGTCGGCGTGGTCACTGACGTGCATCTGCCGGAAGGCGACAACGTCCGCGTGGATACCGCCCTTTACGTCGGTTATGAGGTTTCGCTACACTACGAGCCGCTGCTTGCCAAGGTGATGGCTTGGGGACCCGACCGGGACGCGGCAATAGCGACCCTGGACTCCGCCCTGGCGGACTTCCGGCTGGAAGGCGTCAAAACCAACATCCCGCTGTTGCGAGACGTCCTGGTCAGCCCGGAGTTCAATTCCGGCAGATACCATACCGGGACCCTGCCCACCATTCTTGAGCGGCGGCTGCAAAATCAAGGCACAAAATCCAACGGGCACCGCAACGTGAGCATTGGCGCCAACGGCGTAAAACCTGGAGACTCGGCCTCGGGCATGGATCCCCGCGCGTTGGCCGCGGCCATCGGCGTCGCTGCGGTGTACGCAGCTCAAGGACAGAGCCCGTCGGACGGCGGTGGAGGCTCCCGTTGGCGCACTCAGGGCCGCCGTGAGTTGTTCCGATCACGGCTCGGCAGTGGATCCTGGTAACTTGACCACCATCAGAGTACGCGTCGGCGACCATTGGTACACCGTCGAAGTGGGCGACCTGACCCGGTCGCCCGTTCAAGTCACCGTTGACGGAGAGACCTTCGACGTCGACATCGATGTCGCTGCCGCCCCTTCACCTCCTCGTCGGGGGCGACCATCCGGCGGCCTTGTCGTACCGGACGCTCCCACCGCGACACCGGCAGGTTCCGGGGTTCCGGTCGACGACATCCTGCGCTCCCCCATGCCGGGCCGGGTGATGTCGGTCATGGTGCGGCCCGGCGACACAGTCAACGCCGGGGATGAGGTGTGCGTGGTGGAAGCCATGAAGATGGAGCAGAGCATCCTGGCCCACCGCGACGGCGTGGTGAAAACCGTTTTTGTGCAACCCCTGGACTCCGTGAACGCCAACGACCCTTTGGTAGAATTGGAATAACCTTTCGTCCCTAGGACGGCCCGCCATGACCGAGAAAAACGGCCGCCATCCCATCGAAGTAGTCGCGGAGGTTAGGTCCATGGAACTGGACCTGGACCACAACGGCTCATACAAGCTGCAACTGGAGGACGGCTCAACGGTGCGGGCCGACTTTACGGGCTCGCAGTGGGGGCATCTTGAGGGTATGCATAACCACGGACGGTACGGCATCAAAATAGTGGGGCAAGGCGATTACGCCGATGGGCGGCTGAAGCGGATAGTCAGCATCGACCTTCCAAAGACGCACCGGGTAATTCCACCGGAGGATCCGGAGATGCCCACGTTGCTGCACAGGCTTGCGGAGATTCGCAAAAAATACCCGGAAGACATTTGGGATAACGTACCCACCGACGGCGCAAAGAATATGCACCATTATCTCTACGGCCGGCCCAAGGTGGACGAGTAATGTTCCCGATATTCGCCGATGCCTGTTACTGGATTGCCATTTTGCATGAGCGGGACGCGCAGCATGAAATGGCACTGCTATTGCAATCGGAGTTTCAGCGGCGACACAAAATCACCACCGAAATGGTGCTTGTTGAGGTTCTGAATTTTTTCGGAGAGTTCGGGGCCAGAGGCCGGCAATTGGCTGTGCAATTGGTCAGGGATTTGACAATTGACGACACGGTCGATGTCATCGAACAAACTTCGCTGCAATTCTGGCGCGCCGTCGATTTCTACAACGCCCGACCCGACCAGGAGTGGGGCCTCGTCGATTGCGCCAGTTTCCAAATGATGGCTGAACGAAACATCCGCGAAGCGCTGACCAACGACCACCACTTCACTCAGGCCGGTTTCAACATCCTCATGCAGTAGGGCCGCTTTATGCCGCAGGAAGTCATCTTCATCAAGGGCGCTCGTGAGCACAACCTGAAGAACGTCGACGTGACGATTCCCAGGGACCGGCTCGTTGTCATCACCGGCGTATCGGGGTCCGGCAAGAGCAGCCTGGCGTTCGACACCATCTACGCCGAAGGGCAGCGCCGCTACGTGGAGTCCCTTTCCGCCTACGCCCGGCAGTTCCTGGGGCGCATGGACAAGCCCGATGTCGACTACATCGAGGGTCTGTCCCCGGCCATTTCCATCGACCAGAAGGGCGTGTCCCACAACCCTCGCTCCACGGTGGGAACCGTCACTGAGATCTACGACTACCTGCGTCTGCTGTTCGCTCGGGTTGGCAAACCTCACTGCCCCAAGTGCGGCAACCCGGTGGCCCGCCAGACGGTCCAGCAGATCGTCGACGCCATCCTGGGGCTGCCTGAATCTTCCCGCATCACCCTGCTGGCGCCGAAGGTGCGCCGCAAGAAGGGCGAACACCGCGAGGTGTTCGAGGCCGCCCGCCGGGGCGGGTTCGTCCGCGTCCGCGTCAACGGCGAGGTCATGCTGGTGGAGGACACCGACGCCCTGACGCTGGACAAACAGAAGTGGCACTACATCGACATCGTGGTCGACCGCCTCATCATCCGCAGCGACACCGAACCCAACCGCGTTACTGAATCGGTGGAAACCGCGCTGCGCGAGGGCGAAGGCGTACTCACGGTGGGCCGCGAAGGCGAGGACGACCTGGTGTTCAGCGAGCAGTTCGCCTGCGTCGCCTGCGGGATCAGCTTGCCCGAAATCGAACCTAGGACGTTCAGCTTCAACAGTCCCCACGGCGCGTGTTCAACCTGCACCGGTTTGGGGTACCAGCTTGAGGTGGACCCGTCACTGGTGATCCAGAACCGCTCGCTGTCCCTGCTGGAAGGCGCCGTCGTGCCGTGGGCGCGCTCCGGCGCCGCCAACGCCTGGTACGCCAGCATGATGGAAGCGGTGGCCCGCGAGTTCGACTTCTCGCCCCACGCACCGGTGCGCGAGCTGACCGAGGAGCAGCTCAACATCGTGCTCTATGGCGCCGGCAAGAAGCAGGTGCAGGTGCGCCACCGCACCGGTCGGGGCCGCACCTACTCCTGGAACACCACCTACGAGGGAGTGATCCCGAACCTGCAACGCCGCTACCGGGACACCGAGTCCGACCACACTCGCGGCGAAATCGAACGGTACATGGCCCAGCGAGCCTGCCGTTCCTGCACCGGGGCGCGGCTGCGCCCGGAGGCCCTGGGCGTGCTGATCTGCGGTCGCAACATCATTGAGGTCACCGGTCTCACCATCGGGGAAGGACTGAACTGGGTTCGCAGCATCAAGCCGGTGGCGGACTCGCCGGATCAAATCCCCGCCAACGGCAGCAACGGGCATCACTCTCCGGAGACGCTGCCCAATGATGAGCCGCAACCTTCAACCAATGGCGCCAACGGGAAGGGCCGGCGCGCCCGCCGCAACGGACGCCGTTCCCAGGCCACCGACGTGCCGAGCCACCTGACCCCGCGCGAAATGGTCATCGCCGATCAGATCCTCAAAGAAATTGAGGGTCGCCTGCATTTCCTCGATAGCATCGGTCTAGACTACGTGACGATGAGCCGCACCGCCCGGACGCTTTCCGGGGGAGAGGCCCAGCGCGTCCGCCTGGCCACCCAGATTGGCAGCGGTCTCACCGGCGTGCTGTACGTCTGCGACGAACCCACGGTCGGGCTGCACCCCCACGATGACCATCGCCTCATCGGGACCCTGACCCGCCTGCGTGACATGGGCAACACGGTGATCGTGGTCGAGCACGACGACGCCATGATGCGCGCCGCCGACCACATCGTCGACCTCGGTCCCGGCGCCGGCGAGCACGGCGGCAACATCGTGGCCACAGGTGACGTGGCCGAGGTGATGGCCAACGAGGCTTCGTTGACCGGCGCCTATCTCAGCGGGCGCAAGCGCATCCCCATACCCGAAGAGCGGCGCGAGGGCAACGGAAAATCCATCGCCGTCGTTGGAGCCAGGGAGAACAACCTCAAGGGCATCGACGTTGAGTTCCCCTTGGGTCTGCTGGGGTGCGTTACCGGCGTGTCCGGCAGCGGCAAGAGCACGCTGGTGTACGACATCCTCTACAAGCGTTTGGCGCAGGCCGTTGCCCAGGGCCGCGACCGGCCCGGCGACCACGACGAGGTCACCGGCATCGAGCACATCGACAAGGTCGTCAATATTGACCAGTCCCCCATCGGCCGCACCCCCCGCAGCAATCCGGCCACTTACACCGGAGCCTTCACTCCCATCCGGGAACTGTTCGCCACGTTGCCCGAGGCCCGCATCCGGGGCTACAAGCCGGGCCGCTTCTCCTTCAACGTCAAGGGCGGCCGCTGCGAGTCCTGCCAGGGCGAGGGCTACATCCAGATCGAGATGCAGTTCCTGCCCGACGTCACCGTACCCTGCGAGGTCTGCCAGGGTCGCCGCTACAACCGGGAGGCGCTGGAGGTGACCCTGCGCGACCAGTCCATCGCCGACGTGCTGGCGATGACAGTGGAAACGGCGCTGGACTTTTTCTGGAACTACTCGCGCATCCGCAGCAAGCTGGAAACCCTGCGGGACGTGGGGCTGGGCTACATTCGCCTGGGCCAGCCGGCCACGACCCTCTCCGGCGGGGAAGCGCAGCGGGTCAAGCTGGCGACCGAGCTATCCCGCCGCGCCACCGGCCGCACCCTGTACCTACTGGACGAGCCGACCACCGGTCTCTCCTTTGAGGACTGTGCCGCGCTGCTGCGCGTCCTGCATCGGCTGGTCGACCAGGGCAACTCGGTGCTGCTCATCGAGCACAACCTGGACCTCATCAAAAACGCCGACTGGATCATCGACCTGGGACCCGGCGCCGGCCACCTGGGCGGCAACTTGCTGGCCTGTGGCACGCCCGAGACGCTGGCTCAGGTAGAGCAAAGCCACACCGGCCGCTACTTGCGGGACGCCTTGGGCGTAGAGGCGCAGGTGGGGGTAGCCGATTAACGCCTGCCCCCTCATACTCGCTAGAATCAGGATTTACGGGATATTAAGATTGGACAGGATTGGGGATCTCCAGCGCGGAACGGTTCCAATCCTGATAATCCGTAAATCCGGTAAATCCTGATTCTGACAATCCGACGCCTTTAAACCAGCCTCCCGGCGATATGTCGGCAGGCCCGGAATAATCATAATCGGGTAACGGAATATGATTATTTCAAGGGCGGAGTATTGACTTTATTGAACCGGGGAAGTACCCTTCCCGGCAAATTCAGGCGTATCTACGCAGTCCAAACTAAGGAGGAGGATATGCTAACGATCGGTCACGAGGTTCGCCGACCCGGTAAATATCTGGGCGACGCTCCTGTCACAATTCCGGTGCCCGAGGAGTTGGAGACCACTCCCGGCATCCCCATGAACCAGCGCGAGGTTGACTGGTACTCCCGGGAATATCCCGTCGAGACCATGAACATCACCGAGCGCGCCTCCCGCGACTGGGCCAACACCCTGCGCGACCAGCACGCCGAGATGCGTGAGATCCGCAAGGAGCACGACAAGCTCAATCGCAACCTGGTCATGGCCGCCCGCCTCACCGGCGATCTGGAGCCTACGTCCGACGCCACCGGCGAGGACGTCACAGAGGCCATCAAGCAGAAGTCCCGCGAGCTCGGTTTCGTCGAAGTCGGCATCACCGCCTTTGACATCCGCTACGTGTACCAGAGCAAGAAGGCCTGGGTCCAGTTCCCGCACGTCATCTGCCTGGCCTACGAGCAGGACTTCGAGCCCACCCAGACCATCCCCAGCATCGACGCCGAGATCGTGCACTCCAGCACGTACCGGACCGAAGGCGCCGCCGGTCTCGAACTGGGCAACTTCATCCGCGGCCTCGGCTATCGCGCCCAGGTCCACAGCCCCAACGACAACACCGGCCCCTACATCCCGATGTTCGTCGCCGCCGGCCTCGGCCAGTTGGGCGCTTGCGGCTACCTGCTGACGCCCCACGTCGGCTCCCGCTGCCGCATCATGATGATCACCTCCGACGCCAACGTCAGCTATGACGAGCCCGTCGACTACGGCATCCACGCCTTCTGCCAGGTGTGCCAGGTCTGCGTGAACCGCTGCCCCGGCCGCGCCCTGATGCG
>DAOUHZ010000119.1:0-30022 GCA_034428455.1 Dehalococcoidia bacterium
TGGAGGGGTGGGTGAGTGGTTAAAGCCACCAGACTGTAAATCTGGCGCCCTGACGGGCTTCGCAGGTTCGAATCCTGCCCCCTCCACCACCGATGAGATTGCCGCGCTGCGTTCGCAATGACAACTAAAAACACGCCCAAGTAGCTCAGAGGTAGAGCACGTTCTTGGTAAGAACGGGGTCGGCGGTTCGATTCCGCCCTTGGGCTCCACCGGCGTCAGCAACCCGCAGGGATGTCCCGCGGGCTGGAACGAAGGAACCACCAACAAGGAGCAAGGAGTAACCCGCCACCATGGCTAAGCAAGTCTTCGATCGTTCCAAGCCCCACGTCAACGTGGGAACGATCGGTCACGTTGACCACGGCAAGACCACCCTCACCGCCGCCATCACCAGCGTGCTGTCCCAGGAGAACAACGCCAGCTTCCGCAGCTTCGACAGCATCGACAACGCGCCGGAAGAACGCGCTCGCGGCATCACCATCGCCATCGCCCACGTGGAATACGAGACCGATAACCGGCACTACGCCCACGTTGACTGCCCCGGCCACGCCGACTACATCAAGAACATGATCACCGGCGCTGCCCAGATGGACGGCGCGGTCCTGGTCGTGTCCGCTCCCGACGGCCCCATGCCGCAGACCCGGGAGCACATCCTGTTGGCCCGCCAGGTGGAAGTGCCCTCCATCGTCGTCGCTCTGAACAAGGTCGACATGATGGACGACGAAGAGCTCCTGGAACTGGTCGAGCTGGAAGTCCGTGAGCTGCTCAGCACCTACGACTTCCCCGGCGACGACACGCCCATCGTCCGTGTCAGCGGTCTGAAGGCGTTGGAAGGCGACGCCGACGCGATGGAGCAGGTGCGGGAACTGGTCGCCACCATGGACGACTACATTCCCCAGCCGTCCCGCGTCACCGACCAGCCGTTCCTGATGCCCATTGAAGACGTCTTCGGCATCAAGGGCCGCGGCACCGTGGTCACCGGCCGTGTCGAGCGCGGACAGCTCAACGTCGGTCAGGAAGTGGAGATCATCCGCTCCGGCGACGTGCGCAAGACCGTTGCCACCGGCCTGGAAATGTTCCACAAGCTGCTGGACACCACCGAAGCCGGCGACGCCGTGGGCGTGCTGCTCCGCGGCGTGGACCGAGACGAGGTCGAACGCGGCCAGGTGCTGGTCGCCCCCGGCTCCATGCGCCCGTATCGCAAGGCGGAGGCCGAGGTGTACGTGCTGAGCCAGGCGGAGGGCGGCCGCCATACCCCCTTCTTCACCGGCTACAAGCCCCAGTTCTACATCCGCACCAGCGACATCACCGGCGAAATCGCCCTGCCCGACGGTGTGGAAATGGTCATGCCCGGTGACAACATCACCATGACCGTGAACCTCATCACCCCGATCGCCGTCGAAGAGGGTCTCCGCTTCGCCATCCGCGAGGGCGGGCGCACCGTCGGCGCCGGCGTGTTCACCCGATTGCTGGAGTGATCCCATGGCCCGCAAGTCAACCGACGCCCGGCAGGTCATCACCTTGCAGTGCACCGACTGCCGCGAGCGCAACTACTCGACCATCAAGAACCGGCGCAGCCACACCACCCGCATGGAACTGCGGAAGTACTGTAGCCGCTGCCGGAACCATCAGGTCCATCGGGAAGTGAGGTAGCGGACTGTGGCCCGCGCATCTACCAGACGACCGTCGCCGATCTCTCCCCGCGCTGTGGGGAGGGTCGGCCCGATAGGCTTCCTGCGTGAAACCGCTTCCGAGCTGCGGAAATCAGTCTGGCCAAGCAAGGAAGAAACGGCCCGGCTCACGGCCATCGTCATCGTGCTCGCCGTTATCATGGGCTTCTTCCTCGGCCTGCTGGACCGGATTTTCGACTTCGGCATGGGCTTCGTCATCGGCCTGCGGCAGTTGCCTTTCTGACCTGCGCGGGTCTGGCGCGCCCACGCCCGGCTGCGGGATCCCCGGAGACCCCTTTTAGCGCCGGCGTCAATCCGATTGGCCGGCGCTCTCTTGGGCCGCTCCTCTCCCGCCCACTGAGATTGAGACAATGACCACAACGCATCCCGACGATCTGCGCTGGTATATCGTCCACACCTATACGGGCCAGGAAGACATGGTCAAGCGAAACCTTGACCTGCGTCGACAGAGTCTCGGCATGGACGACCGGATCACTCGGGTCGAGGTGCCGGCCGAGGACGAGATCACCCGCAACAAGGGTGAGCGTACCAAGCAGCGCCGCAAGCTGTTCCCCGGCTACATCCTGGTCCAGATGGTCATGGACGACGAAGCCTGGTTCCTGGTGCGCAACACCACCGGCGTGACGGGTTTCATTTCGGCCGAGGAAGAGGGCGGCGACCGCCCGCGTCCGGTGCCGCTGGACGACCGCGAGGTCGATGACATCCTGGATCGCGTCGCCTCGGGCGAGCCGCGCGCCGTCATCGGCATGACCCCGGGAGACACAGTGCGGATCTCCGAAGGCCCCTTTGCCGACATGCTCGGTCGCGTCGAGGATGTGGACGAACACCGCGGGCAGGTCACCGTGATGATCTCCGTTTTCGGCCGCGAGACCCCGGTGGAATTGGACTTCACCCAGGTGGAAAAGGCCTGATCCAACCCCAAAGCCGGACGCTGATCCGCGCGCATAAAATCAGGACAACCGGAGGCCGTCAGTGGCAAAGAAAGTACTCGCCGTCATCAAGCTCCAGCTGGAAGCGGGCAAGGCCACGCCCGCGCCGCCGGTCGGTCCGGCGCTGGGTCAGCACGGCGTCAACATCATGGCCTTCGTCAAGGAGTACAACGAACGCACCGGCAGCCAGTCCGGCACCATCGTGCCCGTCCACCTGACCGTTTATCAGGACCGCTCCTTCACCTTCGTCACTCGTACTCCGCCGGCTTCGGACCTGCTGCGCCGCGCTGCCGGCATCGAGAAGGGACAGGGCGACGCACGCGCGCCCATCGGCGTTACCGTCTCCAGCGATGTTCTCCGCGGCATCGCCGAAGAAAAGCTGAAAGATCTCAACGCCAACTCCGTGGAACAGGCCATGAACATCATCGCCGGCACCGCCCGCAGCATGGGAATCACCGTAGAAGACGACTAGACGTGCTGCCAATTGATGTCGTCATGCCCGCGAAAACGGGAATCCAGGATGTGTTTGCAACAGCGGCTCCTGGATTCCGGCGAAAGCCGGAATGACGGGGAAGAGGAGAAAACAAAATGCCCAAGCACAGCCGACGCTATAACGCCGTTGCCGAGCGTGTTCCGGAGGATAGCGTTTACCAGCCCCGAGAAGCCATCGACCTGGTGAAAGAGCTTTCCACCGCCAAGTTCGACGAGACCCTGGAGGTCCACCTCCGCACCAACGCCGACGTGCGCCACGCCGAGCAGCAGGTTCGCGGCGTCACCGTGCTGCCCCACGGCTTGGGCAAGCAGGTGCGCGTGCTGGTGTTCGCCAACGGCGAAGCCGCCGACATCGCCCGCCAGGCCGGCGCCGACTACGTGGGTGACGACGACCTGATCGCCCAGGTCGAAAGCGGATGGGTCGAGTTCGACGTGGGCTTGGCGATCCCCGAGATCATGTCCAAGATCGGCCGGTTGGGTCGCGTCCTGGGCCGTCGTGGCCTCATGCCCAACCCCCGCACCGGCACCCTGGTGCCCGCCCGTGACCTGCCCCGCGTCATCCAGGAGTCCAAGGCGGGGCGCCTGGAGTTTCGCACCGACCGGACCGCCATCATTCACGGCCAGTTTGGCAAGTCGTCCTTCGAGACCGACGCCCTGGTGGACAACCTGACCGTGTTCATGGACTCAGTCATGCGCGAGCGCCCGGACGCGGTCAAGGGCGCATTCATCAAGTCTGCCTACATCACCTCATCCATGGGCCCCGGCCTCTCCGTAGACGTGGGAACGCTCCAGGCAATGAAACCCGAATAGAACCTTCGTCATCGGCTGCCGAGTCAGTTCCGCCCGTTGCCAATCCCCGGAGGGGATGCTAGACTGATCCCCACAATTGAATACCGTTACTTCGCCCGAGACAGTGGGTTCCCACGGGAATAATGGCCGTACCGGCCGCCCGCCGAGGCGCCGCGCCGGATTGATCCGGAGCATATGTGGATGTTCAGCGCCGCCGGCCTAAAGGCTAGATGTGCCGAAACGCCCGCGCCCTTGTCTCGGAGCGCGGGTTTTTCTTTTGACCGTTGTTATCCAGGAGCAGACCTTGCCAACCCAGGAAAAAATCGATCGCGTAGCCGAGTTGAAGGATAAGCTGGAGCGCAGTTCCATTATCATCTCCACCGGCTACTCCGGCATGAACGCCAACCAGATGGTGGACCTCCGGCGCAGGATGCGTGAAGGCGGCGTCGAGTTCGTCGTGGTGAAGAATAGCCTGATCAGCCGCGCCGCCGACGCCGCGGAGATCCCCCAGCTCAAAGATGTCATAACGGGTCAAACGGCCATCGCGCTGGGCTACGACGATGCCGCCACCATAGCCAAGGCGGTCGACCAGGCCGCCAGAGCCAGCGCCGGCGCTCTTGCCGTTCACGGCGCGGTGGTCGAGCAGGGCGACGCCATGCAACCGGCGGACGTTTCGCGGCTGGCGGACCTGCCGCCGCGTCCGGTCCTTGTGGCTCAACTGCTGGGCACCATGCAGTCGCCGCTCTACGGCCTGGCCAGCGTGCTCAACGCCACCATCAGCAGCTTGGCCTACGTCCTGCAGGCCAGGATTGATCAACTGCAGCCGGCAGAAGCTGCGGAATAGGAACGGGCCACCCTCACCCCAGCCCTCTCCCATCAAGGGAGAGGGCACAATGTGAAACAAACATCAGGAGGCAACAATCATGGCAGTGAACCAGGAAGTTCTTGACGCGATCAAGGGCATGAGCGTGATGGACTTGGCCGATCTGGTCAAGGCCATCGAGGAAGAGTTCGGCGTCTCCGCGGCCGCCCCCATGGCGGTTGCTGCTGCCCCGGCCGCCGGTGTGGTGACCGATGACGCTCCGTCCGCCGCCGCCGACGAGCAGACCGAATTCACCATCACCCTGGCCGATTTCGGCGCCAACAAGATCAACGTCATCAAGGCCGTGCGCGAGGTTACCGACCTCGGCCTGCGCGAGGCCAAGGAACTGGTGGAATCGGCCCCGGCTCGCGTCCGCGAGGGCGTCAACAAGGAAGACGCCGACAGCATCAAGTCCAAGCTGGAAGAGGCAGGAGCCACGGTCCAGGTGGCCTAGCGCCGCGCGAAACGACGCTGTTCACCAATGCCAGGGGGCGGGTCTTGCACCTGCCCCCTGTAGTTTGCCTGGTGTACAATGCCGCTAGTTTGAGCGGGAGGATCTCCCAATATGGATCTGCAACTTGAGGGCAAAACCGCCATCGTTACCGGCGGCAGTCGCGGGATCGGCAAGGCGGTGGCGCGGGTGCTCTCCGCCGACGGATGCAGCGTGGTCATCACGGGCCGTTACGCCGATACTCTGTCGGAGTCGGCCGAGGACATCGCTGGCGACACCGGCGGCCGGATCGTTCCCATCGTTTCCGACATGACCAGCACCGACCAGGTGAACGCCATGGTCGCCCAGGCTGCCGAGGCTCTGGGCGGACGCATCGACATTTTGGTGAACAACGCCGCCGCTCCCGGCGGTCTCGCCCGCGGCTCGCTGGCCGAGATCCGCGATGAGGACGTGATGCTGGACCTGGACACCAAGGTCATGGGCTACCTGCGCTGCGCCCGGGCCGTGGCCCCGTACATGCAGCAGCAGGGCTGGGGCCGCATCGTCAACGTCGGCGGCCTGTCCGCACGGCGAGCCGAGGGCAACCTCAGCGCCGGCGTGCGCAACTCCGGCCTGTCCAACCTGACCAAGTACCTGGCCGAGGAGCTGGGCGGCGACGGCGTCTGCGTAAATCTGGTGCATCCCGGCACCACGCGCACCGAGCGCAGTGGCCCCATGTACGCCGAGCAGGCCGAGCGCGAGGGCACGACGGTTGAAGAAATCGAGCGGCGCGCTGCCTCCCGCAACTCCACCCGCCGCATCGTCGATGCCGAGGAACTGGCGTGGGTGGTGGCCTTCTTCGCGTCCCCGCGCAGCATCGCCATCAGCGGCGAGACCATCGCGGCCGGCGGCGGGTCCGGCACCAACGTTTATCACTGACAATCTCCGTCTGTAATTCCAGACTTCTGCCCGTCATCCCAGGCTTGCAACCGTCATTCCCGCGAAAGCGGGAATCCACGTCCCTTCAGGAGCAATTCCCCATGATCAAAGTCACCGTTTTCTACGAGAACGAAGAGGGCAAGTCCTTCGATTTCGACTACTACTGCAACACCCATATGCCCCTGGTGCAGGAGCGCCTGACCACCTTCGGGATGCGCTACTACAACGTCGAGCGCGGCATCTCCGACACCGACCCCAACGCACCCCCCATGTACACCGCCGTCGGCTACCTCTTCTTCAACGACGTGGACGGGGTGCACGAAGGCTTCAAGACCCACGGCCGCGAGCTGGTCGGCGACGTCAAGAACTTCACCGACATCGAACCCAAGTTCCTGATCAGCGAGCTGATTGCATAGCGGGACGCTTACGATGTAAACAAAGGGGCGGCCGATCGGTCGCCCCTTATTTTTATGACAGATCGTAATCGGCTAGGTTTAGTGACGACAGGCCGTTGGCGAGGCCGTCTGCGTGATGCTAACCTACGGTCTACCCGTTTTCGTTCAACAGGTTTGTATGCCCATCATCGAAAATCAACTGAACGGTCGCATCGCAACGCTGCTCGGCAATTTGGATCGTCGCTGGACGGCGCGGGGTGAAAATACCGGCGCGTTCGCCGGAACGTCGGCCACTCCTGACGTACTGATTACTCAGCAGGGAGCGCCGCCCCTGGTTATTGAGAACGAATACATGCCGGCGTATACGGTGGAAAGCGAGGCCGCGGCGCGCCTTGGAGCACTACTGGATTATGACGTGATCAGCGCGTCGGGAGAGGTCAATTCAGTCATCGCACTCCGATCGCCGACGGACCTGCGCGAATGCGATACCCTGGACCAAGTTGACGAACTGTTACGCGGCGGCATCCGGCTGGAGTACGCTCTCCTGGCCGGCGTTGACAGCGGTAGATACGAACGTTTCCCGGAAGTGGGCTTCATACCAGGCGACTTACGGGATTTAGCAGCGTTCGTTGACCAGGCGGCGGTGCCGGCCGGCGCGGTGGAGCAGGCGGTGAACGACCTGCAAGCCGGCGTGCGGGTAGTGGCCGGCGTATTGATGGAAGCGGTAGCACTGACGCAAGGTACAGACGAGTCGATAGCAGAAACCCTCAAGCAGGACTTTGACGAACAGACGGCGCGCATAGCCGCCACCATAATGATCAACGCGGTGGTGTTTCACCAGAACCTCGCAGGGCAGCACGGGGTACGAAGCCTTGCCCAGATACTAGGTACGCGAGACGGCACGCAACTAACGATGGTCCAAGAGTGGGACAAGATCCTGGACGTAAATTACTGGTCAATTTTCCACGTAGCCCGTGAACTGTTGATCAACATCAACCCACCTTTTTACGCTGGGGATATCGTGAAGATAATGGTTGACGTCGCCAACAGGCTGCGTGAGGTGGCTCAGTCTCACGATCTGGCGGGCACGGTGTTTCAAAAGCTCATCGCCGACCGCAAGTTTCTGGCAACTTATTACACGCGACCCGAAACCGCGGCGCTGTTGGCGAACTTGGCAATTCCTGACCACGAACGCTGGTCTGACCCCGAGCAAACGCAGGACTTTCGTGTTGCCGACTATGCCTGCGGCACCGGCACGCTGCTGCACGCCGCTTACCGCCGCATCAACCGACTGCACCGTTTAGCCGGCGGCAACCCGGAACATTTGCACGGCTATATGATGGGAAATTCCCTCACCGGCTGCGACGTTCTGCCATCGGCAGCACATCTGACCGCGTCGATGCTTTCATCGTCCCATCCGGGGCGGGTCTACGAAAACACGCGCACGATAGTCACCGAATACGGCGAAACTGATGGCGGCGGCATTTCAGTGGGCTCTCTGGACCTGCTGAACGGACGAACAGCCATCAGGGCCTTGCTTTCGGTGACCAGCGGCTCAGTGGTTACCGGCGCCGGAGAAGTTCCCGCGCAGATTAATGTGGACATGCCCGTGGCCAGCCAGGACCTGGTGATTATGAATCCGCCGTTCACCAGGGCAGGTTCCGACTGGGAAGGAGATGAAAGGGCGTCGGACTCGGTCAAACCTTTCCGGGGGCTGCATAACGACCCGGAGACCCAGAGCAAGATGTCGGCCACCGCGCGACGCTACGCTCAGGGAACCTGCTCTCACGGGTATGCCGGCTTGGCCTCTTATTTCGTGGCCCTGGCCGACAAGATGGTAAGCCATGATGGGACAATTGCGCTGGTGCTGCCGCTCACCGCGATGCAGGGCACCAGTTGGACCAAAGCGCGTGATCTGATAAGTCGGAGTTACAGCGACGCAACAGTCATTACTATCGCTGCTGGGGGGGATGATGAGCGCTCCTTTTCCGCTGATACCGGCATGGCAGAGGCTTTGTTGATATGCCGCAAATCTCCGAAGGCGCTTCGCGGGCGCGGGCGGTTCATATCAATGCGCCAGCGGCCACGCAGTGAAATGGAAGCCAGTGAAATCGCCAGGGCGATAACCCAACTCATTGCTGATACCGAGCTCAGGAGATTGGAGGACGGTCCTTACGGCGGCAATCCGCTCGTTATTGGAAGGTCGGAGCTAGGCGAGGTCATTGACGCCCCCCTTGGTGATGGGCCGTGGTCGGTAGCGGGAGTTGCCGATTACACCGTCGCTCAGGCCGCTTATCAATTGAGTCTGGGAGAAGTTCGGTTGGCGTCGATGCCGATGCAGGACCCGCCGACCATCCCCATAAGCATGGTTGGGCAAGTCTGCCAGGTTGGTTTGCACGATGCCAACATAGTGGGCCGCGGTGGGCAAGCCGCTTTCACCAGGAGTCAGTACTCCATCTCCTCCACCTATCCCATGCTATGGGGACATGATGCCAGCCGCGAGCGAAACTTGACAGTTGCACCTGACAGCCAGGGGCGTGTACAGATTGGGAGGGAAACACGTTCAGAAGTAATCTGGGAAACCCGAAGCCATGCCCATCACAACCGCGATTTCCGGTTCAACTCCCAACCTCTGGCGGTGGCATTCACCGAGCGGCAAACCATTGGCGGTCGGGCCTGGCCCAATGTGCGCTTTGCAAATCGCGTACAGGAAATCGCTTATAACTTGTGGGGCAACACAACGTTGGGACTTCTCTGTTACTGGTGGCATTCCAGCCGGCAGCAGTCCGGGCGCGGCAGCATGCCCATTACTGCCATCCGCACCATGCCCACGCTTGACGTAACACAACTTACGCCGGAACAGTTGACGATAGCCGAGACCATTTTTGAGGATATGCGCGACGCTGCATTTCTGCCGGCCAACGAAGCCTACCGGGATGACAGCCGCAAGGAACTGGACCGCCGCGTGCTGACGGAGATGCTGGGCCTGCCGCAAAGTCTCCTGGAACCGCTGGCCCTGCTGCGCCTGAAATGGTGCTCGGAGCCGAGCGTTCACGGGGGCAAAAACACCCGCCCACCAGAAGACGATTAGCGCGCAAGAACTGTTACCGCCGCTATCTCGGAGGTACGCCATGAGCCAAGCAGTTGACGCCCTCGCCGAGCGAGCCATCCGCGAGCACTGGGAGTTCGTTCCAACGTCAGGCAGCCGCATTGGGCGCCACGAGTACGACGGCCAGCTGCCGGACTTTTCCCGAGGCAGGATCGGACGCAGGGTTGAAGAACTGCACCGGTCCCTTGGCCGCCTCTCCGCCTTGCCCGAGTCCGACGGGATAACCGCCGATGACGACGCTCGTATGGATCGGTTGTCGCGCAGCCTGCTGGAAATGTTCCTCCGCCGCGAGCTGTTCAACCTGGAGGAGATGCGGACCCTCCACAACAACCCGCAGCGTCAGGTCGGCTACATCGGCGTGGGCAGCTACGTGCAGCGGGACTACGCGCCGCTGCCCGAACGGCTGCGCTCCGCGACCGCGATCCTGCGGGACGTTCCTGACTTCCTGGCCACTTTGGACGGCCTCACCGAGCGCGAGTTGGGCGAACCCGTGCGGGACATGGCAGTCGAATCTTACCACGGCATGGCCTCTTTCTATAACACCGGGTTGGCTGCCGCATCCACCGAGTGCGCCGCCATGGCCCCCGACGTCGCCGCCGAATTCGACGCGGCCCGAGAGGCCGCCGCCGTCGCCGTGACCGAGTTCGCTCAGCGTCTACAGGCGAGGAATACGCGCCCAGAATTCGCCATCGGCCGCGACCTGTACAGCCGGATGCTGCAAGTCGGCGAAGGGGTCGGCACTCCCCTGCTAGACGTGCTGTCCATTGGCCAGGCCAACCTGGAGCAGAACCTGCGTCGACTCGATGAAGCGGCGGCGTTAGTAGCTCCTGGAAAGCCGGTGCGAGAAGCCGTCGCCCAGGTTGCCGCCAACCATCCCGCCGCCGAAGCCCTCATATCCGAGACGCGGGCCATGCTGGAGGACATCCGCCAAGCGCTGATCGACCACGACATCATTACCGTGCCCTCCGAGGAGCGCTGCCAGGTCACCGAGACGCCATCCTACATGCGCTACGCCTTCGCCGCCATGGACTCGCCCGGCGGCCTTGAGGAAGTCGCCACCGAAGCCTTCTACTACGTGACCCCGGTGGAACCGGACTGGACGCCCCGCCAGCAGGAGGAGTGGCTCACCAATTTCAACTACGACACGTTAAAGGTAGTCAGCGTCCACGAAGTCTATCCCGGCCACTACGTCCACAATCTGCACAACCGATACTCCGGGTCCGGCGAGCGGCGCGCCATGCCGTTGATCAACCGTGTCGCAACCTCTTACGCTTTCACTGAAGGCTGGGCGCACTATACCGAGGAAATGATGCTGGAGACCGAGTACGGGCGAGACAACCCCGCCTTATGGCTCACTCAGCTGCTGGAAGCCCTGGTTCGCAACTGCCGCTATCTCTGCTCGCTGGGCATCCACACCCAGGGCATGACCGTGGACGAGGCTACTAGGTTTTTCCAGGCCCACGCCTACATGGAGGAGCATCCCGCCCGCCGCGAGGCCTTGCGCGGAACCTTCGATCCGGGCTACCTGAACTACACGCTGGGCAAGCTGATGCTGCTCAAGCTGCGCCAGGACTGGCGCCGGCAGGAGGGATCAGCCTACAGCCTGCGCCGGTTCCACGACGCCACGCTGTCCTGGGGCGCGCCGCCCGTGCCCCTGCTGCGCCAGGCGATGCTCGACGATCCGGGGGACGCGATACTCTGACCACCCCGCTCGCCGCTCATCCTGAGCCTGTCGAAGGATGGGCGCGGCTAAACTACCTGCGCTCCGAGGATCCTGCCGATATGATCCAGCGCCCAACGATGGGCATCGGCGTCGAAGGAGGCCACGCAGTCGGTGGGCACCTCCACGGCGTAATCACGGTTGCGTGCGTCCGACGTAGTGTGCATCACGCAGATGTCGGTGCACACCCCACACACGATGATCTTGTCGGGATCGAGCGCGGCCAGCCGCTCTGCCAGGTCGGTGTTGAAGAACCCGCTGTACCGGTTCTTGGGGATCACGTTCCCATCGTCGACCCACTCGGCCAGTTCCGGGATGACCTCCGGTTCCTCCGTGCCGATCAAGCAGTGCACTGGGAACATCTGGAATTCCAGGTCGTCAGGCAAGTGGTGGTCGGAGACGAAGATGATGGACGAGCCGGACGCGGCCTCGCGCGTGAGCAAGTCCCGCACCGGCTCGATGATATCCCTGGCCTCGTCGCCGCAATAGAGGTTGTGCCCCGGCTCCATGAAACCGCGCACCATGTCGACCACGAGGACTGCGTTGGGCATAGCGCGCCTCTTTACTTCAGTGAACCTACTACCGGAATCAGCCGCTCATTGTAAGGATCAACCGCCAGCAGCAGCCCTTCCAGCGTGTATGCGCCCAGCAGCGCCGCAGCTCCTTCCTCGCGGAAGATGACCCAGGTCATGGTTTCCATGCCTTCGACTATGGCATTTGCCTGAGCCATATCCAGCTGCACTTGCTCGCCGCTCGCATATTCAAAGGTGCCTTTCCTAGTCGGTTGGATGCCCAGCCTTTCCAGGGTTGAGCGCGGTGTCACCGTCGTAATCGCGCCGGTGTCCACCATTACTTCAACGTCCTCAAAATGCTCGCCGTTGAGATTGCCGATCTGGATGGTTGTGCTGAACGTGCCCATATTGCTTCACCAAATTTCAGAACGGATTGATGGCCACCACGCCGTGATAAGCCTGTCCGTTGTTCAAGTCCTCCGTAAATACCCTCGCACAACCTGCCCACTCCGCGGCGGAGATAATCAGACCGTCCCAGTACGAGATTTGGTATCGCTGGCTCGTGCTCACCGCTCGCCGCACCATTTCCAAATCCAGCGCCACCACCGGCAGAACGCTGACCTGCTCTATCACCAACCGCGCTTCCGCAGGGGTCAATGGCGGCTGAACGTGACGCGGCGATATTGATATCGTGAAGAATTCACCAAGAACCTGCGCCGAGATGGTTCCGGTATTGTTTTCTATGGCTTCGCTCAGCAATACCCTGGCCCGCGCCTGCTTCTCCGGCTCATTGTCGGAAATGGCATACACCAGGACGTTGGTGTCGAAGAAATCCCTAATCACCAAACTTTCCCAGCCTGTCCTCGTACAGGTCATCCCGGCTCCAACCGTGGAGGTCGGTTTTCCGGCTCAACCGCTCGAACGTCTCCATCAACCGGGCCGCTTGCGCTTTCCGATCGACGGCGCTATCACCCACCAGTGAAGTCAGGTACTCCGCCACCATAGCCGCAACGGTCGTATCCTGCGCCTTGGCCATCTTGTCGACCCTGGCCAGGACCTGGTCGTCGATATCCAGCGTAAGTTTCATGGTCGCACTCTCCGTGGCAAGCGGGCGGGACACCATCTGCCCGCTTACCATTGTACCGCCGGCTCTAGTGCGCCACCGGGCTGGGCGCGAAGCCGCCGTAGCGGGGGTACTGGGAGCAGATGAACTCCAGGTAGGACGGCTGGCCCGTCTCGTTGGCGGCCAGCGCCCGCTGCAGGGCCGGTATCACGTCCGACGGCTCGGTGACCCGCTCCGTGTACAGACCCAACTCGGCGACGGCGCGGGACATGTTGACGTCCTCCGGACCAAGCACGCTGTGCGTGTACGGGTCGTGGCCGTCGCCCCAGAACCCGGGGCCGTAGCCGGCGAACCCGCCGTTGGCCACGTGGGCGATGGTGATGCCCAGGTTCTGGCGCACCGGAACCTCCAGGTTGCCCAGCATGTAGCCCACGCCGGCGTCGCCGGTGACCGCCACCGACTGCCGCTCGGGGAAGGCCAGCTTGGCCGCCATGGCGCCGGCCAGCCCGAACCCCAGCGTGGAGATGTTGCCCCAGCCCAGGAAGCCGCGCGGGATCAGCGTGTCGTACACCGTGCTCAGCTGGTCGCGGGTGTTGCCGGAGTCGTGGGTGACGAAAGAGTTGTGCGGGTCCAGCACCTTCATCATGTCGCCGAACACGCGGTACGGGTTGATGGGGGTGTCGCTGGAAGCCATGGCCTCCCGGTACTCAGCCAGGCCGGCGTCGCGGGTCTCCCGGACCTCGGTGACCACGTTGCCGGCAGCCCGGCCCGCGCCGTCGGTGCGGCGGGACACCTCGCTGGCCAGGGCTTGCAGCGTGTACTTCGCGTCGCCCAGCACCGCGTGATGCGTGGGGAAGATGCGGTTCAGGTGGAAGTCGTCCAGGTTGCACTGGATGATTTTCTTGCCGGCCGCGTTCGGGATGCCGTGGGTGAACCGGCCCGGCGACAGGCTGCTGCCCACGGTGAGGATGACGTCGCTCTTGTTCAGGTAGGCGATGGGATGCTCTCCGCGCACGCCCACGAACAGCGGGTGGTTCTCCGGAAACGCTCCCTTGGCCTTCAGCGTGGTGATCACCGGCGCGTTCAGCAACTCCGCCAAGCCCACCAGTTCCTCCGACGCCCCTGCGTAGATCACGCCCTCGCCGGCGTAGATCAACGGGTTGGCGGCTCCCATGAGCAGGTCGATGGCTTGGGTCACGTCCGACGGGTCCGGCGCCGACTTGTACGCCCGCGTCGGGAAGTAGGGGTCGGCGGTTTCGTCGTAGATGGCGGCGGCGTTGGGCACGGCCAGCACCACGGGACCCGGACGGCCGCTGCGCAGCATGGAGAAGGCCCGGCGCAGGAACTCCGGCGTCCGCTCCGGACGGTCGATGTAGCCGAACCACTTGGTGACGGTCTTGAGGCTGGTGGATACGTCGAACTGAGTGTTCTCGCTGCTGCCGGCTGGCACGCCGTCAGTGATGCACAGCATGGGCGAGTTGTCCTCGAATGCCTGGGCCAGCCCGGGGTACGAGTACTGCAGGCCCGCGCCGTTGACGCCGCCCTGCACGGTGCAGACGCCGATGCGATTGTCGCCGCCGGTGACCCGCGAGTAGGCGTCGGCCAGGGCCACGGCGTAGCGGTCGTCCCGCATCATTATCATGGGCATGCCCTCGCGCCCCAGGGCGTTGTTCACCCGGCAGACGGGGAAGGTGGAAACCCACTCGACCCCCTCCTGCTTGAGGATGCGGGCAATGGAAGTTGCGACGTCGATGCTCATCTATGTACCTCTCTAGTTGTTCAGCAGCGCCAGGACGCGGGCAACGAAACGATGCACCAGCGGACCGTCTTCTGCGATCTCGAAATCTTCCATTTCGTCGTGATAGAAGTTCTTGTGGAACTTTTCGGCAGCAGCGAAGCCGCCGGCAATGCCATCATCGCCAGTTTCGGCAGTCAGCCGGCCCACGGCGTTTTTCAACGAACGATGGCTGCGATGCGGCCACTCCCGTTGCTGGGCCACCGCCATCACCGCGTGCGTAGCCGCGCCCCACAGCTTCTCGGAGGCTTGCAGATGGTCCCCGGCAGCAAACTCTCGGTCCGACGCATCCAGAAACTCCTGGGCGGTCACGGCGTGATTCTGGGTCAACATGTTCGTCAATATGCCCTTTATCCAGGAGAAATCAGTGATGGAATTGTACCACTCCGCCCTCGCTGGTACCGGAGACCCAATGAAATCCACGAATGCCCGATCTGAAAAATCCTGTATGCCCCTGTAAAAGGGGAAATGCCATGCTATGCAGTTCGTCACGGACAGATGTGAAGCCACACGGTGATAAACTGGAACCATCGCTCACCCCACGCCACTGCAACGCCCCAACGGGAGGTGCGCCATGCCACCGGAAATTCGCGCCGTAGGAATCGAGGGCCTGCCCGAGGTCCAGGCCGGTGACGACCTGGCCGCCCAGATCATGGACGCCGCCGCCGCCCAGGGCACGCCCATCGAGCCGGGCGACGTGCTGGTGGTCACCCAGAAGATCGTGAGCAAGGCCGAGGGCCGCGTCATGACCATCGACGAGGTAGAGGCATCCCCGTTGGCCATCGCCATCACCGAGGGCCACCGCCGCGACCCCCGTCACACCGAGATGATCCTGCGCGAGAGCCGCCGCGTGGTGCGCATGGATCGGGGCGTCATCATCAGCGAGACCTACCACGGCTACATCTGCGCCAACGCCGGCATCGACGCCTCCAACATCCCCGGCTCCAACTCCATCTGCCTGCTGCCCGTGGACCCAGATGCCTCGGCACGCCGCATCCGCGACAGCGTCCGGCACCGTCTCGGCGTCGACGTGGCTGTGCTCGTATCCGACACCTTCGGCCGCCCCTGGCGCAACGGCGCGATCAACGTCTCCATCGGCGTGGCCGGCTTCAACCCCGTCATCAGCTACGTCGGCGAGTTCGACCCCCACGGCAACGAGTTGCACACCACCACCATCGCCGTCGCCGACGAGCTGGCCGCCACCGCCGAGCTGGTCACCGGCAAGCTCCTGGGCGTCCCCGTGGCCCTCATCAAGGGCTATCCCTACGAACCCATGGAAGACGCCGACAGCCGGGCGATAGTGCGGGAGCCGGACAAGGATTTGTTCCGTTAGTGAGTAAATCCGCCCCATGATTCCGAGGTTCTTTCTTGGAGCGCAGATTTCAGTTTCTGCTGGGACGGATTAACTTGCTTGCGTTGGAACAAGATACTATGGCAACTGTGGTTTTCGATGGTGATCACGGCAGTTTCAGAGGGTTGCGCGATCAATTCACGCGCTTTCTGTACCGTTCGCAATGGTGCAGGGCAATGGAGCACATAACCGACGCTCCGTCTTTTGTAGATTCAGCGAACAGTGTTGGAATCCAGATCGCCGATATGTGCGGTTACGTGATACGAGAATATCACGAGAACCGCCTGAACGATGGTACTCCCAGTTCTGAACATCGAGATTACTACTGGCTTTCTGCGCTTCGGCGCTGGTATCCGTCGGTATTGCACAGCACTCGAGACTTTGACAGCAGTCAACACGGAGTGCGGCACGGGTTTCATTTCTTTCACCAGTCCGGCGACCGCTAGCGAAGTGCTGGTATACCGTTTATGTGGCCCCTCCTTGCCCTGGGCTCTGCCCTGGCATTCTGCTTCGTCAGCGTCTGCGACAAGCGCCTGCTGTCGTTCCATCTGAATGGAGTGCCGCCGCTGTGCCTGTGGTGCGGGACCACCGGACTGATCTACGGCGCCATCGTTGCCGCAATTGTGGGGGTGCCGGAGGGCACCACCTGGCAGGTGACGCTGACTCCTGTTGTGGCTGGCCTGTTCATGGGCTGCTCCGTGGTGCTGCTGTTCCGCGGCCTGCGCCTCATGGAGGCTTCGCGAGCCGTCGCCATTTCCCAGATCAATCCGATTTTCGTCGCCATTCTGGCGTTGATGTTCCTGGGCGAGCACGTTTCCCCTGCGCAATGGTGCGGCATCGCGCTGGTGGTCGCCGGAGCGGTGCTGATCTCGGTGCGCCTGTTCCAGGAGCGGCCCTTCGGACGCATCGGCGTTGGCGTGGCGGTACCGAGCACCGCGGTTTTTGACCTGCGCGACCGCACCGCGATCTACGGCCCGGCGCTGCTGGTCATCAGCGCGATGTGCGCCGCCTCCAGTTTTGTCGTCGCCAAGGCCGCCCTGAACGCCCACCTGCCCGTGCTCACGGTATTTGGTATCCAGCAGGCCACGGTGGGCGCGGTGTTCTGCTGCGCCGGATTGAGCGGCGGGCCTCGCCTGTGGAGGGCGGTGCGGGAACCCGGCGTCCTGGCGATGCTACTCTTCGGAGAGTCGCTGATGCCGGCGGTCTCGATCCTGCTGGGGGTCTATGCCTACAGCCTGGGCCCCGCCTCCCTGGTGGCCGCGGTGCTCGCTACTCGACCGCTGTTCGTCTTCATCGCGTCGACCCTCCTCTCCCGAATGCGCTGGCAGTTTCTGGACGAGTCGCTGAACCCCCGCGTGCTGTTGGTAAAAGCCGCGTCTATAGTCATGATTGTAGGTGGCGTGGGCACACTCAGTGTGGGCTGATGCCCAAAACGGGAACTCCCGGCTATTCTGAAACTCGTTACGTTAATGATGCGTCGCAAGCAGCGAAAAAGCAGCGAATCCGTCGCAAATAAAACGATAATGTTTATCATCGTCCCATCGATAGTTGACAACCGCAGCAACAACGAATATTATCTTGTTCCAATTATCTGCGCCTTGAGCGTATAGACGTGATTGCATACTTATCGCGGAGTCTGCCAACGAATGGACGAGCTTGACCTGAAAATCATCGGTATCCTGCAATCGGACGGGCGTGCGTCCAACGCCAAGATCGCCCGCGCAGTGGGTGTCAGCGAAGGCACCGTGAGGCGCCGTTTGCGTCGCCTCATCAAAGAAGACATCGTCCATGTGGTGGCAGTCCCCAACCTGGAAAAGATGGGCTACGGCACCACCGCACTCATCGGTCTGGAAACCGGCCCGGGCAAGTCCGATGCCGTTGCCGAAAAGATAGCGAATCTCGACGAAGCGCACTATGTTGTCGTCGCCACCGGTCCCTACGACGTTTTCGTGTGGACCGCCCTGGAATCGGCCGAAAGCCTCGGCGATTTCCTGCGCACCCGCATTGGCGTTATCGACGGAGTGCAAAAGACCCAGACCTTCGTAACCCTGTCGACCAAGAAGCGTTTCACCCGGGTGTAGATCCGCCGTTTCCGAGGCCCCGCCCGCCGCTCCGGCTCGCCCGGTTCGTTTGCATTGCCTACCCGCCATGCTATAATTTCGACACCCGTGAGTTGTGGCCCGAGTTTCGGTTTGCCACTGTCAACCCACACCACATCACCCGAGGGAATGCCGCTATGACCTACATCATTACCGAGCCATGCGTGGGCGTGAAAGACGCCGCGTGTGTCGACGTTTGCCCGGTGGACTGCATCTACACCACCGACGACGATGACATGTATTTCATCAGCCCCGATGAGTGCATCGATTGCGCCGCCTGCGAACCGGTGTGCCCCGTTACGGCGATTTTTGCGGAGGAAGCCGTACCGTCGATGTACGAGGAATACATCAAGATCAACTACGACTACTTCAGCAAGTAGTCGTCGCGCCGCCCGGCGTACACCGACCCCGTCGTGCGCCCGGCGCTTAGCTGCCGGGCGCACGTTTAACGGTTCACAGGTTCTGAGATGTCGTTATCTGGCCCGCGGCGGTCCGCCCGCCCCGACGTCAACGTTGTCGTCTGCACCGACGAGTACGGTTGCGGACGCTGGTACCATCGTGGCCGTAACTCGGAAGCAGTGCTGGACGATATCCGCAGCGCCGCCGCCCATCTCGAAAGCGGTCGCGTGCAGGTCACCACGTCCGGATGCATCCTCGGCTGCACCTATGGTCCGAGATTCGACGTCGTCCGCCGTTGGTCCAGCGAAAAAGCGCTGTACGGCTCCATCACGGGTGAAGCGACCATCACCCGACGAGGGCGGGTGCGGTTCGCCGCCATTCCGGATGATCTGGAACAGGTTCTGTCCGACCACCTGCCTGAGACCGCCGCTTCCATCCACCACCTCGGCGGATTCAACCCCCCGGCCAATATCGACCTGCTGCGGCAAATCTTGTCAGATTGCAGCCAGGGGATGGCCGATACCCCCGTTGGGCTGGCCGAGAGCGTGATCATGGTGCACAACCCGGCCGCCACCGTGTCAATTCCCGCCACGCTGGACAACCTGCAATTCGTGGATGGCAGCGGCCGAGCCGGCGCAACCGGAGACATCGCCGTGCTGACCACCGACGGCGACGGTCAGGTGGCCCTGCAACTTAGCCGCGTCCGCCAGGTCGAGTTTCTGTACCGAGAACTGCGCAACGGGATGCCAAGCTACTCGGTCTGGCTGCGGGACGACAACCTGGCGACGGTGTATCGCATCTACCTGCGCCGCTCGGAAAATCCGGCCAACAATCCCCTGCGTCATCGACTCTTCATGGACCTCATTGAACGGTATGGCGAAAAGGTAACCCTGTAACATCTCCCCGGGCGTGGTCGTCCGCCGCGACGTTCTGAAACGCGCATAACACGCGTGATCGGCGACGCGCCGGCGGGCCGAACCAGCGGGGCTAAACTCGAGGAGGAGCGAACACAATGAGCAATATCGATTCCACTCCGGAATTCGTGCGGGAATCCTACCGCAAGATGGACGAGAAGCTGGCCCAGGTGCGGTCCCGGCTCAACCGGCCGCTGACCATGGCCGAAAAGCTGCTGCTCTCTCACCTGGACGACGTCGCCGAAGCCGACCTGCGCCCCGGCGACAGCTACATCAACCTGCGCCCCGACCGCGTGGCCCACCAGGACGTCACCGGCCAGATGGCCATCTTGCAGTTCATGCAGTCCGGCCGCGACCGCGTGGCCGTCCCGACCACCGTCCACTGCGACCACCTCATCCAGGCCCGCGTGGGCGCTTCCTCCGACCTCCAGGACGCTCTCAACGAGAGCAACGAGGTCTACCAGTTCCTGGAATCCGCCAGCCGCCGCTACGGCATGGGGTTCTGGAAGCCCGGTTCCGGCATCATCCACCAGGTGGTGCTGGAGAAGTACGCCTTCCCCGGCGCCCTGATCATCGGAACCGACTCCCACACCGTCAACGGTGGCGGCCTGGGCTCCCTGGCCATCGGCGTGGGCGGAGCGGACGCCGCCGACGTTATGGCCGGTCTCCCCTGGGAGGTGCGCTATCCCCGCATCATCGGCGTCAAGCTCACCGGCTCTATGAGCGGCTGGACGGCGCCCAAGGACGTCATCATCAAGTTGGCCTACGAGCTCACCGTGTCCGGCGGTACCAACGCCATCATCGAATACTTCGGACCGGGCGCGGCCTCGATCTCCGCCACCGGCAAGGGCACCATCTGCAACATGGGCGCCGAGCTGGGCGCCACCGGTGACGTGTTCCCCTACGACGAGCGCATGGCAACCTACCTGCGCGCCACCGGCCGCGAGGATCTGGTCGCCATCGCCGAGGAGTACAAGCACCTGCTCCAGTCCGACCCCGAGGTCGAACAGCAGCCCGAGCAGTTCTACGACCAGATCGTCGAGATCGACCTGTCCACCCTGGAACCCCACATCACCGGCCCCCACTCGCCCGACCGCGCCCGGCCGATTTCCGAGCTGGCGGCCGAGGTCGAGCGCGAGGGCTTCCCGGAGCGGGTTTCCGTATCCCTGGTGGGCAGCTGCACCAACTCCTCCTACGAGGACATGGAGCGCTGCGCCGACGTGGCCCGTCAGGCAGCCGAGCGGGGCGTTTCCGCCGTGTCCGGCCTGCTGGTGACCCCCGGTTCCGAGCAGGTCCGCGCCACCATCGAGCGGGACGGTCAGCAGGCCGCGCTGGAATCCATCGGCGCCACTGTGCTGGCCAACGCCTGCGGCCCCTGCATCGGCCAGTGGAACCGACCGGAGGCTCGCGGCACCGACAACAGCATCGTCACCTCCTACAACCGCAACTTCCCCAGCCGCAACGACGGCAACGCGGGAACCATGAACTTCATCGCCAGCCCCGAAATCGCCATCGCGATGGGCCTGGGCGGCAGTCTGTCCTTCAACCCGCTGACGGATCCGCTGGTTGACGCCGACGGCAACGAGTTCATGCTCCAGCCGCCCACCGAGGCCCCGGAGGTCCCGCCTACGGGCTTCGACCCGGGCACTGACATGTACGTCGAGCCGCCGGAAGACGGCAGCGACGTCGATGTCCGCGTCGACCCCAGCAGCAACCGGCTGCAGGTCCTGGATCCGTGGGATCCCTGGGACGGCAACGACTTCGAAGACGTGCCCATCCTGGTGAAGACCGAGGGCAAAACCACCACGGACTCCATCTCCCCGGCCGGCCCCTGGCTGCGCTTCCGCGGACACCTGAACAACCTCAGCGACAACATGTTCCTGGGCGCCAACAACGCCTACACCGACGAAACCGGCACCGGCAAGAACCAGCTCTCCGGCGAGGAGATCATGCCCATTCCGGAGATCGCCCGCGCGTACAGCGCCCAGGGCATCCGCTGGGTCGCCATCGGGGACGAGAACTACGGCGAGGGCTCCAGCCGTGAGCACGCCGCTCTGTCGCCCCGGATGCTGGGCGCCGCGGCCATCATCACCCGCAGCTTCGCCCGCATCCACGAGTCGAACCTGAAGAAGCAGGGGCTCCTGCCCCTCACCTTCGAGGATCCGGCGGACTGGGATCGTGTGTTGGAGGACGACCGCATGAGCCTCGTGGGTCTGAGCGACCTGGCGCCGGACCGCCCGGTGCAGGCCATACTCAAGCACGCCGATGGCTCCGAGGAAACGCTCAACCTGCGCCACACGCTGAACGACACCCAGATCGCGTGGTTCCGGGCCGGCAGCGCCATGAACCACATGAAGAACCTGGAGGGCGCCAGCAGCTAGCCCGGTTCGCATACGGAACAACGAGGGCGTCTGCGAGAGCGGGCGCCCTTGCGTTTGCGCAGCGTCGCCGCGCCGTAGTGTTTTCTTGCCCGCCGTCGCTGGCCGGTGGTAAGGTATTCACCATGACCACCCAAATCACCAACGAAGACATCGTCCAGTTGTTCAACAATATGGCTGCCATGCTGGAGATCAAGGGGGACACCGTCTTCAAGATTCGCGCCTACCAGCGCGCCGCCAACACCATCGAGCAACTCAGTTGGTCCCTGGCTGCTGCGGCTGCCGCCGGCGACGACCTGAAGAAAATCCCCGGAGTCGGCAAGGCGATCAGCGAAAAGGTGCAGGAGTACGTGGAGACCGGCCACGTGGCCGCCTATGATCGCCTGGCCGAAGAGCTTCCGCCCAACGTGCTGGAGATGCTTGAAGTCCCCGGCATGGGACCCAAGACCGTGAAAGCCGCCGTGGACGAGCTTGGCATCGGGTCCGTCGCCGAACTGGAGCAGGCCGCGCTGGATGGCCGGCTGGAGCAGCTGCCCCGGATGGGCAAGCGCTCCGTGGCAAACATCCTGCGCCACATCCAGGCCCAGCGGTCCCGTTCCGACCGCACGCCCCTGGGCATCGCGTCCGAGACCTGCGCTGCGGTGACCGCCCAGCTGTTCGACGCGTGCCCCGGCTTGGTGAGCATCACGCCGGCCGGTTCCCTGCGCCGCTGGGAGGAGACCATCGGCGACCTGGACCTCATCGCCGTCTCGGAAAATCCGGCCGAAACCGGGCCGGCCCTGGCCGCCCTGCCCTCGGTCCGCGAAGTCCTGGTCCAGGGCGAAGCCAAGACCTCGGTGATAGTCGACCCGGGCATCCAGATCGACCTGCGCATCGGCGAGCCGGACGCCATGGGCGCAATGCTCCAGTACTTCACCGGCAGCCAGCAGCACAACATCCGGCTGCGCGATTACGCCAACCGCCGCGGCCTGTCCCTGAACGAATACGGCATTACCGTCATCGAAAGCGGCGAGACAGAGCGGTTCCCCGACGAGGAGTCCTTCTACGGCCGGCTCGACCTGCCCTGGATACCGCCGGAACTGCGGCGCGGCGCCGACGAGTTGGACGCCGCCCGGGACGGCAGCCTGCCCAACCTGATCACCGAGGCCGACCTCCGGGGCGACCTGCACCTGCACAGCGACTGGAGCGACGGCAAGTTTCCCCTGGAAGAGATGGTCGCCGCCGTGGCCGCCATGGGCTACGAGTACATGGCGCTCACCGACCACTCCCAGGGCCTGGGCGTCGCCAACGGCCTGACGCCGGACCGTCTCGCCCGGCAGATCGAAATCCTGCGGAGCCTGCAATCCCGATACGACATGACCATCCTCTGCGGCTCCGAGGTGGACATCCGCGCCGACGGCGCCATGGACTTCCCCGACGATGTGCTGGGGATGCTGGACTGGGTTATCGCCTCCGTTCACAACGCCATGAGCCAGGACCGGGACACCATGACCCGGCGCATCACCCGGGCTATGGAGAACCCCCACGTCACCGTCATCGGCCACGCCTCCACGCGCCTGCTCGGCCAACGCGACCCGGTTGAGTTCGACATCGAGGCCCTGCTGCAAACCGCCCGCGACACCGGCACCGCCATGGAAATCAACGCCGCGCCGGAGCGCCTGGATCTCAAGGACACCCACGCGGCCCGCGCCCGAGAGTTGGGCATCCCGTTGGTCATCAACACCGACTCTCACCACGTTGACGGCCTGACGAACCGCACCTTTGGCGTGGCCGTGGCTCGTCGCGCCTGGTGCGGGCCCGAGCACGTCCTGAACACCTACCCGGCGAGCGAGTTTCTCGCATGGCTCCGCGCCCCGAAAGGGCAGCGAACTGAACGTTTTGCGGCAATGACAGGAGCCCGAAGCGCCGCGGCGTCCCGACGATGACCTTCACGGTGGACGATACCGGGGTCGCGGTGCTTTCGCCCGCGTATGCCGATGGCGAAGGGCTGCCGGCGTACGACCACGTCATCGAGCGGCTGCGTTCCCGCGCCGGCATCGCCGAGCCGTGGCACATCGCGCTGCTGGACGCCATCGGACGCTGGAGCCTTCCCCACGAGCACCTTTGGGGTCGGGATTGGCGCTACGTCATCGGCGGCGAAGCTTTGGACTGGCTCACACTGGCCCATCGGCTCTGCCTCTCCATCCCCGATGCCGTGCCGCCCGACGAACTGGAGACGCTGCTGTTCTATGGGCGGCTGCCCGAGGACATCGACCCGGAGCGGTTCCGCCAACTCATCGGGCCATACCGGTACACCGCCCACCTGAATTTCTGGTACGGCGTGGTGGTCGAAGAGGCGGTGCAACTGGTGACGGAAGACTCGATTCGCAAGAGCCGGCTGGCCCGCTGCTACGGCGACAGCGACGACGTGGTCGAGGACGCCTACCGCAATCTTTACGGCGAGACCCGCGCCAACCTCGTTCCTGAGTTTCTCGCCGATGCCGATGGAGCCTGGGGTTGCGATCCTGAGGACCTTTCCCTGGTTGCCTGGCAGGAATTCACCTACTGGCTGTTCAAGCGTCGGATACGCAAGTGGCATCCGGCCCGGGTCGCCAGCGACACCCGGCGGGGTCTGGAGCGTCTCCGAGAGTTGCGCGACGACGAAAACGCCGCCGACCCGGGGCACCTCATCATGAACGGCGTCGACCTGCCGGCGCTGCAAAGAACAAAATAGGGGCGACAAACATCGCCCCTAAATCATTGTCGACGCCGCGCCGAGGGTTCGGCTACAGGCCGTACACCTTGCGGTAGCTCAGGCTCATCCGCTTCCGTTCGGTGTCGATGCTCAGGATCTGCACCTTGATCAGCTGGCCCTGGTAGACGATCTCCCGGGGATGCTCCATCCGGCGAGCTGACAGCTCGGAGATGTGCACCAGGCCCTCGACCCAGTCTTCCAGCTTCACGAACGCGCCGAAGTCCATCAGGCGGGTGACCGTTCCGTCCACAATGTCGCCGACGTGGTAGCGCTCCGGCACGGTGTCCCAGGGCTCCGGCTGGGTCCGCTTGAGGCTCAGCGAGATCTTGCTGTTCTCGCGGTCCACCCGCAGTACCTTGAGCGTCAGGTTGTCGCCCACGCTGACCACTTCTTCCGGCGACTTGATCATGGACCAGGACAGCTCGGAGATGGGCACCAGCCCCTCGGCGTCACCCAGGTCGACAAAGGCGCCGAACCCGCGCATCGACCGGACCGTGCCCTGGACGATCTGGCCTTCCTGCAAAGTTTCCAGGAGGCGCTCCTTGGCCGCGTTGCGCAGTTGCCGCCAGATACGCCGCTCGGTCAGCACCAGCTTTTCACGCTGCGCGTCCAGCTCCAGGATGTTGAACCGGGCATCCTCGCCGATCCTGGCGTCCAAGTGTTCGATGCGGCCTTCCTTCGGGACCGGCGCCATCTGGGAGAAGGGAACGAAGCCGCGAACCCCTTGCCAGTCGACTACCAGGCCGCCCTTGTTATGCTGCACGACCTTGGCTGCCAGTTCGGAGTCCTGCTTGTGCAGTTCGATCAGGTCTTCCCAGACCTGCTTTTCCTGCGCCTGATCGTAGGAAAATACCGCCATTCCACCCGGGCCGCGATTGTTCAGGTGAATGACAATCACGTTGGCGCCCGGCTGCATCTGTTCTCGTTTCTCGTCGGTGAGTGTCCGCATCTCCTGTGGGGGAACGATGCCCTCGGTTTTGAGTCCGGCGCTGATGACCATGCCCTCGTCATCGATGCGCACTATCTCGCCGGTCACTAAGTCGCCTCTCCGGTATTCCCTCGGCGAAAAGGCCGATTCCGGGAGTTGTGACATGTCGGTGACGTCGACTACGTTCGGGTCCTGGGCTACCATCAGTTAAGCTGCTCCTTACTCTTGCTTACGGCCGATTGGCGCGGCCGCACAGGTCGAGCAGGTACTTCGTTCTCGCTTGGATCACTTTCCCCACAATTCGCCTGCCTAATAATACTTATACGGCAGGCAAATTGCAACCGCAAAACCCATGGCATTGCTGTACTCGCCATTTGGAGCTTACAGAAGCGCGAGTAGAACCGTCGAGGCGGATTGTGTCGGGCATACCTCCAGACCCATGGTTGCAGGTCTCCGGCGCCTGCATTCCCTCATCGGTCGACGGGCGGAGTACCAATATCGGCACCGTGACCGGAACGGTTTGCAGCCGGCAGGGCCATCGCGTGCGCCGGCTCTCACGCGTACCCGCTTTGTCATTGCGAGCGCAGCGTGGCAATCTCGTTGGGGCCAGGATCGTCGCTACACCAATGGGATTGCCACGTCGCTCCGCTCCGCGCAATGACAGGTTTGAGGAAACTGGGTACGCGTGAGGCGCCGACTGAATTGACACGGTTGATGCCTCAGTCTATGATTAAGATCCGTTTAGCCGAGGTAGCTCAGCCTGGTAGAGCACGGCACTGAAAATGCCGGTGTCGGTGGTTCGAATCCGCCCCTCGGCACCACTCTCAATAATCCGGCCCGTGCCAAGCACGATAATCCTTCAACTGATACCGCGTTTGCCGTTTTACCCGCCCTTCGCCCGCCCTCACTGGCGACTTGAAGCGATTGTTGGCGAGACTCGGCGATAGACCAGCCCTGACAGAGGGTGTCACTGCCCTTCCAAACCGGTGCGGAGGCAGGGGTTCAGATCCATCGCTTCCGTTAGCGGCAGGTGGTCGATGGGTGACGGCGCGAACAGAGCGTCAAAGAACATCCGGCAATTCGGGCACAGTTCGTCAAGCGCTGCCCGGTTGATTACTCCCCCTGCATCGAATTCCTCTCGCATCCGTTTGAGACAAGGTACGTTCGGCATCGTCGCTACTCTCCAATCGGTCGGCTCGGACGCCACACCTTAAACATGCTGGACGCCGACCATGGCCAGGTTCGCCATGAACGCCGCTTTCGTGGGTCGCTCCCGCTCAACCGGCGCGGCCTTGCGGAGCGCCCGCCGCCAGGGACGGATCACCCGGTCCCGAGCCGCTCGGTTGTTGAAGTGGCCGTTGCCCACTGCTACGACGTCTGCCCAGCGGAAATTCTGCTCGGCTGCGATGACTTCCATCCAATGGGCCGCGGCTTCCACGGCCTCAAGTGGAACATCGTTGCGCCACACCATCGGCGACGCGGCGTGATAGAACGCCTGGAGCCTGAAGATGATCGGATACCAGTCGACGGGTTCTCGGCGTTGCCCTGCGTCTTCGTCAGAGTCGTCGGGGTTCTCGTCCCGGGACAGGGACTGAATAAAAAATCAGCGATCTGTCCCAAGCGTGCCGGCGCCAGCCCGTAGATCACCTCCTGCGGCACCGGGTCATGGAAGGCGAGTTTGATCAGGCATCGATAGACGAAGGTGACCTGCTGTACCCATTCGGACTCGTCCATCTGCCCTTGCAGTTCGGTCAGTTCCCGGCTGGAGGTGGTCAACCGTGACAGTTCTTCGTAGTCTCCCAATGTCAATTCCTGGGGCAGCTTCACCTGGAAAAGCTCGACCGCAGCCAGTGAGACTGATCGCAGACGCCCGTCGTCGTCCGGGACATCCACGGTCCGGCGAACCAGGAACTCGACGGTCGGACGTTCGTCCGGTTCCCCGCTGAGACGCAGCGTCGGAACCGGCTTCCTTATTGGCGGCATTTGCTGTCTCTCCGGGGTCGTCGTTTTCGCGATACGCATCGGCCAGGGCAGGATACCCGATCCATGCCCTGGCCGAATAGGTCATTCAGTCAACGTGCGATGGGTTAGGCCGCCGCCTCGTCTTGGGCGTAGTACTTCCCGAAGCCGTGGGTGCTGTGCTCTAGGGCCGTGAACTCGACATCGTACGTGGCGGCCTCGCCCTTGACGTAGCCGTAGTCTCCGACGTCGGAGACGTGGCAGCGCGGGATCCAGTGCTGTGCGGACATGTCATCGGCGTATGGCGATTTGCCTCGTATCAGGATGGCAAGCTCGGACACGTCGTCGCTGATCATCAGGTCGAAGGAGCGGTGTCCGCCTTCGCCGCTAGAGGCCGCCATGTCACTCACTGCGGCGCCGTTCATTATCCGGGCCATTGTCTCCGCCGTCATATCCACCAGCGGGACGTTCACGGTATAACCCTGCTCCTGCAGGAACGCTTTCTGGGGCGCCGTGCTGCCCAGCACCATCTGGTAGGCGTAGTCGCGGCTGGGCGTCAGGGTCACGCCGTCGTCCCCGTAGTTCTTGTCTCCATTGGTGCCCAGCGTGCTCCAAGAACCATCGGGGTCCACGGCGACATTGGGGGCAGCCGTGCCGACGGCCGCGTAATAGATGGTGACGGGACCGTTGACCAGTTCAAATGGTGCAGGCATATCGCCGTTCCTCCTTGCGGTTATTCAGTCGGGCTGGCGCTGACGTCGTACACGCTCAGTACGAATGGCCAACGAATATCGGGGTCTCTCTGCGGGAGTGGCCCGCCGCTCATTACAGCGTCCCTCAAAATGGTCTGGTGGTTCATATAGACCAGCCCGTGAAATCCCGTCATGTAGTCGTACACCCTGTAGTCCAGGGCGTCCGCGTCATCGGGGGTCTCTGCATAGCTGCGGATGTTCACTCGTATCACCCGCCACGGCAGGTAGCTGCGCGCCCCGCGACCGACCCCACCTCCGCCGGCAGACTGGACCACGATGCAAGATCGCGGTCCGGCGTCAATCTCGGCTTTGGGAAGCTCCGTGCCGAACACGCGGCCCACCACCTTCCAGTCGGCATCAGTGCCAACCAGGCGTCGGGCTTCGGCGCTCAGAGCGGAGACCACGGCGGACACGGGGCGCACGATCTCGTCCTACGAGGAGTGCCGGCTGATATAGCCGTTGAGGACGCCTACCAGGGCTTCCGCCGTCTCGACGTTCTTGGCCTCGGCCTTCTCGATCTCGAGCTGCTTGGCGGCGATGGCGTCCTTGATGCGGTCGACCTCCGCGTCCGCATCCCGGCGCGTGGTGGTGGCGTGGGTCTGAGCCGTGGCCACAGCGTCGTCTGCCTGTTTGACGGCGGTGGTGCGGTTGGTTTCAGCTTCCGGAAGGGCCTTTTCCAGGTCCTCCAGTTCCTTCTCCTTCTGCGCCTTCATGGCGCGGGAGTTGGCGAAAGCCTGGCTGCTGGCCGCGTAGAGGTCGACGAACACCTCCAGGACGGGCTCCTGAGCGGTCACGGTGGCAGCGACCACGGCCGGCGCAGTCTCGGTTGCCTGTGCAGGGGCGTTCTCCTGCTTGACCGCAGGTACTTCGTCCGTTGCCATCTGCTTCGCGGGGTCCGACTTCACCGCCTGCGCTTCGTCGGCCGCGGGAGCCGCCTCCGCCGGGGACGGTACCGAGACGTTCGGATCGACAACCGCCGTGGTCGAGTCGGATTGAGTGGTATCGGTCTCACCCATGTTTAGGTCCTCCTGATTGGTTTGTGCTTGATTGCTCCGACGAGCCGGTTCAGCTTCGTCGGGATTGCCTGCTTGGTTACTTTTGAACCTGTTGAACAGGTCCGCTATCCACCTCCACATCATCAGATTTGTCCCTGCTCCTTCAGCCATTCAGCAGCCTTTGAATAGTTGGTTGAGCAGGTGCAGCCCTCCACAAACGATCACCATGAGCACCAAGGTTACGCAAAAGGCCAACCACGCCTTGAGTGCGGCGTCGTCTTCGGGCTTGGTGAACACGATCAGCCTCCAATGCCCAGCAGCCGCAATGCCAGCCACGCCGTCCATGCGATGCTCACCGGCAGGGCAGCGTACAGCCCGGCCATGCGGTCGGCGATGTCGCGGCTGATCGCGTCGGGTGTGGGGGCCTTTTCCTCGTACCAGGCATCCCGCCGGCTGCGATACCGCCAAAACTCGGTTACCTGGTACACCCAATAATCGGCGACAAGGACGAGGGCCAGTACCGGGGCAGGCAGCAGGCAACCGACGATGAACCCCTGCGCCCGATGGCCCCAATAGGCCCATCGGTACTCCGGGTTGCGGGGTTCGCGCTTGAACAGGTTGGGGTCGGGGCTGGTGTCGTATCCAGGCACGATGCTACTCCGTTACGCCTCGTCGTCGCCGTCGGCCCTGTCCACGAACTTGCCAACCGTGTCCCACTCATCCTCAGAGAGGTCGCGCTTGGCGTAGGCTTCGGCCAGGGTGATGAACCCGATCACAATGGCGGTGCCGA
>DAOUHZ010000120.1:0-22355 GCA_034428455.1 Dehalococcoidia bacterium
CGATTGCCGTTGCGTGGACTTTCTGGGTTCCTGCTTTCGCAGGAACGACGTGTTTCTGACAAGAGATCCCACCGACTCTGAACAGTTACCGGTGTTAGGCAGCAGATCAGAACTGAGCCGCAGCCGGTTGCTCCGCACATCAGCGGCCTAGCATGTTGGTATTTTAGTTCGTTGGCGAACACGAACGTGCCTGCCTTGTACGGTTATTATGGCGCGCTCTTCAACCTCAGACCCGTAACGGTCAATTATCTCCGCAATGATTTCTATTCGGCGGGCCATGCGAACGTCCGGTAATCGTATCAGTCCAGCGTGCGGAATTCTGTGCAGGTAGATCAGTTCTCCGAAATCTTTGTCGATCGTGATAAGGACCCGGTTCTCCGATGCTGCCAGTTCCAGCAACGCTTGGTCACCCGGGTCGGGTCCGATGGTTTGAGCTTCAAGCGCGTCGTGCCCGTTATTGCGAAGCCACTCTGCCAGGCGGCGTCCGGCGCACCTGTCAACTAGGAACCTCACGGTTCGACCACTGAAACCGAGGCGAGCGTTTCCCCAGCAATGACGGCGTGGGCGTAGGCGATGCAGGCGCGGATGTCTTCCGGTTCCAGTTCGGGGTAGTCGTCGAGCAGTTCGTCCATGTCGGCGCCCTGGCTCAGCAAGCTCAGGATGAGTTCCACTGATATTCGCATGTCGCGGATAATGGGTTTCCCGCCAAACACATCGGGGCGGGCCGTGATGCGTTTCAGTATTTCCTGGTTGGCAGGCATAGCTGTTCTCCCTGGCATCCGCAGCAAATCTCAACAGTTACACCGGCGGCGCCTGGTTCAGCCCGGCAATCCGCTCGCACCACTGCGCCGCGCCCAGGACCCGGCCCTCCTGCGCCCACGGGCCGCCGAACTGCACGGCCATGGGCATCCCCAGCTCGCTCAGGCCCGTCGAGACCACTACCGTGGGCAAGCCGGCGGCCGTCCACGGCACTTGGAACGCCGCGTCGCCGGTGGTGTTCAGATCCCGGGGAGCCGGCGCCGGGATCGCCGGCGTCATCACGACGTCGACCCTGGCAGCCATCTCGCTGAAGTCAGCGCGGAACTGCCGCCGCAGCCGCTGGGCTTTCAGGTATGCCGACGTGGGCATGATCATGCCCATCTCCATGCCGGCGCGGATGCGTGGGCCGTAGTCGGCGGCGCGGGTGCGGTGGTTGACCTCGTGGAACCCCGCGCACTCGACGTTCATCACGATCCGCTGGAAACTGTGGACTGCGGCGAAGCTGTCCGGCAGCGGTATCTCCTCGACCTCTGCCCCAGCCTCCGCCAGTTGGTTGGCCACGGCCTCGGTGTGCGCCCACATCTCCGGCGTGGCGTAATCCTGGTAGTACTGCCGCACCAGCCCGATGCGCGGCGGCCGGTCATGCTCGGCCATCTGCGCGCTGAAATCGGGCACGGCTTCGCGCAGGGTGCCGGGGTCATTGTCGTCCGCGCCGCTGAGGACGGTCAGCATCAGCGCGGCGTCGGCAACCGTCCGGGTCAGGATGCCCACGTGGTCCAGCGACCAGCTGACGGGAGCCACGCCGTAGCGCGAGATGCGCCCGTAGGTGGGCTTCACGCCGACGATGCCGTTGTAGGCCGCCGGCCGGCAGGTGGACCCGCCCGTCTGCGAGCCCAGCGCGGCCGGAACCATCCGCGCCGCGACCGCCGCAGACGACCCGCTGCTGGAGCCGCCCGGAGTGTGCTCCAGGTTCCACGGGTTGCGCGTCGGCGACGGGTCGGAGGTGGCAAATTCGGTGGTGACCGCCTTGCCCAGGATGATGCCGCCGGCCGCCTTGATGTTGGCCACCGAGGTCGCATCGAATTCCGGCACGAAGTCGGCGTACACCTTCGATCCGCAGGCGGTGAGCATCCCTTCGGTATAGAAAATGTCCTTCAGGCCCACGGGCACGCCGTGGATAAGTCCCAGCGGATCGCCCCGCTGGACTTCCGCTTCCCGTTGTTGCGCTGCGGACAGCACCGCGTCCCGGTCGATGGTGACCCAGGCTTGCAGGTCGCCGTCCAGCGCGTCGATGCGCGCCAGCAGCGACTCGGCAAGCGCCACCGGCGAAAGGGTTCCTTCGCGAATCTGCGCGGCGGCTTCCGCCACCGAAAGCTCGTGGAGTTCAGGCATGGTTCAACCTCGCTGAAGGCGGCATGCGCGCCGCAGTTGGTTCGCCATTGGCTGGAGTGACGCCGGAGCAGAGCCCCGGCTATTCCTGGTTCAATGGCTCCAGATCCGGGTGGACCTCGGCATTGTCAACGTCGAAGACCTGCTCCGCTGCTGTGCGCAGGTACGATTCCAGCTCCACGGCGCGGTCCTCTCCGAACTGGGCGACCGCTCTCCGGCGCAGCTCCTGGTAGATACGCTCCAAGTCGTTGCTCTGGCTCATGTTGCCGATACCTCAATACGGGTGGGGATAGTAGCCTGCAAGATACCCCGCTGGCGCTTGGCCGTCCAGAGCCGGTTGGTCTCGCGTGCCCACATTGGTAAATCGTCAGAATCAGGATTCACGGGATTTCATGATTGGACAAGATTGGGAGATCTCCAGGGCAGAACGGTTTCAATCCTGGTAATCCGTAAATCTTGAAAATCCTGATTCTGACGATTCTACGCCGGCAACCGCAACGAATCACAAAGGGCCCGGCGTCTTGCTCGCCGAGCCCTTCAGTTCATGACCTGATTGGTTCGGGCCCGAAAACCCTACCCGCGGTTGTGCGTCTTGGTCTCCGCCCAGGCCACGATGTGCGGGATTGCCGCGTCAACGTCCCGCTGGTCGACGCTGCGCGCCGTGGAGTCCGCCTGGCAGCGCATCAGCATGATGGGCAGGCGGTTGCGGATCTTGTCCAGCGTCCAGGACAGGGGGTCGCCCTCGGCGGTGAAGTCCAGCTCCAGCCGATCGTTCTGGCCGATGGGGCCGTTGCGGTAGTGGTAATGCGGGCCGATTCGGAAGCAGTCGAACCGCAGCAGTTCCTTGTCGTCGCCCTCGATGTCGTTGCCGTAAACGTGGATGCAGATGCCCTCGTCGCTCATGGCGCCCACGTCGGTGCGGTACACCAGCCCGAAGGTCACCGCGCCGGCGTCGATGAGCTCCTCGCCTCCGCCGGTGCTTCCTCCCATCTGCGCGTGCATTGCCTGTGTCGTCATTTCTCCATCCCTCCCGTCGTGATGCGTGAACCGGCCGGATATTCGGGATCGGCTCGCTGGTTTAGTGCGATTATACATGTGCCGCGCACGAAATCGTCACGAGCCGCGCCGCGCCCGGGGCGTTGTTCGCCCGGCACACGGGGAAGGTGGAAACCCGCTCGACATCCTCCTGCTTGAGGATGCGGGAGATGGAGCCGTAATTTGATGACACCCCGCCACTGACGGCATCCGGCCGGCGCTGCTACCATCACCGCCGTATCACGCCGCCGGCCGGATGCTGCGGCGATTATGCTAGACTGGTGATAAAAATGGGAGACTTTTGGGAGCGGCGGTGGCTGCGGCGTCATGCCATAGTCGCCCCTTTCGGGATCTTCGCAGCCACGCTGTTGCTGACCTATTGGACGGAGCACGGACAATTGCAGCTACCGTCCAGTTTGGATCCGGCGGCCCACTTGGTGGACCTGGCCGCAGTCCTGTACGCCATGGTCGCCGTGCTGGCTGAAAGAGGAGCAAGGCTTATGTTCTGGGCACTAGACGAGAGAAGAAAGTGGCGCGCCAAAATGCGCTCCGAGGCGAGGGCAGAAGGCTTGGCGGAAGGCCGTGCCGAGGGCCACGCGGAAGGCCGTGCAGAAGCAGAAGCAGCAACCGCGCAACGCTACCATGACTGGCTGGCCAAAGTGGCCGAGGAGAAAGGCATACCCCTGGCTGACCTGCTGCCTCCACGGGAACCTCTTTAGGACTCCGATTGGTCTATGGTCTCCCCGCGCCCCAGACACAGCGAACCCAGCGCCAATAACGAGTTGGGCGACCTGTTGCGGGCGATGCTGTCCCGGTGTCAGGTGCGCTCCGAGAATACCCAGCTGATTGAAGGACGCCCCGGCCTGCAGCTGGACAACCTGATTACCGCCGCTGACCGCGCTCCGGTGGTGGTTGAAGCCGAATACGAAGCCGTTGGCACCGCCGAGGCAGACGCCGCCGCCCGCCTGGGCCTGCGGGTGGTGAACGAGATTCACCCCATCGAGGCGGCCATCGCCCTGCGTTATCCCGATGCCGTCCGGTTTGCCGACAACCTGCGCGACGCGCTGAACGTCGCCCAGCTCTCCTACGCCGTGCTGTATCAGGGCGGCAGCCGCTTTCCCGAATCCGGCTGGCTGGAAGGCGGGGTTGCGGACTTGGCCGACCTGATCCGGTTGGTCTCCGTTCCGCAGGACGCCGTTGACCGCGCCGCCAACGCCATGGAGCAGGGCATCGAGCGGGCGGCTGCCATCCTGAACCACATGGCGGAACAGCGACCCAACATCACGCCGGTCATCGCCCGCCTGCTGGGGTTGAGCGACGTGTCGCAAACCCGCCGCATGGCCGGCGCCATCATCGCCAACGCCATGGTGTTCCACCAGCGCATCGCCGGTATGCACGACACCGTGAAACCACTGCGGCTGGTCTGCGGTCCCAGTGTTGCCAACCCCCAGGATGAAACCCTGGCCGCCTGGGAAAACATCCTTGGCATCAACTACTGGGCCATTTTCGCCATCGCCAAAGACATCCTCGAGCAGCTGCCGCCCCGGGATGCCGCGCTGGTGCTGTCCCAGCTGTACGACACTGCCCAGGAAATCGAATCCGCCGACGTTGCTCATGCCCACGACCTCACCGGCCAGATTTTTCAGAGGCTGATTTCTGACCGCAAGTATCTGGCGACGTTCTACACCCTGCCGGCCTCGGCGGCGCTGCTGGCCCGCCTGGCGGTGAGCAAACTATCCCCCTCACCCCAGCCCTCTCCCACCGGGGGAGAGGGAGAAGTAGACTGGAGTGACGCCGACGCCATCGCCGGCCTCCGCATTGCCGATTTCGCCTGCGGCACCGGCGCCCTGCTGTCCGCCGTGTACGAGCAGATCGCCGCCCGCCACGAGCGCGCCGGCGGCGACCCGGCTGCGCTGCACACTCCGATGATGGAGGAGGTTCTTTTCGGTTGCGACGTGATGCCCTCGGCCATCCACATCACCGGCTCCACCCTGTCCGGCATACAGCCCAACGTCCAGTTCGGCCAGTCCCGTCTCTACACCCTGCCCTACGGGCGCCAGCAGGACGGCAGCGTGTGCATCGGCTCCCTGGAACTGCTGCAATCCTCGACGGCGCTGACCCTGTTCAACACCAGCGACCCGGCCCTGCGCACCGGCAGCGTGGGCGAGGAGACCGCCGCCCAGATCAACGTTGACATCCCCGACGAGGGCTTCGACCTGGTGATTATGAACCCTCCCTTCACCCGTGCCACCAATCACGAGGGCGCCCACGCCGACGTCACCAACCCGGCTTTCGCCGCCTTTGACGCCAGCCGCGCCGACCAGACCGCCATGGGCAACCGCATCAACGAGTTGGGCAAAGGCTCCTGCTACCACGGCAACGCCGGCATTGCGTCGGCATTCGCGGCATTAGCCCATCGCAAGCTCAAGCCCGGCGGCGTGCTGGCCCTGGTGCTGCCCCTGTCGGCGGCGGCGGGCCTGTCCTGGCAGGGCTTCCGTAAAATGCTGTCCGACGACTATGTGGACCTGGAGGTGTTGAGCATCGCCGCCAACGGCAAGGATATGTCCTTCTCCTCCGACACCGGCATGGCGGAATGCCTGGTTATCGCCCGCAAGACCGACCCAAACCGTCATTCCAGCGCAAACCGGAATCCGCATCCCGCCCGCTTCACCTCTCTGCACCGCCGTCCGACGGGATTTGCCCAGGCCGCCGCCGTCGCCAACCGTATTGTACGCAGCGATAACGTCCGTACGATCACTGACGGCCCCTATGGCGGCGCACATCTGACGATCGGCGACGATTTGGCCGGCGAAATGCTGGCCGCCTCGCCGGCCGGCGATGGCGACAATTGGGGCAGCGTCCGCCTGCTGGATTACTCCCTGGGGCAGACCGCCTACGCGCTGGCCGGCGGCAATCTGTGGCTGCCGGGTGAACCGTCGGCCCTGGACTTGCCGGTTGCGCACTTGGGCAGCGTCGGCAAAATGGGTTTGGTGCATCGGGACATCACCGGACCGGCCCCGCGCGGCCCGTTCAACAAGGTTGCCCCCAGCCCGACGGCAACCTATCCTGCCCTCTGGAATCATGATGCCAAACAGGAAACCCGTATCGTCTGCCAACCCGATTCGCAGTTGCAGGTGCGGCCAGGTATGGAAAGCAAGGCGGCGGGAGTTTGGGCCACCGCCAGTCGTGCGCATCTGAACCTTGAATATACTTTTGGGGCGCAACCCCTTGCCGTTGCGTTCACCGAGCGGGAATCCATCGGCGGAGTTGTCTGGCCCAACGTGATTTTTGACGACAAGCGTTATGACTACGCCTTTGCGGTCTGGGGCAACAGTACATTGGGCCTGTTGTGTTACTGGTGGCGCTCCAGCCGCCAGCAGTCTAGCAAAGCTAGGATTACCATTCGGGTTGCCGAATCCCTGCCCGTGCTGGATTTGCGGACGTTGAGCGACGTGCAATTAGCCACCGCGCAAAGCATATTCGACGAGTTCCGCGACCAGGAGTTGCAGCCGGCCTACCTGGCCGACGCCGACCCCAACCGCGCCCGGCTGGACCGCCACGTAATCTGCGACCTCCTGGGCTTTGACGAGAGCATCTACACCGCAGTACGCCGGCTGGCGGCCAAGTGGTGCGCCGAGCCGTCGGTACACGGCGGCAAGCGACGACCGCGTGGGGCGGCACTGGTAGTGTAGCAGTATAACAAGACATAGATTGACAATAACTGAGATTGGCGATTATCATTAAAGTAACCGTATCAATAGATATGAGCATATAAGGAGATCATAACGATGGCTAACCCCAACGATGCAATTCGCGATGCAATCCTGCGTCATATGTATGAGGTGAATCGACAGTCCCGCAGTCCCAAGAAAGCCGCCATTGGAATACGCGACCTGAACAAGGCGATGAAGGCTAACCAGGGATACAAGCAGCAAGAGGTGTCCAGCAATCTTATCTACCTCATAGAGAAAGGATGGATTAGCGAATCCGCGGAACAAAGCTCCTTTGCCACTCCCGGTGGTGCAGTGCGCACCCAAGAGAAGCGCTCTTATAGGATTTCCGCTTCGGGCATAGACCGCCTTGAGGCGGCATCCACGTACGAGCGTAGTCCAGCAAGCCAATCCGTGAACATTACCAACATCCAGGGTGTCACGGTCGTTGGCGATGGGAACGTTGTCAATACCACGTTCACTGATCTCGCGCATACGCTTGAAGAGATTATCAAGTCCGTTACAGACGCGCCCTGCCTGCCTCAGCAGGATAAATTGGAAATCATTTCCGATATAGGGAGCCTCCAGTCGCAATTGCAGAAACCCAATCCGTCCAGGGAGATTGTCCGTGCTCTTTGGGGCCAGATTAGCAACGCAGTGACGGCTGCCGGCCTCACAGAACTGATCGCTGATGCGGCTACCATGATAGATCCGCTGATGGCATAGTAGGACCGGCATGGACATAAAGAGTGGGCTGTTTTTGCCTCCGCCCCACCGCCGGCCAAACTCCGGAGAGGGATGGCCCACCCGACGCATTTCGCAGCCCGGTGCCCCCTATTCTCTTGGCGTCCCGTTGACGCCGATTGACCATCCGATACAATGAGATGAGCAGGAAAGGGGGCAAGCCATGTCAACTACCGGGAAAACGAGTATCACGGTTCGCCATGTGCCGACCGGTACCATGCTGGCTGAGGTTGAGGAAAAGCTGCGCCAGTACGAAATTCGCTACGAAATGTCCAGCGAAAAGATGGCGACGCTGCTCGAGTTGGATGCGATCAATCCTACCGCCGAGGTTCTCAGATGGTATTCAGCCTATCAAGGCGCGCTATCCCTCCGCAAAAAGACCCCCACGACTGGAACACCTGGGATCACTACCGAACCGTCCACGAACTCCGACTGAATCAGCATACCTTCGTGCTCGGGGACACTCTCACCTTCAGCGATGGGGGCGAGAGTGTCGTTTCTTTGATCGGCGAGGTCATCTGCCTGACTGACGCTGCCCTTGAGGTGGAAATCTGGTTTGACGCGCGCTACTTCGGCAACACGCTCCGCATCCGCGCCTACTCGTTCCGATATATCGGGTGGCTGCGCGGAGAACGCCTTCTGCTGAAATACCACAATCTGCATAGGGATCCGCACGAATACCACCATCGCGTCTACGACCCGGCGACAGGCATGGAAGTATTCCACGAGACCCTGCAACGCTACCAGTTCCCTACCTTTTCCGAAGTGCTGGACGAGCTGGAATACCTGGCAGGCAGCCTGTAACGCCGCCGCAGTTCGCGGCTGCAACCAACCTTGCCCCCTCCCCCGTCCCCTGCTAAACTGCGGCCATTATTGACACGCCCGTACTGCGACCCCGCTAAGGAGAGGCCGTTATGCTGATTGGCCATTTTACCGAGCAGCCCTGGCAGGATGAATCGTCCGGCCTGATGGGCACCCAGAGCACCGACCTGGGCATCTCCAACAGCCACTACAAGCCCGACATCGGCGCCCAGCTCTACAACCGCTACCTGGACGAGAAGGTCTATGCCGAGGAGATGGGCTTCGACGCCGTGATGCTCAACGAGCACCACTCCACACCCTTCTGCATGCAGGGCGTCACCAACGTCGGCGCGTCCATCCTGGCCCGCATCACCAACAGGGTGAAGATCATCATCCTGGGCAACGTGCTGCCCATCTGGGACGACCCCCTGTGGCTGGCCGAGCAGTTGTCCATGATCGACATGATCTCCCACGGCCGCCTGGTGTCCGGCTTCGTCCGCGGCGGTGGACGGGAGAGCTGGTCCCACAACTCGCCGCCCAACTTCAACCGCGAGCGGTTCGAGGAGGCTCACGACCTGATCATCAAGGCGTGGACCGAGCCCGGCCCCTGGCGCTGGGAGGGCAAGCACTTCCACTACCGCTACGTCAACCCGTGGGCCAAGCCCCTGCAGGAGCCGCACCCGCAGATCTGGATCCCGTCCACCGTGTCCGTTGAGACGGTGAAGTGGTGCGCCGAGCATCGCTATCCGCTGGTCCTCCTGGCCACCCGCCTGGAGCCCACCCGCGAAGCCTTCCAGCTCTACCACGACACCGCGGCCGAGAACGGCTACGAGTCGGGCACGCAGAACGTGGCCTACCTGTGGAAGGTCCACGTCGACGAGACCGAGGAACTGGCCGAGGAAGTCGGACGCAAGTACCTGTCCGGCGTCAGCAACCCCTTCCTGGCGGGCAACGAGGGCGGCATCAACCCCGCCATCATGAACCTGCCGGGGCACACGTCGCGCACGTCGCGCCGCCTGTCCGCCGCCGCCTTCGGCCCCGCCGGCCGCTTCGGCACCAACCGCCGGCCCTTCGAGGACCAGGTCGCCGACAGCACGATCATCACCGGCACACCCAAGACGGTCATCCCCAAGATCCGCGAGGTGCTCGAGTACCTGCGCCCGGGCAGCGTGTTCTTCTGGGACGGCGACGGCGCCATGACCCACGATGACCAGATGCGCAGCCTCCGCCTTATGGGCGAGGAAGTCATCCCCGCCGTCCGCGAGATGGGCAAGGAGCTGGAGCTCTACTCCCCATTCGAGGTCGACGCCCGCACCAACCAGCCCATCGTCGACTCCGCCACCGCCGCCGGAACGGCGACCACCACCGCCGACTAACCCCGGTGGCATCGGGCGAAGCAAGAGGGGCGGGTTGCACACCCGCCCCTCGGTTTTTGCGTTGGCGTGTCAACCTATCCCTGTGGTCGTATTCGCGCCGGATGCTGGAACAGCTGCGCCAGGGGCAGGCGGAACTCCGGGAATAGCGGTGTGGTCAGGATGTCCGCGGCGGTGAGGACAGCGCGTTCACGGTAGGTTCCGTCGGCGGCTAACTCCAGCGCGGTGAGCGTGTTGGCGTCTCCGTCCAGGATCCAGTACTCTGGGATTCCGGCCTGTTCGTACAGCTGGCGCTTGCGCACCAGGTCGCGGTTCCGGTCGGACGATAGTACTTCTACCACGATGTCCGGCGCGCCGTTGACGGTAGTGGCTCCGATAATGGCCGCTCGCTCAGCGCGGATGACGGTAATGTCCGGACCCAATGCGCTATCAACCCACAGCGCAAGACCCGCCTCGTGCATCACGACGCCCAGTCCGGGTTCTGCTATTTGATGCCATAGAAAGGCTACCAACGCAGCCGTCAGGATCTGGTGATCCGGGATAGGAAACGCAGCCACAACGACCACTCCGTCCAAAAGTTCGCAACGTTGCTCCATTTCGGGCAAGTCTAAAAACTCCGACAGGGTCATGCGGGCGCCGGTCCTGATGTCAGGTGTGGTCGTCATGGCAACTGTCCCAACTGGTGGTCTCGAGCTATTTTAGCATTGCGGCGCATAGCATCACGCCACAACGATCCTTTGCCCCTCATCGCTGGATTGGCGAATGGCGTCGATGAACTTGTGCAGGCCCACCGCGTGATCGAAGTCTGGGAAGGCATCTCCGTTGGCCGTGCCCCGGATCGACGCCGCGAACTGGCTGTACAGCTGGCCAACGTTGTAGGGGGACCCGGCGGGTATCTCGGGAGCCAGGTGCAGCTCCTCGGCCGGCGTCAGGTCCTGCAGCTCGTTGCTGCCGCCGCGCGCGCCGCGGATGCTGACCTGCTGCAACTGCGGAGAGTCCACGGAGACCGCCACCAGCGTGCCTTCTTCGCCGTAGATTTCCATGCGGTAGCCGCTGCCGGCCCACGGCGTGCTGCCGATCTGCACCGAACCCACGCCGCCGCTCTGCAAGTTCCCGCTCACCAGGATGTTGTCCGGCGACGTCACCGGCAGGTCCTGACCGGTGTCGGTCTCGTGCCAGGTGGTGGCCTGGGTGCTGACCACGGTGGCCACGTCGGCGAACTCGCCCACCACGCTGCACAGGGCGTCGATGGTGTGCCCGCAGGCGATGGTCAGGGTGTGGGCCCCAAGCTCGTTGTCCCGCTGCCAGGTTCGCCCCGAATCCCGAGAGAGCACGCCTTCGCGCATCAGGCGCACGTGGCAAGTCATGACCCGCCCCACGTAGCCGTCGGCCACCAGGTTGCGCAGGTGCACGATGGCGGGATTGGCTCTCGCCTGGAGTCCGACGATGGTCTTGACGCCCTGTTCCCGCGCGAGGTCGGCCATCTCGATAGCCTCGGCAGTGGTGCGGCCCAGCGGCCACTCGGTGAAGGTGTGCTTGCCGGCCCGCAGCGCGGCGGTGGTCGGCTCGTAATGGCTGGGCACGCGCAGCGAGATGGTGGCGGCCTCGATATCGGCGTCGGCCAGCATGCGATTGTAGTCGTCCCACGCGCTGCCGGCGTTGAACGCCGCCATGGCCTCGTTGGCCGATTCCTCCCGGGTGGTGCACACCGCGGACAGGTCGAAGTCGGGGTGCGCGGCAAGGGCGGGCAGGTGCGCCCGAGGCGACCAGCCCTGGTGGATGTTGGCGCCGATCAGTCCGATGCGGATGGGCTGTTGCGTAGTCATGGGAAAGCCTCCTGTGCTGGGCGGGAAGAGCTGCAATCTGAGAGGGTGTCTAAAAACCCCCTCTCCCCTGGCGGGAGGGGGTTGGGGTGAGGGGGAATTTCTTCACAATTTCATCTTTCGCATGAAATTCACAGTCAACTTTTTGGACACCCTCTGAGAGGGTGACTGCGGGCATCCTAACACAGGGATAAATCTCTTAACGGGTGACACGACAGACACAGCCGTCCGCCGACGCTCCGGGTGAGAAAGATTCCAACTCGGCCAACAAAGAGGCGGCAACTGAAACTGCCGCGGTCATCAGATCGCCCGGGTGGTACGTCCGGCCACGGTATTGCATAGCGCTATTCAACTCGTAGTCAGATACGTTGCGCATACCGGATAGCTGCCCTAACAGGCTCTGTACACGTTGCGCAGGGCGGTTGCCGCGAAGCGCCCGATACCGCTGAATGAGTTGGACGTGCCGGCTGCCGCGGGCCAGTGGCAACGCATTCTGAAACTCCCTGAAATAGCGGCAACATGCTTCATGATGCAGGCCGTAGTACAGCCTCCCTATAGTGGCGCGGTACTCGGCTTCCGTTCGCGCTGATGCGGCAAGCTGCACCCCGAGGTTGTAAAAGTCCAGTGGTCTCATAGTTTCAGCGGCAGGACTTCAAAGCGAATTGTGTCGATGTAATCGTTCCACTCGTTCGTTTCAAAGGATTCGGTGTAATCGAAAACGGCGTCGCTGATTGCCAGGTCATAGCGGCGCCATTCGTCTTTATCCATTTCGGCCCAAATGGCCAACACCAGCGAAGTATGATCGGGTTCGTCGTAAGTGTCCTCGACCTGGACGACAGTTGATTTGATGCGGTCGCCCAGGTGCCGATGCGTGATTTCGTAGATCCGCTGCAATGCCCTAACCCGGAACGGCGTGAGCAGTGCCTCGACATCGGGGGAAAAGTACAGCGTTAATTGAGGCTGCCGCTTTTTCGCATCCACGGGAGGGATAGTAAAGGGTTTGCGTTTCTGCCGGGGAGACCCAGTTAGAGCTGACTCATATTGAGCCATGATACAACCTCGCTGTCCGATCAGTATCCGTTGATTGCGCTCATCAAAGCGGTTCCAAAGCGCGTGAGATGCTTGTACTCAGCGTCCGTTTCGGCAATCCAGTACGGGCCGCTTCCGGTGGCGCCAGCAATTGAAAGGATGATAGTCAATTGCGCGTCCTCAGAATTTGGAATGGTCTGCACCGGGCCGGCTCGAAAATGGACTTTGGCGATGGATTCAATCGTGGTAAGGGAGATGTAACCAAGGTCATCGTCGTCGTCATCCGCTTCAATGTCGATGATTGACCGATCGGTGATGATGGCCAAATTTCCGTAGCCTTCATCAGCAACCACGTAGAACGCCCGTACCGGTAACCCCGCTATGAGATCCCTGCTCAACTCCCAGTATTTTTCAAATGCCTCTAGTTCGTTCTCTTCAATGGTTCGTTCGACCACTGTTTCCATCTGTTCGGTGTAATCACTGCCGGGCATGATAACGGCTCCACTCTGCTTGTGTTGGCATAATGCGGTCACCACGCATATATCTTATTGTAACTGTTGCTGGCAGAGACCGCCGACGTCGGACCGCCACCGTTGCCGCAACCCGGTCAGGCTGGTACTCTGGCGGGACCCTACTCATGACGCCCCAGTTGATGGTTGGCAGCACCATGTCCCTCCCGCCAGAGTCCCGCCTCCGCTTCGTCGACGGCCTAGCCATCTGCCGCATCCTCAACGGCATGTGGCAGGTGTCCGGGGCCCACGGTCGCATCGATCCCGCCGCTGCGCTCGAAGCGATGCTGGCGTACCACGACGCCGGCTTCACCACCTGGGATCTGGCCGATCACTACGGGCCGGCCGAGGACTTCATCGGCGAGTTTCGCCGGCGGCTGGAGGCTGAACGCGGCCAGGCCGCCCTGTCCGATGTGCAGGCGTTCACCAAGTGGGTGCCGCGCCCGGGTCCGATGACCCGCCAAATCGTCGAGAACAACGTGGACATCTCCCTGCGGCGCATGGGGGTCGAGCGATTGGACCTGCTGCAATTCCACTGGTGGGAATACCGCGACAAGCGCTATCTGGATGCCCTGGAACAGCTGGCGGCGTTGCGCGACGAGGGCAAGATTCACCGCGTGGCACTGACCAACTTCGACACGGAACGATTGCGCGAGATCGCCGACCACGGCGTGCGCGTGGTGTCCAACCAGGTGCAGTACTCACTGATTGACCGCCGGCCGGAAGTGCAGATGTCCCAGGCGTGCGAGGAGCAACGGGTGTGGCTGCTGCCCTACGGCGTTCTCTGTGGTGGTTTGCTCTCGGATCGGTTCCTCGGCCAACCCGAGCCCGGTCCCACCGAGTTGAACACCGCCAGCCTGCGCAAGTACAAGCAGATGATCGACGCCTGGGGCGGATGGCGGCTTTTCCAGCAACTGCTTTCGGTATTGCGACGCATCGCCGACAAGCACGAGGTCAGCATCGCCAACGTCGCGGAGCGGTACATCCTGGAGAAGCCCACCGTGGCCGGCGTGATCATCGGGGCGCGGTTGGGTGTGGCGGAGCACATCGCCGAAAACGCCCGGCTCTTCAGTTTCGCCTTCGATGGCGCCGACAATCAAGCGATCGAAACCGTGCAGGCCGATGCCCGCGACCTTTATCGCATAATCGGCGACTGCGGTGACGAATACCGCCGCTAGTCAAAATCCTGTTCATCCTGTCCATCGATGTAAAACTCAAAGAGGTTCCAATGCAAATCGGCGCAATCTTCCCGCAAACTGAGATCGGTCCCGACCCGGCCGCCATTCGCGACTACGTTGAGGCTGTTGAGGGAATGGAGTTCGACTACCTGTTCATCGCCGACCACGTGCTGGGCGCCGACCCGGACCACCACGAACATGTCCGCGGCAGTTACTACACCCACCACAGCGTGATCCACGAGTCGCTGACGACCCTGGCGTTCATCGCGGCCCTGACCACGCGCATCCGCCTGATCACCGGCATCCTGATCCTGCCCCAGCGCCAAACTGCTCTGGTGGCCAAGCAGGCCGCCGAGGTCGACGTGCTCAGCGGCGGGCGCCTCACCCTGGGCATCGGCGTGGGCTGGAACCACGTGGAGTTCGAGGCCCTGGGCGAGGACTTCACCAACCGGGGCATCCGCTCCGAAGAGCAGATTGACCTGATGCGGGCTCTGTGGACGCAGGAGGTGGTCGATTTCGACGGCCGCTGGCACTCGGTGCGCTCGGCGGGGATCAAGCCGCTGCCGATTCAACGACCCATCCCGGTGTGGTTCGGCGCCGGCGGGTCGGCCGGCCCCGTGCCCCGGGACGTGGTGCTGCGCCGCATCGCCCGCATGGGCGACGGATGGTTCCCCAGCTTTCCGCCCGGCGACACTGCGAAGGCGGTTCTGGACAAGATGCAGACCTACATCGCCGAGTCGGGACGGCAACCCACCGACGTGGGCCTCTCCGGACGCATCCGTATGCCCGACAAGTCTCCCGACGAATGGCTGGCCGAGGTGGAGGGCTGGCAATCCCTGGGCGGCACCCACGTCATGGCGGAGGCCCGCCGCGGTCCCTTGAGCTCGGTGGATCAGCACATTGAGGCCATGCGCCAATTCCGCGAGGTCATACCAGTGGGTTGGGGACGGGAATAGGCGATGGTTCTTGTAACAGAACCTCGGCAGGTATCCCCCAATGCTTGTGCAGGGCGCGGGCCATCGCCATGGTAATGTCCATTCGACCTGATAGCACTGCCGCTGCCGCTTTCTGACTTCCCACCAGGGGAGCCAAGTCACCAGGCGTAAGCCCGAGCTGCTCCATGTGGAACTCTATAGCTGCGGGGATGCTGGGCAAATCAATAGGATGATGCCGTTCCTCGTACGCTTCGATCAGCTCAAACAGGAGATCGCGCTCATCGCCTTCACGCGTGCCGATAGCGGCGTGAAATATCTCGTCCATGCGTGCCAATGCGAGGTTGTAATCCTCTTCGTTGGCTATGTGAGGGATATTGGCCATGATCAAACCTCCGCAGCATTGATGCGGTCGTATTCCGCATGAGTGCCGATGAAGCGGATGTAAATCTCACGTCCGGGGTAGAAAATGTCAACCACCAGGCGATAGTCATTGCCCTTTATCCGAAATACCACGCGGGTGGACCCTACGATACTCGCCTGAGGAAACCGACGGATCACGTGACTTGGGCTGGGCCAGTCTGCTTTACGTACCTCCGCATACCAAGCCTCAAGCGCTTCCCGGGCATTTGGGTGCCGCTGCCAGAATTCCCGTAATGTCCGCCTTGCGATGATCCGCACGTCCGCTGCGAACTAGGTTTGTTGGGCTGTCGGCTCTGAAGCCGCGTCGTGCTGCTCGTCGGCGTGGTAGGAGGAGCGGACCAGCGGGCCGGACGCGACGTGCTTGAAACCCATGGACTCTCCGGCGACGCGCAGTTCCTCAAACTCGGCGGGGGTGTAGAAACGGTCGATGCGGATATGCTTGATGGACGGACGGAGGTACTGGCCGATGGTGAGCAGGTCGCAGTTCACGGCGCGCAGGTCGGCCATGGTCTGCTTCACTTCGTCGACGGTCTCGCCCATTCCGACGATGATGCCCGACTTGGTGGGCATTTCAGGATCGAGATCCTTGACCCGACGCAATAGCTCCAGCGACTGCCGGTAGTCGCCCCTGGGGCGCACCCGGCAGAACACGCGCTCCACCGACTCGATGTTGTGGTTCAGCACCTGGGGTTGGGCGGCGACCACCTTCGCCAGCGCGTCCCAGTTGCCGTCAAAATCAGGTATCAGAACCTCCACCCGGCAACCGGGGACGGCGGCCCGAACCTGCTTGATGCAGGCGGAGAAGATGCCGGCCCCTCCATCAGGCAGGTCGTCACGGTTCACCGAGGTGATCACGCAGTACTTCAGGCCCATGCGCTTGACCGTGGACGCCAGGCGGAACGGTTCGCCCAGGTCCAGCGTGCCTGGCCTGCCGGTGGTGACGGCGCAGTAAGCGCAGGCGCGGGTGCAGATGTCGCCCAGGATCATGAACGTAGCGGCGGACCGCTCCCAGCACTCGCCGATGTTAGGGCAGTGGGCTTCCTCGCATACCGTGTGCAACTGGCTGTCCCGCATGATCTGTTTCAGCTCGATGTAGCGCGGGCCACCGGGCATTCGCACTTTCAGCCAGTCGGGCAGGCGGGGGCGCAAGGGGGTTTCAGTCTGTGTCGTCATTCTGTTCTCCGGCCTAGAGAAACTGCACCAACCGCGGGTTCACCCGGCATTTCTCGGCAGTGATGATGGCGTCGATTTCGCGCACGGCGTCGTCCAATTTGCCGTTGCGGTTGACCACGCGGTAGTCGAACTCGTGCATGCGACCCAACTCGACGGATGCCTCATGCAGGCGGCGCTCCATCTCCGCCGCGTCCTCGGTGCCGCGGCCGGCCAGGCGGCTGCGAAGTTCGTCCATACTGGCGGGCATCACGAATATGGTCAGAGCCTCCGGCGCGATGTTTCGGATGGTTGCCGCGCCCTGGACGTCTATCTCTAGTATAACGTCCCGGCCGGCGATGAGCGGGTCGCGAACCTGCTGACGTGGGACGCCGTACCAGCGATCGTACACCTGGGCTGACTCCAGCAACTCGTCCCGCTCCCTCATGCGCAGGAAGGTGTCCACATCCAGGAAGATGTAGTCCTGGCCGTCAACCTCGCCCGCCCTCATGGGCCGCGTGGTCGCGGTCACCACGTGATGCCAGGGGCGCTCCAGTTTCTTGAGCTCGGCCAGCACCGAGCCCTTACCTGCTCCGGACGGTCCGGAGATCACCACCAGCAGCGGCGGCGCGGGGCTGGCCTGGGGCAGCTCACTCGCGAACATACGATTAGTTGCAACGCCGCCTGTCTACCGCTTTGGATCAGTCATCGTCGCCCGGGTAATTGGCATGATACTCAAGATGAGCAACGAAATACCCGCGCAGTTCCTGCAGCCCGGCCTCTATCTTGGCATCCATTCTGGCGAACCCGTCTCGCATTTCCTGACGCAATTCGTCAATTTCCGCTTTGTTATCAGCGATGGCCTGATGCAGTTCGGTCTTGTCGTCGGCTACGGTTTCTTGCAAGGTTGCGACGGTTTCCTGCAGGGCAGTGAATTCGGCGAAAAACTTGCCCAATCGGAATACCCGACTGAATATCAGGATGCCGACGGTTACTGCAAATCCAAGCGCACTGATGATGGCAAGGATCAGAGGCGCATAGACAATGAAGGGAGACGTCGGTTCCACAATATTCGCTCCAAAATTGGGCAGTGTTGGGATCAGCGGCCCTCGCCAACCAGGCTGGCGAGATGCTCCCAGAATATCGGGTAGGACACCGATGCGTCCTCTGCCCCGTGGATGGTCGTCTCTCCCGAGGCGGCCAGGCCGGCCACGGCCATGGACATCGCCAGCCGGTGGTCGCCGTGGCTCTCGACTTCTGCGCCGGTGAGGCCGCCCACGCCGTGGATGACCATGCCGTCGTCCCGCGGCTCCAACTTACCGCCCAGGCGGGTCAATTCCGATACCGTGGTGGCGATGCGGTCCGACTCCTTGACGCGCAGTTCGGCGGCGTCACGGATGATGGTGTCACCTTCCGCGAAACACGCGGCAACAGCCAGCACCGGAAGCTCGTCGATCATGATGGGAATGATCTCGCCTCCCAGGTCGATGCCCTTGAGGCTGGCCGAAGACGCAACCACGTCAGCGACGGGTTCGCCGCCCTCCACACGCTCGTTTTCCAGGCGCAGCGAATCGCCGGCGCCCATCATCTGCAAGGCGTCGATGATGCCGGCGCGGCTGGGGTTCAGGCCGACGCCGGTAATGGTGACGCGGGCGTTGGGGTGGATCAGGCCGGCGACCATCCAGAAGGCCGCCGAGGAGATGTCGCCGGGAACCGCCACGTCCACCGCATTCAGCTCCGCCGGATGCAGGGTCAGGGCCAGCCCATCCGATTCGACCCTAGCGCCCATGGCGGACATCATGCGCTCGGTGTGGTCGCGAGATAGGGCCGGCTGGTGCAGCACGGTGGGACCGGACGCCGCCAGGCCGGCCAGCATCAGGCAGGACTTGACCTGCGCGCTGGCCACGGGCATCTCGTACTCGATGGAGCGCAGGCTGCCGCCGCGTATGGCCAGCGGAGCCAGAGTGTTCCCGCTGCGTCCCATGATGGACGCGCCCATCTGCTGCAAGGGCTGCACAATGCGGCCCATGGGACGGGAGCGCAATGATCCGTCGCCCGACAGCACCGACAGAAAGTCCTGGCTGGCGAGCAGGCCCGAGAGCAGCCGCATGGAAGTGCCGCTGTTGCCGGCGTCCAGCAGGTCGGCCGGCTCGTCCAGGTTGGGTCCCAGCCCGGCGACGCGAAAGCTGCCGGACTCGTCCAGGGGATCTATGGACACGCCCATGGCGCGGAGGCAGGCGGCGGTGGAGCGCACGTCGGCGCCGTCAGAAATTCCGGTTACGGTCGCAGTGCCGTTGGCGATGGCGTTGAGGATCAGTGAGCGGTGGGACACCGACTTGTCGCCGGGCACGGCCAGGGAACCGGCCAGGCGTTCGGGGCTGCGAATGATCTGTTCCACCTGCGTTCCTCCGGTTTTCTTTACATCGATGGACAGGATCTACATGATAGGGCTTACGCGCTTGAACCTGTCATTGCGAGCGCAGCGCGGCAATCTCGTTGGAGTAGGGAGATAGTTCGGGGACGGTTCCGGCACCAGGACGAGATTGCCACGGCGCGAGCGCCTCGCAATGACAACAACCTGAACAGTTACTCGAAAACACGGTGCGGAGTGAGAGCTTCGGTAGGGTCACAGCCCCGGGAATCAGCGCCGGTTGCCGGAGTCGCGGTCGTTGCCTCGACGGTCGTTTGGCGGGCCACCCGTCATCATGCGACGGGCGCGGTCGGCGAAGCCGCCCAGGAACATCTGGCCCATGGACTGGCTGAACGTCGGGTACTCGGGCGTGTTCTCCAGTTCGCGGGAGCGCGGGTTCACCTCGCCGGCCATCCACTTGTTCCGGGCCAGCATGGCGTCCTCAAAAACAGTACCGACGGCGTCGGTGTCGGGTGGTTCGCCGTCGGTAGCCAGGAGCTTGCGGTATTCGTAGAGCTCCCGTATAAACGCGTCGATCCAGGCCACGATGGGCTCGGCGTTGCTGATGCAGATGTCCCGGTGCATTATCGGGTCGCCCGACGCCAGGCGCGTGATGTCCCGGTAGCCCGAGGATGCCAGCTGACCGATGTCCGACCAGTTGGCGGACTTGCTGGTGCAGCCGACCAGGGCCGTGGACAGGACGAAGGGCAGATGGCTCACCGCGGCGACGAAGCTGTCGTGCTCGTCAACGCTGATGAAGTAGGGCACGGCGCCCACGGCCTCGGCGAGGGTGGATATCTCGCCCACCGCGCGTTCGCTGGCCCGGGGGCTGGGGATGACGCAATAGGGCTTGCCGGAGAACATCGTCCCGTCGGCGTTGTCGGGGCCAGGGGTTTCTCGGCCGGCCATGGGATGCCCGCCCACGAAGTCCACCGAGTCGGGCAGGTATTCGTCGGCCCACTGGAGGACCTGCGTCTTGGTGCTCCCCACGTCGGTGACCACGCAGCCCTCGGGCAGGTAGTCGGCCATGCCTTCGAGAAGCTCGCGCATGGCCAGCACCGGCGTGGCCAGGACGATGATGTCCGCCTCGGCGATGGCGTTGCCCAGGCGGCCTTCCACGCGGTCGAAGGCGTCCTTTCGCTGGGCGCCGGAGCGGGCCGCGCTGTCGGCGTCGGTTCCGACCACGGTGAGGTTGCGCAGGCTGGATGCGCGGAGGGCCAGGCCCAGAGAAGTGCCGATGAGTCCGGTTCCGATTACGGTAACTTGCGCCACGAGCTGATCTGCCTCGAGAAGGTTGCGGTAAGTGTACAACATCCGCCGGGGCGGGTAAAACGACCGCCCCAGCCTCACAGGGCAATCGCATTTGAGCCGATGATGTTTGCGGTGTTGGAGCTGTGGCACATGGCAACGGCTGCCGGTGAATTTTACCGGGATAAACAGGATGAACGGGATGGACAGGATACGGTTGTGTTGATGCAGCCGGTCAATTTTGGACCGGCGGACGGGTTTCAAAGGCTTTGGAGTGCGGGAAAGAGCGGAGTGTGATCAAATCAAACGATGTACTCCGCGTCCGTCTTTGGATTGTGTTGAAGACGCGATTGCCCTGGTCAGCCTCTGCGTAAACCGGAAGCCCGTGTGATTGGGGTTACCGGACTGGCGCGTGTATCATCCCAGGCCAGTGAACCCCATGTGGAACTGGGCTGCATCCCTCCGCATCAAGGACTTTCGCCTGCTCTGGGCATCGACGGCCTTCTATTCCCTGGCCACGGGAATGGAGCAGGTGTCCGTTGGCTGGCTCATCTACGAGCTCACCGGATCGGAGTTCATGGTGGGGGTAGCCGCGGCCGCCCGGATGCTGCCCTTCTTCGTGCTGGGCATGTTGTCCGGGGCCGTCGCGGACCGGTGGTCGCGTCGGGCCCTGCTGCGCGTCGGCACCCTGGCGGCTTCGGTCGTCGCGCTGCTGATGGGGCTGATGCTGCTCCAGGGTTTCGTCAACGCCTGGGCATTGATCGCCCTGGTGACCGCTCTCGGCAGCATGTTGGCCTTCACCATCACCATCCGGCAGGCGTTCACCTACGACATCGTGGGTTCCGGCCTGGCCCTCAACGGGCTGGCGCTGGCCGCCATGGCGATGCAGGGCGGCGGAATCATCGGGTCGCTGGTTTCGGGCGCGATGATCGACCTGGTTGGCCCGGGTTGGCAGTTCATCGCGTCCGCAGCGTTCTACGCGATCTCCGCCGGCGCCACCCTGCTGATCGACAACGAGGGACGCTCGCTGCGCGCGTCGTCGGAATCGGTCCTGGCCAACCTGACGAGCTACGCCCGGCTGGTGCGCCAGTATCCCATCCTGCTGATGCTCATGTTCCTCACTGCAACGACCGAGGTGTTGGGCTTCACCCACATGACGCTGTTTCCGGTGTTCGCCAAGGACGTGCTGCACGTGGGGCCGACGGGGCTGGGGGTCATGACCGCCGGACGCCAGGCGGGAGGGCTGCTGGGCCTGTGGATCCTGGCCGGGCTGGGCACGGCTCGAAAGAAGGGGCTCTTGACCCTGGCGACGGCGCTGGGATTTGGCGGCGGGCTGATGGCGTTCTCGCTGTCGGTCAACATCTACACCTTCATGGTGGTGCTCCTGTTCGTCAACGCGTGCGCGATGGCCGTGGACACGCTGTACAAGACCCTGATGCAGGACCTGGTGCCGGACGAGGAACGCGGCCGGGCCATGGGGTCCTGGGTGCTGAGCGTCGGGTTCGCCCCGGTGGGGCACGTTGGGATCGGAGCTTTGGCCGGATTCGTCGGCGCCCCGCGGGCCCTGCTCATCAACGGCGCGGCTCTGGTGGCCATCAACGTCGCGGCGACGGTGGGCGCGCCGCGGATACGGCGCATGGAGTGACGGCGCTAAACGTCAGAAGCAGGATTTTCGGGATTTCCAGATTTTCAGGATGTGCATAAATCCCGAAAATCCTCTAATCCGGCAAATCCTGCTTCTGACAATATCTTTGACTCACGCGTACCCGGTTTGGCGACTTGGAGGGGTAAAGAGCTGTGGCGGTGGGTCTGGGGTGGCTAGGTAGTATTCGTAGCCCAAGTT
>DAOUHZ010000121.1:0-9198 GCA_034428455.1 Dehalococcoidia bacterium
GGGTGCGATAACACGCCCCGCCGTCACGATGCGTTATTTCCGATGCAAGCTACACGTTGCGCAGCTTGGGGTCAAGCCGGTCCCGGAGCCAGTCTCCCAGCAGGTTCATGGACAGCACGGTCAACACTATGGCCATGGTGGGGAAGAAGAACAGCCACCAGGCGGTGACAATGAGGGCTCGTCCGTCGGCTACCATGAGGCCCCATGCGGGTGTCGGCTTCACCAGGCCCGCGCCGAGGAAGCTCAGCGTGGACTCCAGGATGATCACGTGGCCAACCTCCAGGGTGGCCAGGACTACCACCGTGTTCACCACGTTGGGGAAAATGTGGCGCATCATGATGCGGGTGGGAGACGCGCCCGCCACCTGCGCGCGGGCGATGAAGTCCTGCTGCTTGACGGCCAGAGCCTCGCCGCGCACCATCCGCGCGAACCTGGCCCACAGCAGCAATGCGATGACCAAAACCACCGTTTGGAAGCCCGGCCCGCTGACTGCGACCAACACCAATGCCAACAGGATTGACGGGAACGCCAGCTTAATGTCGACGATCCGCATTATCAGGTTGTCGACCCAGCCCCCGCCGTAAGCCGCAAGAAGTCCCAGCACAGTTCCAACTCCACCGCCCAGCGCGATCGCGAGCAGCGAGATGGACAGCGAAATCCGCGCTCCGTGAATTATGCGGCTGAGGATGTCGAACCCCTGGCGGTCCGTACCCAGCACGTACTGCCAACTGCCGCCTTGCTGCCAGGCCGGCGGAATGAGACGGTCGCCCAGGTTCACTTCCGTCGGGTCGTGCGGGGCGATCACGTTGGCAAAGATCGCCGGGATGATCAACATGATCGCCAGGATCAACAGCGGTATTATCGGAAACTGGCGGGTGGTGATCCATGCCCGGCCGATCAAACCGCGTTGACGATACAACTCGTCAGCGGGAGCCGTCGAGACGGCAGGGGTCGCGGTAGGGGTGGTCATCGCTAATATCCTTGTGCGGGCGGCGAGTGCGCGGGAGCCAGCTCGTCTAGTAGCGGATCCGAGGGTTCAGGTAGGCGTACGCCACGTCAACTGCCAGGTTGATGAATATGTAGAACGCGGCGAACAGGATGACGATGCTCTGGATAACCGGGAAGTCCCGATTGCGTATGGCGTCGATGGCGAGGTCTCCCAGGCCCGGCCACACGAACACCGTTTCGATGACCACGGAGCCGGTAAGCAGCACCGCGCCGATGAGACCCATATAGGTGAAAGGAACGATCAGCGCGTTGCGGAAACAATGTTTCCAGATGACTTTGCGCTCCGGCATGCCTTTGATGCGGGCCAGTTTGACGTACTCCGTGTCGAGCACTTCCAGCATCGATGATCTGGTGAGGCGCATCACCGCCGCAACGTTGTAGTAACCGAGCGCGACCCCGGGCAAGATGATCGACTTGAACCCGGCATCGTTGCCGGAGGTGGGTAACCAGCCCAGGATTACAGCGAAAACCCACATCAAGATCAGACCGATGGCGAATGAGGGAGCGGACTGCCCGATAAGGGCGATAACCTTCCCCGCCCAGTCAAAGGCGGAGTCCTTCTTGACTGCCACCATCACGCCGATGGGCAATGCGATGGATGCGCTGATTACCCACGCGAAGGAGGCCAGCACAATGGTGTTGGGCAACCGCCGCGCGATCAACTCGGTAATGGGAACCCCACCGTAAGCCCAGGCCTCGCCGAAGTCGCCGGTGACGAAGTTGCCGATGTACCGGGCGTATTGGACATAGATCGGCTGGTCCAGTCCCCATTTCGAGCGCACTTGCTCCACCACGGCCGGGCTGGCGTCCTCCGGAAGCAGGATGGCCACCGGGTCGCCGGTGACCCGCGCCAGCGCGAACACCACGGCGCTGATAACCAGGATCGCCAGGATCGACTGTATCACCCGCAAAAATATGAAACGCTGCATGGGAGACCTTCGCAGTCAGTGGGTTGCGTGTCGAGTAATTGGGAAGGGCGACCGGCCGGTCGCCCCTCCGTGCCTGCGGTTTACTGTCGCACCACCTGGGTGTACTCGTGACCCTTCATGCCACCGAAGTAGCTGTTGTTCACGGAATACTCGGCGATGACGTTGGGATTGATGCCGAACTCTGCGAAAAGGAAGCCCAGCGGGATAGTGGCGTTCTGCTCGTACATGTACTGGCCGGCGTCCTTCATCAGGTTGAGCCGTTCTTCTTCATCCACGCTGCTCTGCCACTTGCTGAACAGGTCCTCGGTGTAGGGGTCCTCGTACATATAGACCGCTCCGGCGAGGGTGGGGCTAACGAAGTATACTCGCATGTTGCGCCCGGCGGGCCAGAACCCGGTGCGGTGGGTCCACAGCACGCTGTTCATCTCGCGAGCCTTGTACCGCGTCCGGATGGGCTGAAACTCGCCTATCTGCGCGTCAACCGTGAAGCCCACGTCCTCCAGCCAGGAGATCATCGGCACTGCAATTTCGGTCAACTCGGGAACGCCGACCAGCTTGCCGGCCATGAACTCGATACTGGGGCCGGACCCTTCAGCGTAACCCGCTTCCTGGAGCAGTTGCCGGGCAAGATCAGGATCGTAGGCGGGAATTTCCCACGCGGGGTCATAGGATGGATCTGTGGGATGCCAGCCGGTGTTAGCCATGAGTTCCATCTTGTTGTCGAAGAAGGCCTCGTTGAGCGCGTCGCGATTCATGGCATGGTTCATGGCACGCCGCACCAGCACGTTGGTGTTGGGGTCGTTGGCGTCGCGCCGGTCTTCGAGGTACTGGCCGCCTATGCCGATCCACACCATGAATGCCGGTAGCGTGCTCTGGGTGATCGCGTAGCCAGCGTTTTGGATCTCGCCCTGAAGCTCCCGAGGGATCTCAGCAATGTCGGCCTCGCCGGCGCGAAGCATGGCAACGCGGGTCAGGTCCTCTTCAGCGAAGAAGAACGTGAGGGTCTCGAAGTCGGGGTTGACGCGCCAGTGGTCGTCGAAGGCCCGCTCGTACTCCAGCTTGGCGCCCTGCTCGTAGCTGACGTGCTTCCAGGGGCCGGTTCCGACCGGATTAGCCGCATAGGCTTCCTCACCGTTCGTCTGCCAGTAATCCAGACTATAGATCAATGGGTCGGTGGTGGCCTCCGATGCGTAGAACGGGATCCACAACTCCGGCCGGTTCATATTCCAGACCATCTCGTTGTCACTGACTTCCGTGACGGTCGCGGCGGTCCCCATATCTTCGAGTTCCCAGCTCCTCTGCTCGCCTTCCGGCCCCAGTATCTGGTGCCAGAAATCGCCGAAGCCGGTCTTGGCTTCAGGATGGGACCAGAGCTGGAAACTGAACACGAAGTCAGAAACGCCGAACGTGTCCGCCTCGTGGTGGAAGGGAACGTTCTCACGGAGTTTGATCGTCCACTGCTTTCCGTCTGGGGACACCGACCACGATTCGGCGAGCATGGGACGCGCTTCCCAAGTCTGGTAGTCACGTTGGAACAGCGCTTCCTGCATCGGCTGTAGGATGCCCTGGTTGGTTCCGCCCACACGCCAACCCAGAAGGTTTTCCGCATAAGGCGGGGTGATGGCGACGCGCAGGTCGGCCTGTACCGGCTCACCCGCAGTAGTGGCCGGGGCGGGCTCAGGCTTCGGGACTGCGGTCGGGGCAGCACCGCCGGCTGCGCGGTCGCTCATGCCGGCCGGCTGAGCTAATGCAGTGGTTGCGGTCGGCTCGGCTTGTGTAGCAGCAGCCGGGGCCTCGGTAGCCGCCGGTTGCTGTGGCTGCGCCGGCTGCTGTTGCTGTGCGGCGGCCGGCGCGCTGCTCGCCGGCTGTTGTTCAGCAGGGGCCCCGCAGGCTATCGCTGCAGTGATGGCAAGGGCCAGGAGGCCCATGATGCCAGTTCGTAGTGCTAATCCTCTTGACATAGATTCCCACCTCTGCGCCGCTTGGCTCGTCGGCCTGATGCGACGTCATGCATCTCTCGAACGGCCTGGACCGTTCGAATCGTGCGGCGGAAGGTACTGAAAATCCATATCAATGTCAACCTGAATGTGTAGCACCACGACCTGACATACCATAAACATTGCGCAAATAGAACACATTATGCACGAATCTATAATGTTATCGTAATAATAACAGTAATTATAGTACTTAACAGGTGCCATGGTTCACATTGCCTACGATTCGGCGCGACGCAATCCGTACACTTCGACCGAACTCGCCGCGGTCGGCGTCGCAATATGCTGCCGCCGGTGTTGAACCGATCGCTGGGAAGCTTGGGATTGGGTGCGCAGGCGACGCATTTCGGCGAGAAACGCGCCGCCTGCGGCAACGTTAATTGCGAACCACCTTGGTGTACTCGTGGCCCTTCATTCCCCCGAAGTAGCTGTTGTTGACGGAGTATTCGGCGATTACCGCAGGATTGATGCCGAATTCCGCGAACAGGAAGCCCAACGGCATCGTGGCGTTCTGTTCGTACATGAACTGTCCGACCTCACGCATGATCTGCTCGCGTTCTTCCGCGTTCACGCTGGTCTTCCAGCGGTCATATTCCTGCTCCACGTACGGGTCCTCGTACATGTACACCGCGCCCTGCTGGTTGGGGCTGACGAAATACACCCGCACATTACGACCCGACGGCCAGAAACCGGTCCGGTGGGTCCACAGTGTGCTCTGCATCTCCCGCGCCTTGTAGCGGGTCCGGATGGGCTGGAACTCGCCGATCTGAGCGTCGACGGAGAATCCAACCTCTTCCAGCCACGAGATAATTGGGACCGCAATTTCGGTCAATTCGGGGACACCCACCAGCTTGCCTGACATGAACTCGACGGTGGGGCCAGCGCCCTCGGCGTAGCCGGCTTCCTGCAGCAATTGGCGAGACAGGTCGGGGTCGTAAGCCGGAATCTCCCAATCGGGGCTATAGGCCGGGTCCGTGGGGTGCCAACCGGTATTGGCCATTAGTTCCATCTTGTTATCGAAGAAGGCTTCGTTGATGGCGTTGCGGTCAATGGCGTGGTTCATTGCCCGGCGCACCAGCACGTTGGTGTTGGGGTCGTTGGCGTCGCGCTTGTCTTCCAGGTATTGGCCGCCGATACCGACCCACACCATGAAAGCGGGCAGCGTGCTCTGGGTTATCGCGTAGCCAGCATTTTGGACCTCACCCTGGAGCTCGCGCGGAATCTCCGCGATATCTGCCTCGCCGGCGCGGAGCATGGCGACACGGGTCAAGTCTTCCTCGGCGAAGAAGAAGGTCAGCGTTTCGAAGTCCGGCGTGATCCGCCAATGCTCGTAGGGCACCCGCTCGTACTCCAGCTTCGCGCCCTGCTGGTAGCTGATGTGCTGCCACGGACCGGTGCCCACCGGATTCTGCGCGTACTCGTCCTCGCCCACTTTCTGCCAGTAATCCAGGCTGTAAATCAGCGGGTCCGTCGTAGCGTCCGAGAACCAGAACGGCACCCACAGCTCCGGGCGATTGGCGTGCCAAATCATCTCGCTATCCGAGACTTCTTCTACCGCAGCGGTGGTACCCAAAGCGTCGACTTCGATGCTTCGCTTCTCACCCGCCGGTCCGAGGAACTCGTGGAACCAGTCAGTGGCTCCCTTGCCCTCCGGGTGCGACCAGAGTTGGAGACTGAACACGAAATCGGATACGCCGAAGGTGTCCTCGCCATGATGGTAGAGCACATCCTCACGCAACTGGAAATGCCAGGTCTGGCCGTCCTCGGACACTTCCCATTCGGTAACCAGCATCGGCTTTGCTTCCCAGGTCACGTAGTCACGCTGGAACAGTTGCTCCTGCATGGGCTGCAACATGCCCTGATTGGTGCCTCCGACGCGCCAGCCAAGCAGGTTCTCGGCATAGGGTGGCGTGATGGCGACGCGGAGGTCGGCCTGCACCGGCTGGCCGGCAGTCTGCGCGGGCACCGGGGTCGCGGTGGGGGCGGCTGTCGGCGCAGCGCCTCCCGCGGCGCGGTCAGTCATTCCGGCTGGCTGAGCCAATGCGGTGGTTGCAGTCGGCTGAGCCGGCGCTGCTGCGGGAGCCGACAGGACCTCCGTCGCCGCCGGCTGCTGTTGCTGCTGGCTGGCTGCGGCTGGCGCGCTAGTCTCGGGCTGCTGTTCAGCGGGAGCGCCACAGGCGACGGCAATCGCTAATGCCATGCTCAAAACAACGCAGATTGCGACCTGTGATGAGCGTTTCGTTGCCATAATGGTCACCTCCATCGGAATTCGTAATTGATTGCGTCGCGCTATATCATCATTAATGATGATATACATTATCATCGTAGCCGGCGCAATTTACTCAATACGATAGGCTTTGTCAACCGGCGAATCCGGGTAAAATCCCTCCCACGCCCACCGGTAAGCGATGATCACCGGCAGTTCTCTATGCTCGTTGCCGATCGCCGCCGCGCGGATCGCCCCGGTCTCTGGGTCCACGCTGACTACCAGGTCGATCCCGCCAATTTCGGCGGCGATGGATCCAGCATCCAGCACCGACAGGTAGGGCCATGCCATGGCGTGGTTTGCGACAACCAGACCGGCTACGTGATCCTCGCCGAGTCTGCGGCCGCTGTAGGGAACGGACGGGATGTCCGAAGCCAGAACCCGGCTGTCGGGGTTGGCGGCAAGCCATTGCGCCCATGTAGTGAGCTGGGACGGCATTAGCTCGAGGCCGTGCCCGGCCAAAGGCCCGGCGATGGCGACACCCAAGGGCTGTGACCACACGCTGCCCGTGCCGTGATCGAACCAGGTCATCGCTCCCTTGTACAAAGCCCCCTGATTGCCGAACATGGCCGCGCTGCCATCCAGCCGGCGGTCGTGCACCAGAGCCGTATAGCAGAGAGGACACCAGGTAACTAGAACCGGCACGCCGCCGACGGTGTCGTTCACCATTTCCCGGTGATACAGCAGCCCGGCCGGATAGGCGCGCGCATCCCCGTTGATTTTGAGGCCGATGATCAGCTCGTCGTCAGGCAGGCCAGACTCGTCGGAACCGAGGAATCGGGGGTGGTACACCGGGAGGATCGCATCGGGGCGGCGCAATTGCCGGAAGCCCGCGTCATCAAATGCGGGACCCAGCGGACCCTCCGGGCCGATCACCTCGTCGATGCTGCCGACGTATATTGGAGGCGCGAGAGACCGCGTGGCGACCGAGGCACCGATGGTGGTGGGACTCCTGGCGCTCTCGGCATCAGACTCACAGCCACTCCCGGCGATTACGATCAGAACAGCCGTGGCTGCGAGGCGTGCCAGGTACTTCGGGCCCATGGCACGATTGTACGTGGCGAGGCATCTGCGCGACGAATGCAGGTCCGGCAGACACCAAGCCTTCGCGACGCGAACCTCCGATACGCACCGGGTCAGCAAGCGCCCGACACTGGAAAACTCCACAAAAATCAGGGGACTGTCACCAGTCCCCTGTTCGCAAAGCCGGTGGTTACGGCGCGTCGCCGGATGGCTACCGCAGGAATTGGGCCAGCTGATCGGCGTTGGACCGCATCATGTCGATGTAAGCCGGATATGTATCATCCGGCAGCGAGCGGATGATGCCGACCTGGATGCCGGCGTCCCGGGCAACCTGCTCGAGGGCATCGGCGGAGAATTGGGGCTCGGCGAACACGGCGGGCAGGCCGTCGTGCTCCACCAGTTCCAGGACATTGGCGATGTCATCAGGGGAAACGTCCCCGCCGTGGCCGCCGACGAAAGCCTGCACTTCCATGTCATAGCGCGTGCCGAAGTACCCGAAGGCGTCGTGGAAGGTCACCATGACCCGGTGGTCTGAGGGTATCGACGCCAGGGTATCGGCGATGTAGGCGTCCAGGGCCTCCAGTTCCTCGATGTACGCCGCCGAGTTGTCCATGTAGGTTGCCGCGTTGTCCGGGTCCGCCTCGACCAACCCGTTGGTGATCTGGTTCACGTAGTGGACCACCATGCGGGGGTTCTGCCAGAAGTGGGGGTCGCCTTCGCCATGGTCGTGGCCATGATGGTCGTGATCGTCGTGATCATCGTGGTCGTCGTGTCCCTCTTCATGGTGGTCACCCTCGCCCAGGATGCCGACGAAAGCGATCTTGGTGGGGGTGCCGGAGATTTCCCAGTGGCTCACCTCTTCCAGGTCGTGGGCGTCCAGGGCGACGACTTCGCCCGCGCCGGAGTTGGTGATGAAGATGTGTCCGGGAGCGGTGGCGACGTGGGGCCGGGCCCAGAAGCCGGGATCGATCTCACCGATGAGCGCTTCGGATGAGGAGGCCAGGAGGTGAAGGTCATGGGCTTCGTAGAGGCGGACCTCGCCGTCGCTCATGATCACCACCAGCAGTTCGCCATCGTGGCTGAGGGCTACCTGGATGGGTCGGAGGTCTTCGGTGGCTGGGATGAGCTGCTCCATCTCGCCCTCTTCCGGCTCGACGACGTAGAGGCCGACGGCGGAGCCCAAGGCGAAGAAGTGGTCGAGCCCGTGATAGCCCCAAACGGAGGTGAGGCGGAAGTCATCGGGCGAGCCGTCCGGCGCGGAGATGAAAGCATCATGGTAGTGGCCGTCGTGGGCTTCAACCATCAGCACGCCGCCGGTGCAGCCGAAGACGGCCATGTGTCCGTTGCCGGCGTCGCCGTGGAGGTCGGGACAGCCTTCGGCGCGGTGCAGCGAGTGGCCGTGCAGGTCCCAGATCTCGGCGCCGATGGGCAGGCGATAGTCGGTCGGGTTCTGGGCGAAATCCGGGTGTTGGATGGTCACGGCGAAGAGGTCGTCCTCCAGGGGGATGGCGGCGCCGTGGTGGGGACCGGCGTTGAGGACTATGGGCTGGTAGGCGTCGCCTTGTTCTTCCAGTTCGTGTTCGTTGAGCAGGACGATGTCACCGGAACCGTCGTAGTAGACGGTGGCCCACTCGCCACTCACGTACATGTGGACGGGGCGGTCGCCCATGAGGTCGATGTCCAAGGTGGACACGTCGGTTTCCACCATGTCGAAGTGGTCGCCGTGGGCCTCCAGGTAGACGCCGCCGTCGATGACGTTGACGGCGTTGGCGTCACTGGAAACGGCGACGGCGAAGCGTCCGCTCTTGGTGGGATAAATGCGACCGGCGCGGGAACCCAGGTCGAACTCGTTCTGGTGGACGTGGCCGGTCTCCAGATCTATGACCGAGAGATCACCGGTTTCGCCATCGCCGACCAGCAGCCGGCCGGCCAGCTCGATCTCCCCGTGGTCATCATGGTGATCATGGTCATGGTGGTC
>DAOUHZ010000122.1:0-4994 GCA_034428455.1 Dehalococcoidia bacterium
CAACGGAAAGAACGAACTCTACGAGTTTGATACCGGCCTGGACGGGACCGAGTGGCGGTTCCGCGTCGGCGGCAACAGCGGAACCGGAACCTACACGGTGGTACTCACCGACATATCCAACGCCATCTTCACCAGCCCGGACCGGATCACGGTGCCCGAAAACACCACGGCTGTCGTCACGGTTGTCGCCGAAGACGTGGACGAAGGCGAAACGGTGTCCGAATACCGGATCGTGTCGGGCTCCGACCATCGACATTTCTCCATCACCAGCCCAGACGGCGTGCTGGCCTTCAAGAACCCGCCCGACTACGAGCAGCCCCGGGATGCGGACCAGGACAACGTTTACGTCGTTCAGGTGGAGGCCACCAGCGGTCCCGACGACCTCAACAGCTATCAGAAGATACTCATCACCGTTACCGATGTGGAAGAGTAGCGTGACCGCGGCGTGGTCGGCGAGCCAACCGGTTCACCGCTTCGGCTAGTACCATTCCATTTTCATATTGAACCGTAGTTTGGTTCGCGCAACATCCATTACGTTGGCCAGCGCGCTCACGAGCCGCCGGTTGGGGTAATATCCCACCCCAAGCTGACTGGGAATGGACAGGGTCTTAGCGGATCAGCATAATGGTCAGCGTGAAGACCGACGCTGACTTTATGAGACGGGTCTCCGAAAGAACGCCATGACCATGCCCTCAGCCATGCTCGAACCGGGCGCTTCGCTCCCGTGGGCCGAGAAGTTCCATCCATTCGACGCAGCACCGGCCACCAGGGAAACGGGCATGGCCGCCGCCCACCATCGGGCCGAGGCCCTCTTCAACACGGATCCGGACGAGCGGCTGGCATACATGGAGTCGCCGGAGTGGGGCTTCAGCGCCGACCACCTGAGGCAGGTGAACCGCGTGATGGACGCGTTTCTGGACGGTGCGGCGCGGCGCGAGGTGAGAGGGCTTGCGGCACGGTGTCTGGAGGAGGACGGCTCGCCGCACCACGTGGCCGGCCAGTGGTTCACGGAAGCGAGATGCGACCGGCTCCGCGAACTGCTGGACGAGACGGAGGTGCCGGACCAACTCCTGGTGGCCTGCTACGCGTGGCTGGAGATCCACGAGCTGGCCCAGGCGGCCTCCCTGCTGGCGAAGAACCGCAGGCTGCCGCGGCCGGATTTCAGCAACTTCAGCCAGACGCTCGAGGAGATCGAGGGGGACCTGCGCTTCGTCGACGCGGTGTGATCAAGTACCAACCATGCCCCGGATCCGGCAGGGCGACATCCACGATTATGATTTTGGCCCCGTCATCGGGGCCGAACTTTCGGGCCGGCGACCGGCAGTGGTCATCAGCACCGACGAGTTCAACGAGCACTACGGCACGGCGATCGCGCTGCCGATGTCGACGACCATGCCGGCCGAGCGGTATCGTACCCGACAGCATATCTACGTTGCGGACACCGATTCATGGGCATCGACCAGACAGGTGAAGGCGGTGCAGCAACGGAGGCTGGGCGTGATCATGGGCCGGGCATCACCAGATGAGCTGGACGACGCCATCGAATCATTGGCCAGGCGCTTCACCACGCGTCACAGTCCCGGCGAGGTGGTCACTCCCGAAGGGGTCATGCCCATAGAGACGGGTTCCCTCTGGCGGCTTCCGATGGCTGGGCCGGGCGGCGCGGCATTTCTGACCACCGTGCTGGTCGTCGATTACAACGCCGGTAACAACCTGGCCATATCGGTGGAGGTTGCGGAGCGGGAGCCGAAACCCGGCATTCCGGGAGACGTGCCCATAACCGTGTCGGACTCGAGCGTCGCAGCGACAGCACTGGTCCAGCGAGTGCAGACCATAGACGCCAGTGAGCGGGACCTGACCGCCGCGGGCATGGCGCGCCCGGAGGAAGTGGGGGCCGTCGTCAGCAGGCTGCTCTCCATGATCCAACGCCCAGAAGCGTAGTTGACGACACACGCCAGCACCGGGTGCGTAATTATCGCGCACAGAATGGACGTTCGCAAGACGGGCCCAGGCTCCTGATTTCAGCGTCGTTTGCCTGACCAACCCGGGCTCAAAACCGGTCGCGGCCAGGGATCGTTTTCGCCCGTGCTCGGCGGAGCGCCGGATCCCGCTGCGTGAACACGCCGTCAACCACCCGGGCGTCGGCGGCGATGAATGGATAGGCATCCATTGCAATGGTGTGCGTTCCCATTAAAGGGGGTGTACTGCAATGGATTGGACCGGTATCCAATGGAATCGACTCCATGGCATACCATTGGGTACCGGTCCACGGCTTGGCTGCGTCCCCGGCAAAACGCCAAGGGGCGCCGGGGGTTTTCACTACAATGCCGGTAACGCCACCAATCACCCGGAGGTGAGAACCATGCCCAACTGCGTTGCCTGCGACGCCGAACTGGAGCCGCCCGTCCGCACTCCCCATACCGTCTACGTGAAGACCCTCTACCGCATCGGCGGCCAGGACTACTGCCGCCACCACATCATCAGGGCGGTCGTGGCCGCCGGCGTCATCGCCGAGATCAAACCCGGCGTTGGCCCGGTGATGGCGCCGAACCGCACAGCGCCCACCGAGGAGCAGTTTCGGCCCTTCCAGAGGTGAGCCGGTGAGTGCCATCACGCTGCACCAGCCCTGGGCGTCGCTGATCGCACTGGGGATCAAGACGGTGGAGACCCGGTCCTGGCCGGGGCCGGCCAGGCTGGTGGGTCGTCGCATCGCCGTCCACGCCGGCAAGCGACTGGTCCGACAACCGGATGATGCCATCGACCGGGAGCTGCGGGCATGCCTGGGCGAAGACTGGCGGGCGTTCATCCCGACCGGTGCGGTGGTGGCCACCGTCACCCTGGCCGGCATGGCCAGGGTGGAGCACATCGATAGATCCTCCGGCCACGCGGTGCATGACGACGGCATCGAGGTGGGCTGCGTTGTGGGGAGGGGACGAACCCCCATCGATCCCTGGGGCGACTTCAGCGCCGGCCGCTGGTTGTGGTTCCTGGACGGCGTTGCGACGCTGCCGGAACCGGTCCCGGCCGTCGGCCACCAGGGATTCTGGCATTGGGACGGCGAGGCCCGGTGATGTGCGTCGGCCGCTGTGCAGGCACAGCGGAGGTTTCACGCCAACCGGTTCACCCACATGGGATCGGCAGGACGCGCGCTTGGCCGCGGGGTTCGGTGGGCCGTGCCAGGATGTGGTCACATTCGTAGATCGATACGATCATCAGATGGCGGACAGCATGACCACATACAGCATCAGGGAAGCCAAGGCCCGTCTCAGCGAGATACTGCGGGACCTTGACCACGGGGAGGAGGTGATCATCACCCGCCGGGGACGGCCGTGCGGACGGCTCACCGCGGTGGATACCGCCGCGCGCCGGAACGCCTCAGCGCCGCCGCCAGCGCGGTCTTCCAGTTGGCGGAGACGGGCAACGCCATTGTGGTGGTGCCCGCCATCGTGGTGGCGGAGTCTACTACCTGTCGGTGAAGCTGGGACGTCCCCTGGAGCCATCCGCCTTCCTGGAAACGCTGAACTCGGTGGGCGGGATAGAACTGTCGGAGCTGGGCTGGGCGCAACTGGAGAGGCTGGACCGGTTCCCCGAGGTTCCGGAGATGCACGACCGGCTGATCGCGGCAGAGGCGGACGTGATCGGCGCTTCGGTGGTGACCCAGGATGAGGCGTTGGCGGCGTCAACCGGGATATCGACCATCTGGTGATCCTTGCGGTTGGGTCGTGGCCCGGACGCCGAAGGGCGACCAGCGCAACCCCCGAGGCCAGCAGGAAGCACCATGAGGCACATCATCAGCACCGCGGTTCAGATGTCCATCGCCAACGGTGACGGCGACATCGACGACTACGTCCCGCGCCTCCTCCACAGCGACGTTCCGCGTGTCTACCCGATCCTCAACCACAGCGGCGGACAACCTTTCCTGCCGCCCGATTACTGGACCAGTCCTGACTCCTGGGAGACCGATCATTACCTGGAAGAGCAACCCTACGTGGCGGTGAGCTTCGTGTTCGCCGGGTCGCAGAACACCCAGGCCTTGGTCGAACCGTACCCGCCGGAATACCCAGCGCACCGAGCGCTGCGCCACGCGGCCGACGCGCTGGAGATGCTCGAACAGACCGACGTGCCCGGCAACGAGTGGGAACGGCAGACCATGCGGAACCAGGTCGAGATCGCCGTGCGGAAGGCCATGCGGCACGTGCACACCCTGACTGAGGAGCAGGTGGACAACTTCCTGCACGCCCTGCTGGAAACCGCGACCCCACCGCTGGCGTTGGCCACCGCCCTCTGCGTTGCCACCGGCAACGACCCGCACCTGAAAAGAGTGCTGACCGACCACATCAGCCTGCCGCAGGAGATGGTGCTACAGGAAGATGCGACGGACATTCTGCGCTACGCCGACGGCAAAAGCTCACCCACCACGGTGCGCCACCTGGCCAGGGCGATGGGATATCTGCCAGCGGAGTTGGCCATGCAACCCATGCCGATCCCGCCTGATCACCGGGCCCGCGTCATCCGCGCCGCGCAGATGGTCCAACTGCCGCCACACCTCATCCAGGATCTGCAACGGGAACTTTGACGAAGACCATCCAGCGCCTCAGGCGAACGTTGCCGTCACGGAGTGAGTGTACGGGTAGGGTCCGGCCTGCGCAATTGTCACCGTACCGTTCAATGGGAGGCTGCTGGTACCGATTTGGCGGGGGTCGGGGCGAGCCCCAACTCCTGGCCCATAAATGCTCACCGGCGTTCGCCGGTGGCCAGAGCGCCGCTAGTGGCCTTAGCGTACGATTCTGCCCCCTACCTGAATCGACCCTTTCCTCCTCCTTGGCCGCCAGGCTCACACCGGACCCCAGGAAAAGCGACAGGGCACTGTAGAGGGCCGCAATCACCGTCGTCCAGAGGATGCCGACCACGAAGGACGGGCAGACCACCGCCACCAGGGCAAGGCACGGGTAGTACGCCAGGTAGTAGAAGTTATCGAAGCCGCCGTCCGCAAA
>DAOUHZ010000123.1:0-42821 GCA_034428455.1 Dehalococcoidia bacterium
AACTTGGGCTACGAATACTACCTAGCCACCCCAGACCCACCGCCACAGCTCTTTACCCCTCCAAGTCGCCAAACCGGGTACGCGTGAGGCGGGAACGTCTCATGCGTACCCAGTTTGTCATCGCGAGGAGCGCGGCACCGCGGCGATCTCGTCTCCGACAGAACGGCCCCAGGGAACGAGATTGCCGCGCTGCGCTCACAATGACACTTCGGCAGAAAAGGAAACGGTATGAACGCAATTGACAAGGCATCGAACGCCGCGGTTGCGGCTATCGAACATTTCATGGCCGCGCTGAACAATCGGGACGACGACGCGCTCTACGACCTGCTGCACCTGCCGCACGTGCGCATCTCCGGCGAAGGCGTGGCCATCTGGCATGACCGCACCGAACTGGAGGCAACTTACCTGCGCGATTTCTACGCCCGGGCTGGCCCGGACTGGCACCATACCACCCTGGATTCGACCGAGGTGATCCACAGCTCCCAACACAAAGTGCACGTGCTGATACAGTTCACGCGGCGAGACGCATCGGGCGAGGCCATCGCCACGTACCGGTCGCTGTGGATCATGACCGACAACGACGGGCGTTGGGGAGCGCAGGCGCGCTCCAGCTTCGCCCCATAAGAACGTGACGAAGGGTGTTAGACTGTGCCCGAATCGTCGAGAAAAACAGACAGGGAGGACACCATGGCTCGAACTCCAACCGTAACTCGAGAATCAGTGCCCGAAAATGAGCGCGGCGCCTTCGATGCCTTTGTCGCCGACCGGGGTGAAGTGCCGGCCACCGGGCCGGGCTCGGTGATGCTCAACGCGCCGGAGGTTGCGCAGCGCGCGCTGGGTCTCGCTCTGTACCTGCGCACCGACACTTCGCTGTCGCCCCGGATCCGCGAGCTGGCGATGCTGGTGGCGGCCCGCGAAAACAACTGCCAATTCATCTGGAACGCCCATGCGCCGCCGGCCCGCGCCGCCGGCCTGCGCGATGAGATCGTCGACGCCCTGCGCGATCGACAGGATCTGCCCAACCCGGCGGCCGACGAGGCCGCGGTGGTCGAGTACGGCCAGCAGTTCTTCCGCACGCGGACGGTCAACCAGGACGCCTTTGACGCGGTGATGCAGCATTTCGGCAGGAACGGAGCAACCGAGCTCACCACGCTGATGGGCTGCTACTCGATGCTGGCGTTCAACGTCAACGCCTTCGGCGTGGAGTTGCCGGACAACATCACCGAGAAACCGCTGCCCGTGTAGGGAGGAACCTGCCATGTCCACCCAACGCGAGGCCTGGCTGAGCCAGGTCACCGAAGAGGCTATCGATCCCGGCCTGTCCATCTGCGACCCGCACCACCATTTCTGGGACCGGGAGGGGGATCGCTACCTGCTGGACCAGCTGACCGAGGACCTGGGCGGCGGCCACAACGTCGCCCAGACGGTGTTCATCGAGTGCCACTCCATGTACCGGGCCAAGGGCCCGGAAGAGACGCGGGCTATCGGCGAAACCGAGTTCGTGCAGGGCCTGGCCGCCCAGAGCGCCAGCGGCCAGTACGGGCCCACGGAAGTGGCCGCCGGCATAGTGTCCAACGCCGACCTGATGCTGGGGGATGCGGTGGCGCCAGTGCTGGAAGCCCACCTGGCCGCCAGCAACAACCGGTTCCGCGGGATACGGTTCTCATGCTCGTGGGACGCCAGCCCCGAGGTTTCGCTGGGGCGCTCCACCACGCCCGGAATGTTGGCCGACGCCGGCTTCCGAGCCGGGTTCGACCGGTTGCAGCGCATGGGCCTGAGCTTCGACGCGCTGGTGTTTCACCCGCAGTTGCCGGAATTGGCCGACCTGGCCGCGGCTTTCCCCGACGCCACGATCATCCTGAACCACATCGGCCGGCCTTTGGGGGTCGGCCCCTATGCGGGCCGGCGGGACGAGGTGTTCGCCGACTGGCAGCAGGGCATTGCGTCGGTGGCGGCTCACGAAAACGTGGTGGTCAAGCTGGGCGGGTTCGGCAACGTGATCAGCGGCTACGACTGGCACCGGCGCGATGTACCGCCGAACTCGGAGGAACTGGCCGAGACCATACGGCCCTGGCTGGACTACTGCATCGAGCAGTTTGGTCCGGCACGCTGCATGTTCGAGAGCAACTTCCCGGTGGACAAGGCGTCCTACTCCTACACCACGGTGTGGAACGCCTTCAAGCGGGTTACCACGGCCTATTCGGCCGCTGAAAAGGCCGCGATGTTCCAGGGCACGGCGGTTCGGGCGTACCGGCTTTAGTATTGGGGTGCAACCCCAGAGTGCTCGCCCGCTACGGGCGGGCCTTTTCAAAGCAGGTTCCCGTCCCGCTCATGGTGAGCCTGTCGAACCGTCGGGGCATCCTTCGACAGGCTCACCATGAGCGGAAGATCAGACACATGGCGACTTTGAAAAGGCCCTGCTGTTGGGGGCGGGGCGATTGTCTTCGGGTTGCAGGGATACAAGCAGGCTCGTCCGCCTACTCCGCTTCCAAATCCTCTGACGGAATCTCGTACCAGTGCAGCCCCTGCGATTCCACTGGCTCTTTCAAATTCCAGTCGTAACGCACGCCGGCAACTGCGGCCACGGCCGGGAGTCCAGTGAACCTGGTCAGCAGTTCTGCGTTGCGCAAGGCACGACGGGAGTCCCGGCCATTCACGGTGAAGGACGCCTCTACGGCAATGTAGTGAGGGATGCCGGCGTTATCGATAACTTGCATTACCAAATCGGCGCGGTGGAAACTCCGCACGTCCCCCCGGGGAAGGTCGGATAGGTCCTGCCCTTCGGTCAGTCGCCTCAAGTCCGCTCGAACCAGGGTTCGCTCCAGCACAAAGCCCATGTCGTCCGCGATCAGCGCGGCGTCGTCGCGCACGATGTCGTAGATGATGCGGCCTTTCAGCCAGCCCACATCATCTTGCAACCGGTCAAGACGCCTGTTGGTAGCCCGTAGTTCATTGGCCAACTCGATAACTGTGTTGGTCAATTCTTTGACCGCAGCTGAGGTAGTCTTGACTTCATCGGAGAGCTCGTTAACCGTGGCTACCAATTCTGCGACGGTTTGCGGCAGTTCCAGCACCTCCCGTGTCAGCAGCCGCGCCCGCAACGCCTCGACCCACTCCGGGTTCTCATCAAGAATCCGTATCAGGTCTTCGATGTTATTGATGGTGGCCATCGTTCTTCCCAATCCGGGCCAATATGATAGCACGGGCCCTGTGCTATCATGGCCGCCGGTTTCAGACCATTCACCAGCGGAGGCCGTCGTCCCGTGAAGAGCTACTACTTCTCCGAGTTCCCCTACCACGAGTACCCAGACGAGGAGGGCGACAAGTACCCGTCCCTGCGCCTGACCTTTCCCAACACGTGGTTCAACCCCAACACGGCCAACGGGCTTTTCAAGCGCTACTTCGACGAGTGCGTGTACGCCGACGAGCTGGGGTTCGACGGCATCATGCTCAACGAGCACCACAACACGCCGTCGTGCATGAACGCCGCCACAAACCTGTCGGCGGCCGTGCTGGCCCGCATCACCCACCAGGCCAAGATCCTGCTGCTGGGCAACATCCTGCCCATCCACGACAACCCGATACGGCTGGCGGAAGAGCTGGCCATGATCGACGTCATCTCGGGCGGGCGGCTGATCTCCGGCTTCGTGCGGGGCACCGGCGTGGAGACGGTTTCCACCAACAACAATCCGGTGGCCAACCGGGAGCGGTTCGAAGAGTGCCACGACCTGGTGATCAAGACCTGGACAACGCCGGGTCCCTTCCGCTGGGAGGGCAAGCACTACAACTTCCGCGTGGTCAACCCCTGGATGGTTCCCATCCAGCAGCCGCACCCGCCCATCTGGGTGCCGGGCACATCGTCTCCGGAGACCGCGCAGTGGTCAGGAGAGCACGGATACACCTACGTGGCATTCCTGACCGATCTGGACGTCACCGAGGAACTGTTCGGCATGTACACCCAGGCCGCCAACGCCGCCGGACGGGAAGCGGTGCCGGACAACTTCGGCTACCTGCTCTGCTGCTACGTGGGAGACACCCAGGAGGAGGCCGACGAGCAGGCGAAACACTTCATCTGGCGCATGGGCCCCACCCTGCGCGGCCCTCGCGAGTACATGGCGCCCGTCGGATATCGTTCGGCCGCCAGCGCCGCCATCGCCGCCCGGCGCACCGGCCTCAAGCCGCTCAACGTGCAGACCTTCGAGGAGCTGAAGGAAAACTACCACATCGTGTGCGGGACTCCGGACACGGTGCTGGAGAAGCTGGAGCACATCCACAAGCGGCTGGGCATGGAGCATCTCGTGTTCTACGGCCAGGAGTCCCGGATGGGTCACGAGGCCACCATGAAGAACATCGGCCTGTTCGGCAAGGAAGTCCTGCCAGTGATCCAGAAGTGGTAAACGATTGATTGGTAAGGCGTCCGCGATACCGGGCGCGGCGCAAAAGAAGGGGGCGGGCCAATTGGCCCGCCCCGTCGCGATTGGCGCCACCGTGTGGCCCGCGCTATGTGCGCATCGGCGGTGTGGAGGTTACACCGCAACCAACTCGCGATCCCTGCCGTGCTCGTGACCGGCGAAGGATCCTTCCGCGGCGTGCAGAGGTCCCCGCACCAGGAGCGTCGGCGTGGTCGAATGCCGCACCACGTGGTCGCCCACGCTGCCGAACAAGGCCCGTCCCACGGCGCGACGGCCCTTGGTCGCCATTACCACCAGCCCGTTGTCCAGTCCGTTTGCGAGTCTGACGATGCCGTCCTGGGGATTTTCCCGAGAGTTCACCACGTCGACGTCGAACAGGGGGAACCGGGCGCGCAGGGCGTCGGCCTTTTGCCACAGGTAGTCTTCCGAGGTGTGGGCCAGTTCCCGGGCCATGTTTTCGGGCTCGTTGAACGAGTACGCCGTCCCGCCGAAGTGTCCCCAGTCGGAATGGGTGCGGAAATAGTCGGCGCCCGGAGTGGAGCGGAACAGGGTGATCCGCGTGCCGAAGGTGGTGGCCAGTTCTCCGGCGTAGTCCAGGGCGTGCTCGGCAAAGGCGGTCCCGTCCAGCGGCACGATGATGTTCTCGAAGAACTGCGGCACCACCGGGCAGTCGGTCTTGTTGCAGCGCACGATCAGCGTCGGGTTCCGCACTGCGTTCACCACCCTGGCCGTCACGCTGCCGGTCAGCATACGGGAGAAACCGCCCCGGCCGTGGGTTGACATGACAACCATTGCGCTGGGGTCGCGGTGGGCCATGCTGATGATGGCCTGGTGAGCCGGCTCCTCGTGGGCCTCGACGAAGATCGGGGTCTCGACGCCCCAATGCTCCATGCGCCGCCTGATGCCCGCCAGATCGGCCACGGTGCGGTCGTGCTCGCCGGCGGACATGGCCGCGCTGAAGCGTCCGCGTTCGGCGTCAACGTGCCAGTCCGGCGCCCTCTCGAAAGACCGCACCAGCGTGATCGGCGCGCGGGTCGCATTGGCCATCAACCGGGCTGCGGGGAGCGCCTGGGCCGACAATTTCGACCCGTCCAGGGGAACGATTATGTTGCTGCACAGTGTCATCGGGTTACCTCCTTTTTGGCTACGTACCCGTAGCGCTTTTCCCTTATTTGTGAAACGCTGCACATTCGTAAAATGAATAATCAGTATCTTTGTTAGAGATATGGTATCACGCTCCCAGGGTTCGCGCAATGGTTTGGAACCACCCTGGTTTTGCGGTTTCCCCTCGCTGGACTCGGTCCGGCCACGCCATTCCAGAGCAATCGGCGTTGCTACTGCCGCAAGCGGTACTTATACTTGCGCCGCGTCCTGACGGCCATCGCGCAATGCGACAACCGACGACACCGGACGGGCAGGAAACGATGAAGGCAGAGGTCGAGCTTAGCCCCGTGGTCACCGCCGCGGAGTTGCAGGAACTGGCAAGGTTGGTGGACGAGGCGCAAGCGGATCGCCTGGGCATTTCCGACGTGGCGCTGCTGCGCGATTCCTTCCTGATGCAGACCGTCTGCGCGGAGGTTACCCGACACGTCCGGATTGGCAGCCTGGTCAGCAACCCCTACGTGAGGCACCCGGCAGTGGTGGCGACGACCCTGGCCACATTGAATGAAATATCCGCCGGCCGGGCCTTCCTGGGGATAGGCGTAGGCGCAGGGCTGTCGGGGCTAGACATTGAACAGTCACGGCCGGCGGAATTGTTGGAGGAGTTCCTGGTTGTGGTGGTCCGGCTCCTGAGCGGCGAGAAACTCGATTGGGAGGGCCGGCACTATCGCATCAAGGGCGCCCGGATTGACGGCGCCATCGCGGGTTCCGTGCCTCTGGTGGTGGGCACGCGCAGCCGCCGGGTCGCCACCCTGGCCGGGCGCATGGCCGATGTGGTGGTGGTGGGCGCAAGGGAGATGACGGCTGACGCCCTGGCGCGCTATCGCGATTGGGTACACGAGGGAGCCCGCGCGGCGGGCCGGGATCCTGAGGAAGTAGAGATTGCCCCGCGGGTGACGGTTTGCGTATCTCAGGACGGAGAGGCGGCCCGTCGCAGCGTGACGCTGTACACGGCCCACTACCTGACGCTGGGAACCCCGGAGCAGTCGGCTCTTGACGGTGCGCGTTTTAGCCGCATCCGCCAGTGCGCGTCCGAGGCCACCGGCTGGTATTTCGAGCCCGACGTGAGTTACCCGCCGGAACTGGACACGCTGATAACTCCCGACCTGATTGACCGGTACGCCATTGCGGGTACGCCTGCCGAGTGCCTGGAGAAGGTGCGGAAGCTGGCGGGCATGGGCTACCGCAGCATCAGTATGAACGTGGCGGCGGTGCGCCGGCCCGGCCAGTCGATGCACGACGGCCTCCGCGAAACGGTGACCGGGCTGGCGGAAATAATGGGCGATATTCGGATGATTTAGTCTCCGCCGACCAGATTACCGCGCTACGCTGGCAATGGTAGTTCGGGTCAGCCCGGCACAAGCGAGACACGTCAAACCAAAAGGCCCGCCGCAGCGAGCCTTTCGCGGTCCCGATTGCCTTCTCGATTACCGGATCACCAGCACCGGCGTATTGGAATGACGGATCACCCGGTCGGTGACGCTGCCCAGGACCATGCGGCCCACGCCGCTGCGACCGTGGGTAGTCATCACCACCAGGGAGGGCTGAGCGGCGGCCCGGTCGATGATGCTCTGGGCGATGTTGTCGTCCACCGCGTGGGCGGTGTCGACGCCGTGGGCGTGGTCGATGGCCATGCGGTTGGTTACGTCCTCCAGGTAGGCGGCCACGCCTTCCGCGTCCTCATCGGCCATCTCCTCGGGCGAACCGGGGTCGAAGTCGGGGATGGCGCCCATCTCCGGAGTGACCACCGTGAGCTGGCGGCGGTAGTAGTCGGCGGTTGGCGTCACCTGCAGGGCGGTGATGCGGGCCGACAGGGCGGCGGCCATGCTCACGGCGTGGGGTATCGCCAACTCCGAAAGGGCCGAACCGTCCAGCGGCACCACCACGGTCTTCAGCGACGAGCCGGGCGAGGCCGGGCCGGTAACGGTGGCGCGCACGATGAGCATTGGATTGGGGACGGTGTGCAGCACCTTGTCGGTGACACTGCCCATGACCCACCGGGAGATGCCGCCGCGTCCGTGGGTGCACATGACCACCAGCGCGCCGGGATCGGTGCCGGCCTGGGCGACGATGACGTCGGCGGCAGGACCGCGCTGGGTGGCGATGTTAACGGCGAAACCGGCGGCTTCCAGCCTCTGGCGGACCGACGACAGGGAGGCCTCGGCCCGCTCCCTCGCTCCCATCTGCAGCTGGTCCGCAACGCGCGGCGAGCGCGAGCCCAGGACACTGCCGGGCAGGATGTCGTAGGCTTGGACGAGTTCAATGGGCGCTGACAGGGTGGCAGCCACCAGCTCGGCGTAGGGCAGGGCCTGTTCCGCCAGGTCAGATCCGTCCAGTGGAACGATTATCTTCGAATACATGCGGTTTCCGTTCTCCCGGGTTTGGGTTATCGCGGTGGCAATGGCGCCGGGTTCAAGTTTACCACCCGGCGGCGAACTTCAGGCGCCGGCGCATCCCCCAGGTCAACGTGGCGGTCCACCAGCTCGCCCAGTCCCAGATGCTGGGGCAGGGTGACGGGCAGGATCAGGCCGGCGTTGGCCACCAGACGGTGATCGTCGAAGGCGATTTGGATGCGGTCAGGGTCATTGCGTGGCAGCATCCGTTGGGTGCTCCTATTTCGGGGTGGGTTTTCTTTGTCAAAAACCATTATCCTCGAAGCCGGGAGCACTTTCTCATCCCTTCAGCTCAGCGCGCCACCACATTCATCCATTCGGTGGATTGGGGCTAAGGCCAGTTTGGGAGCATTTAATTTCGAGGGCGCGCCAGAACCCTCCCTGCTCGCGCGCCCGCGCCCTATAATCAGCCACACCCGACAGGTTCACGGACATCGCCTCATGCAATCGATCCAAGTCGACATCCCCGATTGGACGGCTGAACACATCGCCAGCAAGAGCCAGGACTTGGGCATAAGCCCTGACGAGCTGATAAGGGCGCTGGTGTGCTCCAATGCCAGAACCTGCGACCCGCACGGCGCACGTCATTTCACCATCCCGGCCTCAATGGGGAGCCTCTTCCCAAGCGAACGCTTCATGGTGGTAGGGCGTCAGGACGACAGCATCACCCTGACACCAACCGATTACGTTCCCTTCGAGCAAGCCCTCGAGGCGTTCCGAGCCAACGGACTCGACGAGGAGCAGGTCCTCGAAATACTCGACACATGACGACCAAACGCGTTATCTGCGACACCAGCGCGCTGCTGGCTTCCATGACTCCCGTTCCCAACCGGGGGTCTATTATTTGGCACTGGATGGAGACTGGAGCGATCCAGATCGTCGTCTCGGACTGCCTGATCAACAAACTCATCACCCAATTGGCGGAACCGCGATTCCGCCTGACCACGGAACAGCAGGATTCCATCATCACCGAATATCTCCACCGCGCCCTGTCCTTCGACCAGGTTCCGCCGTCTGGCGCCCATTGCCGGGACCCGCAGGACATCCCCGTCCTCGACCTCGCCATCTGGCAACACGTCGACGCCATCATCACCACCGACACGGATCTCCTGGGACCCGATGGCGAATTTACGTTTCGCATAGTCAACCCGGCAGGCTTTCAGGAAATGCTCACCAACGACCCGTTCTAACCGGCTCGTTCCGGCCGTAATCACGTGCCGGTATATTCCATTTGACGCGCCCCCGTCGTTTTTCGTAAAATCGTCTCATCACCCACTCCCGCAGCGGAGGTTATGAAACCATGCCCATCACGCAGAACGGCGTCGAACTCACCGTCGAGATTTCGGAAAAGGCCGCCGAGAAGATCAAGTATTTCGCCGAGAAGGAAGGCATCACCGACAACATCGGCCTGCGCGTGGCCGTCAAGGGCGGTGGCTGCTCCGGCCTCACCTACGACTTGAACATCACCGACAAGGAGCGCGAGTCGGACAAGATCGTCGAGCAATATGGCGTCAAGGTGATGGTGGACAAGAAGTCCTACATCTACCTGGTCGGCACCCAGCTGGACTTCTCCGACGGCCTCAACGGCAAGGGCTTCGTCTTCGAGAACCCCAACGCCAAGAAGGCTTGCGGCTGCGGCACCTCCTTCGCCGTGTAGTCAACGCGCCCAAATCAGACACGACGCGGCGCAGGGGCGGGTTGCAGACCCGCCCCTGTTGCGTATCCCGGCTCACCTACTGGAGTACGCCCATGACCACCACCCTCGACTCCCACACCGCTGAGGAGTTCCGCGCCGCCACCGAGCGCGCCGCCGTGTACCCCGACGACTCCGGCATCCTGCTCCTCACCGGCGAGGACGCCCGTGACCTGCTCAATCGCCTGTCCACCAACCTGATTGACCCGGACGCGCCGGCCGGCGAGGTCGCCGTCACCGTGCTCACCAGCGACCGGGGCCGCATCGTGGACCTGGTGTACGTCATCCACTGCGGCGACCACCAGGTCATGCTCACCAGCCCGGGCCAGCAGCAGAACGTAATGGAGTTCCTGGACAAGTACACCATCATGGAAGACCTCGAAGTCGAGGACATCACGGCGAAGACCTCCCTGCTCAGGCTGACCGGGCCGGACGCCGCCGGCATCCTGGGCCAGGTGTCGGACGATGGCATCCTGGTGGTGGAACCTCCCACCGACCCCGACGATGCGGAAGGACCGGCCACCCGCTACCTGCTGGCCGACGACGCCAGCGACGCCGCACGCATCAGCGCTGACCTGGAGACGGCCGGCGCGGTGAGCATCAGCGCCGCCACCGCCGAGGCATTGCGCATCGCCCAGGCCCGCCCGGCCCACGGCTCCGAGATGAGCGACACCTACAACCCCCTGGAAGCCGGCCTCATTGGCGCCATCGACTTCCACAAGGGCTGCTACATCGGCCAGGAGGTCATCGCCCGCCTGGACACCTACCACAAGGTGCAGAAGTACCTGGTGTCCCTGAGCTTCGACGCCGACCCGTCCCATGCTGCGTCCCTGGCCGGCGCCCGCCTCATCGACGACGGGGGCGCGGCCATGGGGATGGTGACGTCGGCAACGGTGGTTCCCTCGCCGGACGGCGCGAGCGTCGTCGGCCTGGGCTACGTGCGCACAGCGGCGGTGCAGGTCGGCGGGACACTGCGGGTGGTCGCTGAGGAAGGCAACGGTGACGGCGATTCCGGCATCACCGCCCGCATCACGGCCCAGCCGCTGCTGTTCGGCCCAGAGAAGCCGGGACGGTAGAATGGAGATCACCATTCCGGGTCGAAGGGAGAAATGAAGACAACCATAAAAGCCAAGTTCACTGATGGGGTTCTGGTGCCGCTGGAACCGCTGGAACTGGCAAAGGACGAAGTGGTGTTCATCACCCTCACCCTCGACACAAAGGGGAAGCTTGCAGGCTGGAAGGAACCGGACTGGATACCGACAACGCCGGCCGAAATCCAGGAAGCCGAGGCAGCTGCGGAAGAAATGAAACGGTACATCTACACCGCTCGCCACCGGGGCATAGATTGCGATTGCATCTACTGTGCTCCGAAGGGATGACCGGATGAGCAACTTGCTGGACGCCGAACAAGGAGATAGAAATGCTCAGGACCGTCAAAGCAAGATTTATCAATGGCGCGCTGGTACCCATCGAGGCCCTGGACCTCAAGGAGGGCGACGAAGTCCTGGTCACGGTGGACACCAAAACCCCCGTGTCTGCCATGTCTGCTGAGGAAATGACCGAGCGGTCAAAGGCGGCCGCCGGAGGCTGGGCAGGTTCCATAGACGCGGAACAGTTGCTCCGGGACATCTACACCTCCCGTCACCGGGGACTTGATTGCGATTGCATCTATTGTGCGCCGAAGACGTCGGCAAATGAGTAACCTGCTGGACACCGATTGGGCAATTCACTACCTGAACGGCAACCCGCAGGTGATGCGTCGCCTGGACACCCTCCGCCCGGACGGGGTCAGCATCAGCATAGTATCCATTGCCGAGCTATACGAAGGGATCGTAAACGGCTTCGACCCAGAAAATGACGAACGGGAGTTGACGGAATTCCTGCGCGCATTTCCCATCATTGACCTGGATGTCCCCATTTGCCGGATATTCGGTTTGGAGCGCGCCAGACTGCGCGCCATGGAGACCCCCATACAGGACTTGGACCTGCTCATTGGGGCCACTGCGCTGCACCACGACCTGACGCTCCTGAGCAACAACCGCCGGCACTTCGAGCGGCTGTCGGGCCTGCGCATCATTTCCGTTTGACTGAAAGCCAGCGCCCGATCAAGTTGCTGTTCCAGCCGCGAGAAGGCGCCACCACCCCGTTAACGGAGGTCATCCATGGACTGGAAAGACCGGATCATCAAAGACCCGTCAATCCTGGCCGGCAAGCCCACGGTGAAAGGCACTCGCATTTCGGTGGAACTGATCGCCGGGCTGCTGGACGCCGGCGTGTGGAGCGAAGCCGACATATTGCGAAACTATCCACGGCTGACTCCGGACGACCTGAACGCGTGCCGCCTGTACGCCGCGACCGGCGAACCGCTCAGTTACGCGACGATGGAAGAACTGGAGGCCATGATGGATGAGGACGAACTCAACGGTCAAGCCCGGACACGACAATCCGATTGGGCATAACGGGTTGTGAGGCTACTATTCGACGAAAACATGCCGGCCGATGCCGTGGAAGCCCTCCGAGCATTGGAGCATGACGTATCCTTCGTCACTGAGGACGATCCCAATGCAACCGACCCTGACTTGCTGGCACGGGCGGTGCGGGAAAATCGGCTATTGGTGACCTTTGATACCGACTATGGTTCGTTGACTTATCGGGACCAGCTTCCCGCAACCTGCGGGGTGGTCACGTTTCGGCTTTTTCCTGACATGTCCGCCGATGCACAGGCGCGTTTCATCACCAGTACCATAACGGCTCAGGACGACTGGACCAAGTATTTCTGGGTCATACGCCTGCGCCGACGTCCGCTGCCAACGTCATGACGAATTGCGACAGCTTATCTGGTTACACCCTTGCCAAATAACCCCGACACTTCGCAACCATTCACGCCTCTCGTCGAATACCTGGAGCGCTGGCTTTCGGCCGCGCCCGCGGCTGGCCTGTCCATCTCCGTGACCGACCGGCGGGGGACGCTTTTCACCGCCGGCGTGGGGTACGCCGACCTGGCGGCGCAGAGCCCCGTGAGCGTGGATACCACCTTCCAGATCGGCAGCATCGGCAAGTCCATTACCGCGCTGGCGCTGCTGCAACTGGTGCAGGCGGGCCGCCTCGACCTCAACGCGCCCATCAGCACGCATCTGCCCTGGCTGGCCCTGCCTTCGCGCTACGGCCCCATCACGCTGCGGCACCTGCTGAGCCACACCGCCGGCCTGCCCGCGGGCACCGATTTCGCCCCCGCCGCCCGCTACGAGGGCTACGCCCTGCGGGACACCGAGGCGGCCTGGGAACCCGGCTCCCGCTACCACTACTCCAACACCGGCTACAAGTTGCTGGGCTGGCTGCTGGAGGACGTGACGGGCCTCGATTACAGCAGCATAATCCGCCAGCGCGTCCTGGAGCCGCTGGGGATGCACTCCAGCGAACCCGTCATCAGCCATCGCGCCTGGCACGGCATGGCCACCGGCTACGTTGACCTCCACGACGACCGCCCGCGCCGGCAGAACGATACCCTCATCCCGGCCCACTGGTCGGAGTACGCGGTGGGCGACGGCAGCCAGGTGTCCACCTCCGGGGACATGGCGCGCTTCGCCCGGCTATTGCTCAACGGTGGTCGGGGCGATATGGGGCCGGTGGTTTCGCCAGCGCTTTACCATCAGATGACCACGCCGGTGATCGAGATGCCCGGCCGCTGGGGCGACCAGCATGAGTACGGCTACGGTTTCGGCCTGATAATCCACCGGGCCGACGGTCACGATTTCATCGGTCACGGCGGGAGCACTGTGGGTTTCCGGTCCGTCATGATTACCGACCAGACCGACGGGCTGGGCGTCGTCATATTGTGCAACGGCGCTGGGGGAGACCTGTACCCGGCCGCCCGCTACGCCCTGCAACTCGCCGCCGCGGACCGCGATGGCGGCCAGGTTCCGAGCGCGCCGGCCTTGTCGGACCCCACACGGGTTGAATCTGCCGGCCGCTACGCCGGCCAGTTCGTCGACGAGCAATCCGACGCTACCCTGACCTTGACCGAACGGGACGGGCAACTTCTCCTGCGCCACTATGACCGGCCCGCCATCACCCTGGAGCATATCGCCGGCAACACCTTCTGCGTCCCCGATGACGAGTTCGACCCCTTCCCGCTGCGCTTCCGGGCGAGGGAGGACGCCGGCGACGACGACGCGATGGTCGAGATCCACCACGGCCCCGCCGTATACGTCCGTGAAGGCGCGGCGCCCCTGGCTGCGTCGGTTCCCTATCCTTCCGAGTGGGATGCCTTCGCCGGCCACTACCGCAGCCACGCGCCCTATCTGACCAGCTTTCGCATCATCATGCGCCGTGGCCGGCTTTACATTACGTGGCCCAACGGCGGTGAAGAGCCGCTGACGTCACGAGCGGGAGAACTCGCAGCATCGCCGCGCTTTTACATCGGGCCGGCGGACGAGCCGTCCGCAGAGTGGATTCGGTTCGATACCGTCGTGGGCGGCCGGGCGCTGCGCGTCCGATGGGCCGGCGGTGGGGCCTTCTATCGCGTATAGGCGAAAAGACGCCTCCATCTCTCGCACATATATAATGACGGTCGACGCCCGCCCGGACGTCAACGGTTACACACGCCAGCCAGGCGAGGTTCGACATGACCACCGCCAAGACACCCAAAGCCTCACCCGGCTTCACCCTGCCGGACCCTCCCAAGTCCCAGGACGAGAAGATGACCGCCTCCAAGCACCTCTCCCTCACCGGCGGCGCGCACTTTCTGGCCCAACACCTCGGCAACCCTGAAACCACCATCGTCGGCGCCGACCTCTACCTCATCCCCGTCCCAACCACCGAACTGACCAGCATGGCCGGCGCGGTCTATCCCGACCTGCTGGTGGCTTTAGACGCGGACCCGGCCCTGTACTACGCCCAGAACGGCTACGTCATCTCCGAGCAGGGGAAACCGCCCGACTTCGTGCTGGAGGTGGCGTCGCCCTCCACGGGACGGAGGGACACCGTCGAAAAGCGGGTGATTTACGCCGAGCGTGGGATCACGGAGTACTGGCGCTTTGACGAGACGGGCCGATACCACAGAACCCGACTGGCCGGCGACCGGCTGGTGAACGGCCGGTACGAGCCTATCGAGATTGACGAGTTGCCCGATGGCAGCCTGCAGGGTCACAGCGCCGTCCTGAACGTGGACCTGCGTTGGGCCGGCGGCCAGCTGCATTGGCACGACCCAGCGACGGGCGAGCACATCGCCACATTTTTGTCCGAACGCCAAGCCCGTATCCAGGCCGAGGCGAGGGCTCAGCTAGCCGAAAACAGAGCTCGAGAACTGGAGAGCCAGCTACGCCAACTGCGCGGCGAATGATCGCCCTATAGTCTCAGTCAGGCTTGCGCCGGCCGTATCCGCCCATCATCGCCGGCGGTGAGCAGCGCCTCGAACTGATAGCCCCGCTGGCGGATGGCGTCGCTGCCGCCCTCGTTGCGGTCCAGCAGCGCCAGGACCAAGCCCACGGTGCAGCCGGCTTCCTCCGCCGCGCCGATGGCGTGGAACAGCGACCCGCCGGTGGTGCAGGCGTCGTCCACGATGGCCACGGTTGACCCTTCCGGCAGCGGGCCCTCGATCATCTGCCCCATTCCGTAACCCTTGGCTTCCTTGCGTACTATGAACGCCGGCAGCGGCGACCCCTGCTGCCAGGATGCCATGGCCGCGGCGGTCACGATGGGATCAGCACCCAGGGTCGGGCCTCCCACTGCGTCCACGCCGGCCTCGGCCAGCAGCGGCAGCAGCGCGTTGCCGATTAGGTGCGCGCCCTCCGGATCCAGGCTGAGCAAGCGGCCGTCGAAGTAGTATGAGCTTTTTTTGCCCGACGACAGGGTGAAATCACCGTATTGGAGCGCGCCCCGTTCCACAGCCAGTTCCAGCAGCCTTGCCGCGATGTTCCCGTAAGAAGTGGTCATGCTTACTCCATCGGTCGTTCCTGTTGGCGGGAAAACGTCAGAAGCAGGATTTACCGGATTTTAATGATTGCCAGGATTGGAACCGTTCAGCGGCAAGTACCACACAATCCTGTCAATCCGCCAATCCAGAAAATCCTGCTTCTGACGATTCACGATACAAGCCATGCTCGGCAATGTATTGCGCCACCGCGTCCGGTATCTGGTAGCGGGTTGACTGGCCGGCCGCCAGCACCCGGCGCAGTTCCGACGCGCTGAAGTCCACCCGTGGCCCGGCCACCGACACCACCGCTCCGGCGTTCAGCGCGTCCGAAAAATTATCCCGTAGCGCCGTTATTCCCTCCACAGGACCGCCGGGCCGCTCGATGACCGCCAGGCGGCACAGTTCCAGGATGGCTTCCGGCTCTTTCCAGCGGTGGAACTGGTCCAGGACGTCCGAGCCGACGATGAAGTACAACTCCGTATCGGGAGGATACCCGCATCGAAGCTGCCGCAGCGTGTCCACAGTGTAGGTTGCCCCGGTGCGTCTGACCTCGCAATCGGAGACGCAGAAGCCGGGGTTGTCCGCCACCGCCAGTTGCACCATCTTCAAGCGATGCTGCGCCGGCGTGATGCGCTGTCCCGATTTGAGCCACGGCTCGCCGGCGGGCAGGAACATCACCGTTTCCAGACCCAGCGCCACCCGCGCCGTCTCCGCGATGAGGAGGTGGCCCAGGTGCGGCGGGTCGAAGGTGCCGCCCAGGATGCCGATGCGCCGTCGGTCGGGTTCACCTGGGGGCATCAGAACCACTCCAGCTCGGCGTCGCCGATGCGAATGGTGTCGCCGGCCTGGATGCCCGCCTCCTGCAGCCGCTGCGCGATGCCAATGCGGCTCATCTCCCGCCAGAGCTGGAGCATGACCCGGTAGTCGCGCATGTCGGCGCGGCCGGTGAGCCGCTCCAGCCGCTCCGACTCCACCACATAGACGTCGCCATCCAGGTAGAAACCCAGAGGAGGCCGTTCCCGTGGCGCCCTGATGGTCTCGACTTCGCTCTCCCATGCCGACGCGTCGATGCCGTCACGGGGAGCATCGGCCAGGATGCGGACGAGATCCCCGAGCAACCCGTTCACACCCGCGCCCGAAACCGAGGATATGAAGTGGATGGGAGTTTCCTCGTCGGCGCCGGCAAAACCGTCATCTATTGCCATGGCGCGGCGCAGTTCTTCCTCAATCACGTCACGCAGCTCATAGGTCTCCGTGGTGTCCAGCTTGCTCACGGCCACCACCTGGGGCTTGGCGCCCAGCATGGGGCTGAACTCGCGCAGCTCGCGGTTGAGCATCAGGAAATCACCCGCCGGATCGTCGGACAACCCGTCGATCAGGTGGACGTAGGCGCGGGCCCGTTCCGCGTGGCGCAGGAACTGGTGCCCCAGGCCGATGCCGCGGTGCGCGCCCTCCAGCAGACCGGGGATCTCCATCATCACAAAGTCCTGCCCGCCGTGGGTGACCACGCCCAACACCGGCTCCACGGTGGTGAAGGGGTAGTCGGCAACCTTGGGTTTGGCGGCGGAGCAACGCGAGATCAGCGTGGACTTGCCGGCGTTAGGCTTGGCCAGGAGGCCCACGTCGGCCAGCAGCTTGAGCTCCAGCCAAAGCACGGAGTATTCGCCCTTGTCGCCCGATTCCGACAGCATCGGTTCCTGGTTGGTTGAGGACACGAACCGGGCGTTGCCCCACCCACCCTTGCCTCCCTGGGCTACCATCACCGGCTCGTCGGTCGTAATGTCCGCCAGGAAATCCTTGCTGCCGTCCCGGTGCATGCGCCAGATCACGGTACCCATGGGCACGCGGATCTCGGTGTCCTTGCCGTTGGCGCCGCGCTGGTTCTTGCCCTTGCCGTGGGTGCCGCGCTGCAGGTAGAAGGTGCTGTTGTACTTCAGGTGCAGCAGCGTGTTGATCGACGAGTCGCCGACGATGTACGCGCTGCCGCCGTCGCCGCCGTCACCGCCATCGGGTCCGCCGCGGGGCTGGTACTTGAGCCGCAAAAAGCTGATGCAGCCATCACCGCCGTTGCCGGCCTTGACGTTGATTCTAACTGTATCGATCATTGGAATCTCAGTTCGATAGAGGTAGCAATAGTCGTAATAAGCACGTTTACACGGTGGATAATTGTGAATGCTGAGCGTGGTTCAGCCGTTCATAAACCGGCATAACGTGTGGAAAACGCGTCGGGAAAACCGCGAGGGTTGATGATATGCGTGGGTAGGCTGGCTATAGGGCAATGAACGGAATAACCCCTCCACAGAGACGCGAAGGTTATTGGCGTAATATCCACGTTACCAGGAAGATTTAGCAACGAGTTGTGAACGTGTTATCGACGATCTCCAGATAATCGGCCAAGGACACGATACGGATCTGCCGGAAATTGCCCAAGGTCAGCATCTGCCGGTCGCCGGTCACAATCAAATCGGCGTTGGCGGCGATGGCACACTCCAGGATTCGGTTGTCGGGCTCGTCGGCAAGGATGGAAAGGGTTTCGGTTGGCGTTACCATCTGGCAGTTGCGAGCAATCCATCCCTTGACGGAAGCCGATGCGGTAGCGCTCCAGTTGAACTTGTTTTGCAGTACGCCAAGCAACTCGTCGATGATCTGCTGGGATATGAACAGATCGTCGTTTCTCAGCGTGATATTGACCATTGCCTGGGAAGCGCGCCCCTCCGTGCGTGTGAAGCCGGATACCAGGATGTTGGTATCGAACGTGACGTTCACGATTCGAGATACCTGAAAAGGTCTTTCTCATTGTGGATACCAAGTGCTTCGGCCCGGGCTTTGCCATATTCCTGGATCTCCCGCAAGTCCGCGAGCCCCCGTTCTTTCCGCAGTTCCCATAACGCGGACACGATGAACTCCTCGGCAGTTTGCCCTTCCTTCGACGCATACGCCTTTATGGTGTGGGCGAGATCTGCCCGGAGGCAGATCGTCATTTCAACGTTTTCGGAAGTCGTCATTTCCTGAACCTCTCCAACCCGGATGCGCGCCGGTATTTCACTATATCAGGCGGAAGTGACCGGTTTCAGCCTTGGTGCCCCACCTGCTCGTTGTACCAGTCCAGGATGCCGCTGCCCGTCCAGAAGGAGACGCCCTCCAACTGGGTGACGTATTCCACCAGCCGGTGGAAATGCCCGATCCGGTGGGCCGCGCCGGTGATGTAAGGGTGCATCGATATGGCCATGACCCGCGCGTTGTCCTCGCCCTCGGCCAGCATGATCTCCAAGGAGTCCTTGGCCCGGCGGAACAGCTCGGGCGCCGAGTGGTGTTGCACCAGGTAGATGGGAATGTCGTTCAGCTCAACGGTGTAGGGCAGCGCGACCAGCCGCCCGGAGTTGACCTTCATCTCGTAGGGCTGGTCGTCGTTGACCCAGTCGGCCACGTACTCGAACCCCTCCTCGGCCAGGATGTCGGGTGTGTGGTGCGTCTCGGCCAGGCCGGGGCCCATCCAGCCTCGGGGCGCCTTCCCGCTGAACTCCCGGATCACCTCGATGGTCTTGCGGATGGTGGCGCGCTCGTCGGGTTCCTTGTGCAGGACCTGCTGGATGTAGCCGTGGCCCAGCAGCTCCCAGTCAAGATCGAGGCAGGACCGGACCATCTCGGGGTAGGCCTCGCAGACCGCCGCGTTCAGGCTGATGGTGCAGGGCAGGTTGTGCGCCGCCAGCGCCCGCTGCATCCGCCAGAACCCCACCCGCATACCGTAGTCGTACCAGGAGTAGTTGGGGATGTCCGGCGACACGGCCGCCCCCTGGGGCGAGGGCAGCACCGTCCGCGCCATGGGCTGGTCGATATCCCACTCCTCCACGTTGATAATGAACCAGACCGCGACCCTTGCCCCGTCGGGCAGGGTCAGCTTTGGCCGGTCGAAGATGGGCGAGAACTCGGCGCGGGGGTTGGGCATGGGAGGGGCCTCCAGAGATATGCGGCGGTCTGGGTACGTGATCAGGCGTTACAGGGTGCGGAGGTATTGCAGCAGTTGGTCAGCGTGGGGGCAGGCGGCGGCAACAGTCTGCGGGTCAATCTCCCCCAAGAGTTGGAAAGAAACTCTACCCTTGCGATATTGCTTCTGACAGTTCGAGGTGGCCTGCTCCAGCGCGTTATAAACCGTATCCCGGTGTACTTCTTCCAAGTTGGGCCATTGCCTGAAGTGGTTTGCGTTCAGCCCTGTGCCGAAGCAACGCCGCAGCGCGTTCCGGTCTGCCAGAAACCACGTTTCCATAACTTGTACCATAAGATGGGCGCTGTCGTCGTCAGCGCCCGGCGGTTGGTGCCAATTATCCTGACGCCGTAAGTGATGCCACGCGGAATGGCCGGCCTCAACTGGCCCTTCGCTGTCCACCAGCAACAGGGCCAGTTCACCCCGGCGCCGGCGTTGCAGTGCGGTACAAAACTTGTCGAAGGTTTGCTCGCGTCCCTCGCCACGCACTACCCGAGGCATCCGCCCGGTCAAGCCGGCGGCGGCAAAGAACTTCGTCCAGCCTGCCGTGAAAACTTCATCCGTTGTACTGCCACCGCCTTCAATGAATATGCGGACCCTCACCACGGATTGCCCCCCAGGTCACCCGCACTCCACAGGTTGCCAAGACTGTATTTTTCCAGCCATTTCTGCAGCCATTTGGTATCGAGGCGCTCGAAATCAGATTCGCCGTCGTACTTTTCGCATACGACGACGCTGGTCGGATAGTCATGCAGTGCATCAATAAGTACTCGGGAGTGGGTAGTCACCACCAGCTGTGTTCGCTCCGATGCTTGGATAAGCATCTCTCCGATGCCCAGTATCACGCCCGGGTGCAGCCCTAGCTCAGGCTCTTCGATCACCACCAGCGGCGGTGGCGTCGGGTCCAGCAGGATGGCAGCCAGCGCCATGTAGCGCAGCGTTCCGTCGGACAGTCGAGATGCCGGAACGTATCGCTCTCCGGCGCCCCGCTCCACGACGAACAGGTCGGCTCGTCCGCCGCCAACTTCAACCTGGAAATCTTCGATGCCGTCATAAATCTGTTGCAACGACTTGACGAACGCCTGCCGGCTATCGCCGCGCAACTTGGAGAGCAGCAACGCCAGATTTTCCCCGCGTTCCGTCAGGAAGGTACTTGGTTCATCAGCCCTTGGCGGTTGGCGTAACCTTGCCGCCGGTCCGAGCTCCCAATTCCGATATAGACTGATTCGGCGATAACGTTCCTGCAGCCACGCCAGTTCGGGGTAAAGGTCGGGGTCGTCTCTTTGCGATAGTATGGATCCTTCCGGGTGCACAGTGCTCCGGCGCAGCTTCCGCTCTTTGCGTGGTCCCCCAAGCTCATCAATAAAGTCGTTGATTACCGGATCGCCTCTCTGGAAACGGTAGTAGAAGTACGGCTCGGTCTGGCCAGCGTTTGGGCTTTCATTCTCGATGCGTTCGTCCCTGACCTCGAAACGTTCACCCTGCTGGCCGATTTCCAATACGTGGCGCAGCGGCATCGTACCGCACGGATAGCTGATCACAGCATCGACCACGCCTGCCCTCGGCGCGTCGTCCCCCTTCCAGAGCCATTCCGAAATGCCGCCCATACGCCGCACCGGTGCGGAAAGGTCCCGGGGCGCCGCCTGCAGCAAGGCCAGCGCCTCGATGAAATTGGACTTGCCCGACCCGTTCGGCCCGATGAGCACGTTCAGCGGCTCCATGGGCAGGTCAATACCCCGCGGCCCGAAGGACAGCATCCCGCTGATTTTCAGCCGGCGGATGAGCATATTGCCGGCATTAGACGGCCCGGCCGTCTCGTCAGCAGCGCTAACAGCGGGATCAATGGAGGTCATGGCCCGGCCTCCCGGATGGGCGGTTGACAGATGGAACGCGGTTACAGCCCCAGCGCCTGCGCTCCCAGCCTTGCCAGGTCCTCGTCCTCCTGGGCCGACAGGCCGCTGACGCCGATGGCCCCCAGCACCAGGTCGGTCTCCGGGTCGCGGACCACCACCGCGCCCTGCACGGCCACCAGCTGCGGGTCGCCGAAGTCGGCGATGTTCCGTCCCTCGTTCTTCAGTCGCTCGGCGTAGGCGTTGGAGTCCGAGCCGGACATGGCGGAAGTGTACGCCTTGCTGACGGCCATGCGTTGGGGCAGGGCGCGGCAGTTGTCCATGCGGGCGTAGCTGAGCAGCTTGGCGTCGGCGTCAACGATGGCGATGGCCAGCGGGCGGTCGGGTTCCTGTTCGGCCTGGTCCAGCATGGCGTTCATGGCGGCGCGAACCTGGCCCAGGCTCAGGGTGGGTCGGTTGTACATGGGAAGCCTCCGTGGGATGCGTCGGCGGGCAATAATCGATCAACGCCGGCATTCTACACGGGGGCTGAGGGGGGCGGCAACGAAGGGGAGGGACACCGCGTCAGCGGGAGTTGCCGGATCATCCTGACCAGAAGTCCATATCCTGCCAATTGGAGGGGAAACCCATGCGTTCTTTGGAAATACTTGGGTACGAGATCATCAAGTCTACCAGTTCCGACTTCCAGAAGATCTGTGGGTCGATGATGCCGGTGAGATAAGCGATTATCACAAGGCGGTTGTAAAGCGCATCTGTTGCTGTCGGGTTGCAATACTCCGCCAGCGCCTTTGGGATCCGAATGCCGGTGTACAAGTTACGGTTCCACAGCCGACCGTGATGGGCGCAGATGTTGCGGAGATGAGCCAGGTTGCGAATAGCTGACGACAACACCTTTTGGTTGAACCCGTAATGCATTGCAATCTCGTTGCGTATGCGACGGGCTGATATAGAATCGTACCACTTGGATAACTGACCGAATGACATCGATTCAGTTGCTTCCCAAATGGTGGCAACGTTCCAGTCCGCGCTCCCTCGCTCGACAGCCCTGTTGTAACTCCGCTCAAGTTCAAGCAGGTATTCCTGGTGTTTCTCCCGGGTAAACAGGTCCGGGTTCAAGTGAGCCCTATCGCCTCCTTCATCGGCGAGCCGGTTGGCCCACAATGCACGGACTGAAATTTCGATTTGTCCGAGGGCCTCAACAAGGGTCGATCGCAAGTACCCGTCAAAAACGTAGTGTTGTATGACGTCTCCGAACTCGACGTCCGCTTGAAAAACCGGACCACTTTCATTGTTGGACCGGACTTGGAAAGGCTGCCAGTAGCTGCTCAGCCGATGGTAACCGATATGGCGCAGGCTATGGATCGCCTGCTCACGGTCCGAAATCGCCATGCCCATGCTGGCAAGACGGTTCAGATGGTCGTAGTTCGACATCGGGGTTTGACAGTTGGTCGGAGCGATTAAAAAATGCCCCCCCCTGGTGCGCCGTTCCGATGAGAGGCGTGGGGGGTTCTGATGGAACTATTGTAGCCGGCGTGAGCGGGTTCGTCAAAACTTGTCCAGGCCCGGTTTGCCGCTGCCGGGCCGGTAGGCTATACTCCCTGCGATTTCCCCGACACCGCCCTGGAGGGCCTTTTTATGGACATGGGACTCAGTGAGATTCAGCAGATGCTGAAGAACTCGGCGCGCGAATTCCTGGCGCAGGAATGTCCGCTCACACTGGTGCGCGAACTGGAGGACGATCCCCAGGGATTCAGCGAGGACCTCTGGCGGCAGGTGGCCAACCTGGGTTGGACCGGCATCCCCTTCCCCGAGCAATACGGCGGAACCGGCGGCTCCTTCCTGGATCTAGCCGTACTCGTTGAGGAGATGGGCCGCGCCCTGCTGCCGGCGCCATTCTTCGCCACCGTCGTGCTGGGCGGCCTAACCGTGCTGGACGCCGGCAACGACGACCAGAAGCGCGACATTCTCACCGGCGTTTGCGCCGGCACCGTCCGCCTCACCCTGGCCCTCACCGAGCCATCGGCCACCACCGAGGCTTGGGGCGTGGAGACCCAGGCCAGCGCGTCGGGTGATGGCTACAGCATCAGCGGCACCAAGCTCTTTGTACCCGACGCCCACGCCGCCGACACCTTGATCGTTGCGGCCCGCACCATGCCGGCCGGCGACGACCCCGAGCAGGGCATCACGCTCTTCCTCGTCCCTTCCAATGCCTCAGGAGGGGAGATCGAGCAGGTCAGCACCATCGGCAACGAGCGCCTCTGCGAGGTGCGCTTGAATAACGTGACCGTCGGAGCCGGCGCCGTGCTCGGAGAGATTGGCCAAGCCTGGCCGGTCATTGACCGGGCCCTGGCCCGGGCCACCGCGGCCCACTGCGTGCAGATGGTGGGCGGCGCCGATGCGGTGGTCGACATGACCGTCGAGTACGTCAAGCAGCGCACCCAGTTCGGCCGGCCCGTGGGCAGTTTCCAGGCCGTGCAGCACCACTGTTCCAACATGGCCACGGACGTCGAGGGCGCGCGCCATGTGGCCTACCAGGCGGCGTGGGCTCTGGCCGAAGGGCAATCCGCCCGCCGCGAGGTCGCCATTGCCAAGGCGTGGTGCAGCGGAGCCTACCAGCGGGTCTGCTCGCTGGGCCACCAATGCCACGGCGCCATCGGCTTCACCATGGAACACAACCTCCAGCTCTACACCCGCCGCGCCAAGGTCCAGGAACTCTCCTACGGCAGCGTCCACGACCACAAGGAGGTGGCGCTCCAGGAGATTGAGGCGGGGTAGCGCAACCTCTGACGGAGAGTTTGTTTGCCGGGCACAGGCCGTTATACAAATGCGGCCAGCCGGTGGTGCTCGGAGGGCCTGCGGCCTACGTTTTTGCAGATGATAAGATTTTGTAGGGCATGACAAAATTCCAGAGAGGTCGCTGATGACAACCGTCAGAGACGACTACAACTACCGCCGGATCGCCAAACCGCCCAGTGAGGCTCACGCGTCCCAGCCCGATGCGCGGATCTTCGCATCACACGCAAGCCCGGATGCCGATACCGCTCAGGTATTGCGCAAGAGGCTCGACGGTGCGCAGCGAGAGAGCATACTACTGAGGACGGCCAGGGCCGAACGCGCGCTCTACGTCGAGCCATTCGAGCCGATCTACGAGACTCAAGCTGATGCCATCGCCGTCCGCAGGAACAATCTGGGTATGAAGTATCTGGATCACGACTTGGCTAAAGCGTTCCGCAACTTTCTGAACGCCGTTGCCCAGGACGAAAATTGCGCTCTGGCCCACAATAACCTCGGTTTGATGTTCCTGGAAATAGGAGACCTATTCAACGCCATTGAACATTTAAACAAAGCTATCGAACTGGACGATAATCTCGACGTTGCCTACGGCAACCGGGGCCTCGCATACTTGGAACGTGGTGATTTTGAAGCCGCGTACGAAGACTTTACGCAGGCGCTGGTGTTGGACAAGTACGATCCGATGCACTACAACAACGCCGGCGTGCTGTTCCTGGATCTGGAAGTGCCGGACAAAGCGTGCGACTACTTCAACGCGGCGATAGAACTGGACCCGAACAACCCATTGCCGTACAGGAACCGCGGGCTGGCCTACCGTGAAATGGGAGACAATCAACAGGCTAGGGCGGATTTCATCAAAGCAACGGCGCTGGAGGAAGAACAATATCAGGCTACGTTCGGGGCCTCCTGACCATGGCGCCCCGATACCCTGAACCGCCGAAAGTGGTCATAGACACCAGCGCCGCCCTGCCAGTGTTGATCAGCGCCGGTGTCGACAACCATTGGCTGGTACTCCTTTGGCAAACAAACCGGATAATCCCTCTGATCAATAGCGAAACCGTTGAGGAGTTGAAGGCACAGATCATTGGGCATAGTCCCACTGCAAAAGAGCTACAAGCGCGACGCTTTCTAACCAAAACCATGAGCCGCTACGAACCTTGGTGTGTGACCATGCCACTTGTTGCAGTGCCGGACGCACCGCAGTGCCGGGACGCCAGTGACCAAATGTTCATTGACCTTGCAATCGCAGGCGAAGCGGACATCCTGTTCACCCGCGACCCTGATCTGCTGACCATGGACTTGGGCCCAACGGTTCGAATACTCGACGATAGGCAAGGTCAGCCTGCGCTGATTATCCCCTGAAATGACAACCCCCTCGCCCATACCCAGCGGACCCGACCCGGTTGCCCTGGCAGCAGCTAGGGCGGCCCAGTGGGCCGTGTCGCCGGACACCGTCATCCTTTTCGGCTCCCGCGCCCGGGGAGACCACCGCCCCAACTCGGACCTGGACCTGCTCATCGTATGTGGGAACGATGTTGTCGTCCCCACCGCCCGCGCCCGAAAAGCCGTCAAGGCTCACTTTGAACTCAACCCGCCCCGGCTGGCCGCGGACGTCGTCCCCATCCGAAAGGACAAGTTTGATTATTGCCGACACGCCAAAAACCACGTTGCCGGCCAGGCGATGCGGGACGGCATCATAATGGGAGGCAAAAATATCGACCCCAACCCTGCTGACGACTACTCCGACAATTGGCCGGATGTCAAAGAACGCTTGCAGGCCGCTTACCGTCATCTGGGCACTTTCACTCGGGAAATTGAACATCGTGACGGTGAGCAGGAAATGTACGGATTCCACGCTCAACAGGCCATTGAGAACGCAATCATAGCTTGGCTGTCCGCCGCTGACCTGGATTACCGACGAGTCCACAACTTGGCTGAACCTGCCGAAATCTTGCTGAACGACCCTAGCGAGAGCAATACGCTGGCCGCTGCCCAACTGCGTCTCCTCATGGACTACACCAGCTATGAGAAAGAAGACCCGCCGGGCGAAGTCGCAAACTGGCTTTCCCTCTACGCCGTCGTTTACCGTTACAGTGGAGCCCGGTTTCGCATGGACGACCTGGAACGAAATCGCTTCCAGCGCGAAATTACGCTGGCCGTCCGCACGTTCATCAATCGCGCTTATGAATTGACCGGAACCGGCGAGGCCGACGTCAGGGTCGGCCAGTAGCGCCGGAACCCCGACGCGGTTGCCGCGCCGCCCTCGCAATGACAAACGGATTGCACTTCAAGGAGTAACCACCCATGACCATGACCCCCGCTCGCAGTTCGCCCTTTGCCGCCATGGCCCGCGACCCGCTGCATCCCGACGTGATCTATCGGGACGAACGCTGCTTCGTGGTGCGTGACATCAACCCCAAGGCGCCGGTGCACCTGCTGATCATCCCCAATATGCCCATCAACGGGCTCGATTACATCAGCCCCGCCATGGAGGCCACCATGGGGCACCTGTTCGTGGTGGCCGCGGAGATGGCCCGCCGCGAGGGTGTCACCATCAGCGGCTATCGCCTGGTGGTCAACAACGGCGAGGACGCCGGCCAGACCATCGCCTGGCCCCACATGCACCTGCTGGGCGGCCGCGGCTTGGGCGAGATGGGCTGACGTCCATGGGCGATTTCATGGCCGAAATCCACATCGGGAACATCACCGGGGGCGATACGCACCCGGTGACTGCCCTGGTGGATACCGGCGCCACCGAGTCCGCTTTCCCTGCGGACCTGCTGGAGTGGCTCCACATCCCCGCGACGGAACGACCGATGGATTACGTCCTGGCCGATGGGACCGTCCTGCGATGTCCGCGCGGGCTCGCTCAGATTTCCATAACGGTCCGGTCCGGCGAGACTTTCAGCAGCATCTGTCCGGTGGCTTTCTGGCCGGATGAGAGTGGTCAGTGCATCGGCGCAACCACCTTGCAGATTCTGACGCTGGCGGTTGATCCCGTCAACGAAGAATTGGCGCCCGTTTCAGCCCTCCGACGGGGCTGGGGTGGCGATATTCCGGTGCAGTGACGACCGTGCTCCGCATCACCGCGCTTCGCATCAAACGAAGGTGACTGGCCCATGACTACGCCCGCCATCGAACCTGCCATCATATTCGGCGACGCCCGCGAGACGTACGCCGCCGCGCTGGAGCGCTTGGAGCAGAATGACGTTCGGGACGCCGCGGAGAAAGCATGGTGCGCCGCCAAGCGGGCCACCGACGCCCTCATCCTGGCTCTCACCGGCGTCCTGCCGCCCCGGTCACCGGATACCACCCGGGGCTTGCGCACCCTGGCCGCCGCCGACCCGGCCTTTCACAGCTTGCGCGCTCGCTACTTTGAGCGTCAGGCGGCGCTGCACGGCGACTGTTTCTACACCGGATGGTGTGAGCCCATTGCGGATACGGAGTTGCTGATCCGCGAAACCATAGAATACATCCGGGATGCCGAGGGGCTGGCGCGCCGCTGACCCCTGGCGCACAAACTCTGTCCCTACCCAACAGAGGTTTTTAATGACCACCATCGAAATCTCCGGCCGCGTGCATGACCGTATCCGCCGTCGGATCCGTCGCCTCCCTCCCGGGCTCCAGGAACACTGCCAGCGGGTGGAACAGATCGCCCGCGACCTGGCTGATCGCCACGGGCAGGACGTGGAGGCCGTCGGCCTGACCGGCCTGGCCCACGACGCCACCAAGCACTTCTCCGGCCTGGAGAACCTGCTGCGCATGGAGGAGTACGACCTGCCTCCGGTCACCGAGTTCGAGCGGCGCAACCCGGCCATCCTCCACGGCATGGTGGGCGCCGAACTGCTCAAGCGGGAAGACGGGCTGGGCCATCCGCAGTTGTACAACGCAGTGTACTGGCACACCACCGGCGACCCGGCCGGCGGCGACGCCATTACCCACATCGTGTTCCTCGCCGACAAGCTGGACCCGGTGAAGATCAAGCGCTACCCCTGGCAGGGCGAGCTGAAGGAACTGGCCGAAAATGACCTGCCCGCCGCCATGATCATGTTCCTCACCAGGAATGTCATCCGAATGCTGGACAAGGGCTCGGCGATCCACCCCGCGACGATAGAAGCGCGTAACACCTTGCTGTTGTCGGCAACATCGTAGCTCACGGTATAATCGTTTGACCGCAAAGGAGGCGCGACTATGGATTGCGAAGTTGTAGTCTGGCTTGATGACCTGTCTGACGGTTCCAAGTGCTACGCCGCAGTTTTCCCCGCCCTGAACCACGCTAACGGTCAAGGGGATACCGAAGCGGAAGCGCTGGTTGAAGTTGCGGACAGCATCGCCTGCTTCCTGGAGCATATACCTGAAAGGCTTAAGACCGGCCAGGCAGCCCAGGATGAAATGTCGGAACTGGTGGCAGAACTGGACGCTGACAGCATTCCCAATTGGTTCCGTCAGGTTACGCCGCGTCGCATCGTTAGGGTTGTGTAGCGGTGCCCAGAATAGCCAACGTTAAAACCCGGGAACTGCTTCGCCTACTCCGTCGTATGCGATTCACGCAATATAATCGGGATCACGTCTATTTCTATCACGAATGGTTGAGATTGTCGGTTATGGTCTCGCACGGCGATAAGGAAGTAGGCGCCGCGCTAATGGGCGACATCGCCATAAAACAGCTAAAGATGAACAGCGCCGAGGAGTTTCGCGCCGCGTTACGGGGTAATATCCCCCGCCGTTACCTTGATCCCGACTCGCCGTGGGACGGCCAGCCCCTGGATTAGATTGGAGGATAGAGAGCATGGAATACGATGTTGTTGTCTGGTGCGACACTCTCTCTGACGGGTCGATCTGCTATGCTGCGCTCTGCCCCGCCCTCCGACACGCCCATGGGCAGGGGGACACCGAGGACGAAGCGCTGTGCGAGATAGCCGAGGCGCTGGCCTGTTTCCTGGAGCGAGAGCTGGAGAGGGCAAAGACCGGCCAAGCGGCACGGAACGCATTGACTGATCTGATTGCGGAGCTGACCGCCGAAGGCGTGAACCCCTGGGTGCGTCAGGTCGCTCCCGCCGCAGTTTCGGCGACAGCATAGCCATGCCCAGGATTGCCAACGTCAGGACAAGACAATTACTGCGTTTGCTCCGCCGAATGCGATTTGTGCAGGATAATCGCGACCATGCCTGTTTCTACCATGAATGGTTGCGGGTATCTACGCGGGTATCCCACGGTGACAAAGAGATCAACGCGTTGCTGATGGGCAAGATAGCTATAGATGATCTGAAAATGAACAGCGCCGAGGAGTTTCGACGCGCCCTGCGTGGCGACATTCCCCGCCGGTATTTGGACCCCAACGCACCCTGGGACGGACAGCCCCTGGATTAGTGAGCAACATGGCCGCACAACTTGAAATAACACCGGAAGCTGCCCAGTTCATCCGTAACAAGGGCGGCCAGGCCGTCGTCGACCTGATCTGCTGGAAGGGTTGAAGCGGCGAGTCCGTTGAGGTATCGGTCGATACCAACGTGCGCCGTCGTCGCAGCCTGGAATCCTACGACCCCGCCAGCCAGGACGACATCACCCTCTACCTCGCGCCCGGCATCGCGGAGTATGCCCAGCAGGTCAGCCTGTCCGTGAGCCGATTCCTGCTCTTCCGGAACCTCAAGGCCACCATCGCGCTGCCCCACGGTGTCACGCTGGGCCGACGCGCGTCCCTGGTTTAGCCAGTCCGGGCCGGCAGCAAGTCCGCCACGGCGCAGGCAAAGCCGGGCAGATAGTCGCCGCCGTCCACCGTATCGGCGTCGGTGAGGGTCACCGGCGGAGCGTTGACGGTATGCACGGTCAAGGTGCGGGCGTCGATGTCGATCACCCAGACGGCCTTGCCGCCGGCGTTCAGGTACTCGGTGATCTTCTGGGAGATTTCGGTGGGGGTGTTGCTGTCGGAGAGTATCTCCACGGCCAGGTCGGGGGCGCCGTCGTACAGCTTGCCAAAAACGTCGGGCCGCAGCCGCTCGGTTGAAATGAAAGACAGGTCGGGCATCCGGGAGGTGGCCGGCGAATCAGGGACGGTAATGTAGTCGCGGTTGCTGCCGTACACTTCTCCCAGGCCATGGTCATCGACGTGAATGTCCAGATACCGGCCGGTTCGAACCACGGTCCTTTCGTGTTCTCGGGATGCCACCATTAGTTCGATCAACACTCCTTTGACCAACTCGTAGCGAGGATGCTTGGGCAGCGCGGCGTATTCCGCGAGGGTGACCGGCGGCGCGGCGGCAATGTTGTGCGTGGTCATGCGGAGCCTCCGAAGCTATGGAGCCGGCAGGAGATCCGACACGGCGCAGATGAAGCCGGGCAAATAGTCTCCGCCATTTACGGTGTCGGCGTCGGTGAGTGTTACCGGTGGAGCGTCGGCTGTGTGGACCGTCAGCGTGCGGGCGTCGATGTCGATGACCCAGACGGCCTTGCCTCCGGCGTTCAGGTATTCGGTGACTTTCCGAGGTATCTCAAAGTCAACCGGGTGGCGCGAGAGAATCTCAACTGCCAAGTCAGGAGCGCCGTCATAGAGCATCCCGAACAAGTCAGGTTTGATTTTGAGGTGATGCTCGGAGATGAAAGAAACATAGGCGTTGCGACAGGTTGAGGGAGGCTCTTTGACGGTTACATAGCCGTAATTGCTGCCCAACACGACTCCCAAGCGCTTGGGAAAGACGTGCTGCTCCAATTGATAGCAGGCTAAAGCTGCTGCCTCCTCATGGTCTGCGTACTCCGGCGTTGGAAGTTCCAACAGTACGCCAGCAACCAGCTCGTAGCGTGGATACTCCGGCAGCGCAGCCTATTCTTCCAGTGTCACCATTGGATAAAACCTCGCGACGCCGATAGCGGATGTCAGGGACGCAGCCGGGGCAGCATATCGGCAACCGGGCAGACGAAACCCGGTAGATAGTCTTCCCCATCCACAGAGTCTCCATCGGCTAGAACCAGCGGCGATACGCCGGGTCTGTGTACAGTGAGCGTGCGCCCGATGGGGTCAAGCACCCAGGCGGCCTTGCCGCCGGCGTTCAGGTACTCGGCAATCTTCTGCATCATCTCCCGTTCTGTGTTGCTGGGAGATAGCACCTCAACCGCCAGGTCCGGCGCGCCGTCAACCAATACCCCAAAGAGATCGGGCCGCAGTCGCTCGTTGGATACGAACGACACGTCGGGCAAACGCGAAGTGGCGGGTGAATCCGGCCCGGTAACGAACCCTCGGCTGCTGCCGTACACTTCCCCAAGGTCGTGGGATTCGACGTGAATATCGACATAACGCGATACTTTCACGACCGTAATTTCATGCTCTCTTGATGCCACGTCTTTCTCGACCAGTGCTCCTCGCACCAACTCGTAGCGCGGATATTCCGGCAACGCGGCGTACTCCTCCAGCGTAACCGGCGGCGCGATGGCGGGGCTTTGCGTCGTCATTGGAAACCTCCGTAATTACCGCGCGTAGCGGTACCCGCCGGCCGGCGTGCGGGCGCAGTTGAGCCGGCGGTTCAGGTGCAGCCCTTCCAGAACGAACTCCACCGCCGACGCCACTACCTCGGGCCGCCTGTCGTCGCCTGCCAGCGCAGTGACGGCGGCCCTCAGCCCGTCCACGTTGTCCAGGGCCGAGGCGTAGGCGGCGGCCGGAACGTCGCTCCCGGTCTCCACAGCGTTGCCCAGGTCGAACGCCATCACGATGTCCTCCAGCTCCTCCAGGTTGCAGTAGCGACCAAAGATGCCCAGAGTCGCCCGCTTCGTCAGGTCTTCGACCAGCCGGTCCTCCCGGCCCTCGCCGAAGGTCTCCAGCTCGATCTTTCCGCCCAGGGAGGCGACAAGATAGGGCAGGTCGCTGATGCGTGGGCAGGCGATATCCTCACCCAGCCGGATGCTGCGGCGCAGCGCGTTGCTGATGAGGGTCTCGTAGTTGGCGATGGAGACGCGCACGCTCACGCCGGAACGCTGGTTGATCTCGTTGCTGGACCTCGCCCGCGCCGTGATCTCCGCGATGATGTCTGTCATGAACTCCGGCACGACCACGCGATCTTCGTCGGGGAAGCGGTTGCGCTCCTGGTCCATGATGGCGATCTCTTCGTCGAGCGACTGAGGATAGTGGGTGTGGATCTGCGCGCCGTACCGGTCCTTCAGCGGGGTCACGATGCGGCCGCGGTTGGTGTAGTCCTCCGGGTTGGCCGTGGCAACCACGAACACGTCCAGGGGCATCCGGATGCGGTAGCCCTTGATCTGCACGTCCCGCTCTTCCATCAGGTTGAACAACCCCACCTGGATCCGCTCGGCCAGGTCGGGCAGCTCGTTGATGCAGAAGATGCCCCGGTTGGTCCGGGGCACCAGGCCGTAGTGGATGGCGGATTCGTCGGACAAGTGCCGGCCCTCGGCCACCTTGATGGGGTCGATCTCGCCGATAAGGTCGGCGATGGAGATGTCCGGCGTGGCCAGCTTCTCCGAGTAGCGCAGGTCCCGCCCGATCCAGGCCACGGGCGTGTTGTCGCCCATGTCTTCCACCATCTGCCTGGCGTCCGGACTCAGGGGGTTGTAGGGGTCGTCGTTCAGCTCGCCGCCGGCGACGACCGGGAGCTGCTCATCCAGCAGGTTGACCATCTCGCGGATCAGGCGGGTCTTGGCCTGCCCGCGCTCACCCAGCAGGATGATGTCCTGGCCGGCCAGGATGGCGTTTTCCAGCTGCGGAATGACCGTCTGGTCGAAGCCGATGATGCCGGGAAACACCGACTCTTCGGCGCGTATCTTGGCGATCAGGTTCCGGCGCATCTCCTCGCGCACCGAAACCGATTGGTAACCGCTATCGCGGAGTTCGCCGATGGTGGCGGGCATGGCGTTATTCGTGGACATGGAATCAGGCCGTCCTTTGGTCAGGGTAGGGGTCTGCCGGCAGTATAGCAAACGGGCCGGTTGCCGGCCTGGCGAGGCATGGAGGCTCATGCGCACCCACTTGGCGCAATCTGTCATTGCGACCCCGCACTTGATGCGGGGGTGGCAATCTCGTCAGGGTAACGGGCTTCGTTGCGGCAGCGAGATGTGGATTGCCCATATTTAATTGATATGGGTAATATTGCAATTATGAAAACCACGATTGACATCCAGGACGAGTTGCTGGCGAGGGCGAAGCGTCACGCCAAGGAAACCGGACGTCCACTGCGGGCGGTCGTCGAAGAAGAGCTGCGCGCGGTGTTGTCGGAACCTCCTCGGCCCGCATACAAGCTGTCCGACATGAGCGTTGGCGACGCTGAGGCGCGGGACCCTCTGGAGCAATACTCATGGCCGGATTTGCGGTCGATCATCTACGGTGAGGCCGAGGCCCGTTGATCGCCGCAGATACGAACATTCTGGTGTATGCTCACCGCAGGGAGAGCAGGGCGCACCTGAAAGCGGCCGCCGTTATGCGCGCTGGCCGAAGGCGAGGCGATTTGGGCGATACCCTGGCCCTGCTGCTATGAGTTCCTGAGCGTCGTGACCAACCCTCGCATCTGGCGGGACGGGGCCTCAACCCCAGAGCAGGCATGGCTTCAATAGGTGGCCTGGACTGGCTCTCCGTCCAATCGTCTCATTGGGAAACACCTAACTTTACGGAGCTGCTGGAGCGCTTTGCGCGGAGGCCTCGTGTAGTGGGCGGAGTCATTCATGACGCTCGCATCGCGGCAATATGCGTCGCCCACGGCGTGGAGGAACTGCTTACCCGGGACCGGGATTTCTCGCTATTCCCGGAACTGCGAACACGCAACCCAATCACCGCCGGATAGAGACGCAAACCGTCAGCGCCGCCGCGATGGTGGCGGGCAAAGCGTTATTCGTGGACATGGAATCAGGCCGTCCTTTGGTCAGGGTAGGGGTCCGCCGGCAGCATAGCAAACGGGGGCGGAATCCGGCTTTTGCTATACTGTCTTCAGATACACGGCACGCGCCCGGAGGCTAGTGATGACCACCAAATCGCCGCCGTCCATTGACCCCAGGCTGGCCCACCTCTACGACGAAAACGGAGTTTTCTATCCCTCAGAGGACGGTATGCCCATGCCTGACGCCGAGACCCAGGGCGTCATTTTCCGCGCCGTAGTAACGCCCCTGCATCATTACATCACCAGCGTCCGGCCCGACGCCCACGTGGCCGGCAACACTTTCGTCTACTATGAGCAGGGCAACCCCCGGCGCTTCGTCTCTCCGGACTGTTACGCCGTTTTTGACGTGGACGTGAACCACGTGTTCTACCGGAACACCTACCGGGTGTGGGAGATGGGCAAGCCGCCGGACTTTGCATTGGAGATTGCTTCCCAAAACACCGCTGCCCACGACGTGCGGGGCAAGCCGGCGCTGTACGCCAGCATCGGCATCGGAGAATACTGGCTATACGACGCCACGCCGGACAGCAGATACTACGGCCTGAAGCTGTATGGCGGCTATCTGCGCAGCGGTGGGTACGAGTCGTTTGAAATCCACGAGGACCCGGACGGCCTGGTGTGGGGGCATAGTCCGGCGCTGGGACTGGACCTGTGCTGGGATGCCGGCAAGTTGCGGTTCCGCATCCCGGCAACCGGAGAGTTTTTGCCGGACTACGACGAAACGCTAACCCGCGCAGCCGACGCTGAGGCACAGCGGGACAACGCCCTTTCCGAAAACGAAGAGCTCCGCGCCGAGATAGAGCGACTGCGGGTGGAGCTGGACAGCACGCTGCGATAACTGGACGGCTGTTGCAGGGAGGCACCATGAAATTTTTGAGGCGTTTTACAGCGAAGTTGCGAAGTCTGTTCCATTCAGACGACATTCCACTGCGGGTATTCTTGACCGGCGGACGAATGCTGTACGACAAGCACCCGTTGGTGAGGCATGGCCTCATCACGAGTGATAAGCTCAAAATGTCCTTGCCATATTCCCCGCCTGTACGAGTTTACCGGTTCGAGCGGGACAACGCTCCACCAGTCTACGTAGGGCAGGAATACTACTACGACGCAGACAAAGAACTGGATCCGATAGCAGAAGCCGAGGCTATGTATGGGTTTTTCCAAGACGGAATGTTTGGGGTTGATCATAGGAAACTGGTGGGACCCGCTTGGCGACGTCACGTAAACCTGCATACGCTCCTCCGACGTAGTTGTATGGTTGGCAGCACGGCTTTCCTCCTGTATGCCCTCGCCAGAAACAACTTCGAGGGATTTTGGCGGGTGGTCGCCTGGTTCAACGGGTGGCTCACTTCGGTTCAAAGCCTTATTGTGGAAGAACCCAATTGGGCTATTGTGGCAGGTATCAGTGCCTTCCTATCTATGCTGCTTGCCGGCCTAGTAAGGATAACTTGGTCTCTCCTGCGTGGATTTGGCCGTCGCAAGCCGAGGTGGTGGGATCCACCGTCGGACAAATAGGGACGCCTGTAAGCGATCCCACATACAGGTCATACCAGCAAGCGGCTCGCGCTGTTCACGTATCCCGGTCGGTGAGGACGATGTCCTTGAACATCTCCTGCACCTCGTTGATGGTTTCTAGCACTGCTTGGCAAGTATGCTTGGCGTCAGTGTCATCGCCGTAGGGTGTGTGGTCGAGTTCCCACAACGCGTCGATAGCTTCGTCTAGTTCGTTTTGTGCCGCGTCGAGTGCGTCTTCGTCTCCGAAGTCGTGCATAGCATGGAATGCATCTTCCACATGGAGGCGGCGTAGCGCATCCCGCAAATGTGCATGGGCGAACAGCTGGCGTATTTTAGCACCCTCAACAAAATTGGCGCTCATTTGCGCTGAAGTTCCTACTCCGGTTTCTGATTCAGCATCTTCCCAGCAAATCACCGCCTCTTTCAGCAAAGCGGCCGCTTCAGCCAAGTTTCCATCGATTGTTTCTTTCATGGCTCACTTTCTCCATTCAGCAAGGTTGCTTTACACCCGCAGGATCCCTCGCACCTGCAACTGCTGTTTCAGGTAGCCCATGTCCCGGTTGCCCTTGATGGCGTTGCAGGTGTGGCACATCAGTTGCAAGTTGCCTACAGAGTCCTGGCCGCCCCGGGAACGCGGCGTGATGTGGTCGATGGTCAGCACGTGCAGGGGCAGTTCGTACTCGCAGCCGGCGCATCTGCCGCGTTGACTGCGATACAGCAACGCCCGGTCTGACTGAGGGTCCGCCGGGATCAATAACGTCAGATCGTTTCTCCGGGGAGGCTCCCGCAACACCATGGGCGTCCAGTCTTCCCACGGCTTTTCGTCGTCGCCGTTCATCGGTATCTGCAATTCCCGCCTGGCCCGCTGCGTCAGCACTTCAGCGGCCTGCGGCAGTATGTCAATGCCAATCCATTGTCGCCCCAGCTTTTCGGCGGCGATACACGCGGTGGCACAGCCGCAGAACGGATCCAGCACCAGGTCGCCCGGATTGGATGATGCGTTGACGATCCGTTCCAGCAGCGCCAGCGGCTTCTGCGTCCGCCAGCCAGTGCGCTCTATGGCTCGTGGCGGTATTGGCCTGATGTCTGTCCACTGGTTGGTGGGCACTTGGCCTGGGTTGCTGGCAAGGTAGCGTTTCAGGGATGGCATACCATTGTCACCTGGATAGTAAATCAAGCCGGCTTCATCCAACGCATCCAGACGCTCCAAAGGACTGGTAATGTTGCGGTAACCATGGACTACATTCGCGTCAATCCAGACAGCGTAATTTCCCGTCATTGGCACTGCCCAGTGCCGACCGATCCGGTTTGGGTCATGGCCGCGCCAGGGTTGGCCGGTTTCACCGAACCTTAATTCTGCCGCAGTGAGGTCTCCCAAGCGGTATGCTCCCCGCTCGTCTTCGTGGCGATAAAACTGGCCTACATAGTCGTCATCAAGCGGAACCCTGACTTCGTTAGAGTTTATTCTGGGCTGACGACTGTAAAACAGAATGATGTCGCGGACCCTGCCGAAATTCCTGGAATCATTATGCGCGGAAGTGCGTTGCCAGCTGATTTGCGCCCGGTAATTGTTGGCTCCGAAGACCGCATCCATCACCGATTGCAGATAGTGGCCGGCCGTATCGTCGCAGTGCAGATAGATGCTGCCCGTTGTCTTCAGCACCCGGTGCAGTTCCAGCAGCCGTATGCTCATGAACGTCAGATAGCCGGCCATGCTCTCCCCGTGGGACAGTCGCGCCCCGTTGATGAGGTGGAACAGCGCCGGCAGCCGGTATTCGATCTCATCAATCCACTCCTCCTTCATGTCGTCCAGCGTCCACACGTCATCGAATTCAGCGCCCCTGGCTTCGCTGTCCAGCGGCGCGGCGTAGGTTCGATTGGAGTTAAACGGCGGGTCCAGGTAGATGAGATCAACGCATTCGGAGTTGATCCCCCGCAGAATGTCCAGGTTGTCGCCGGTGAAAATGGTGCGGCTGGGCACGTTGCAGACGCTGGGCATAAGGCCACCTCGGGGGCGAGTCTAGCAGTCGCCAAAGACGGCGGACAAGGCGGAGGTGTCACCAACTGCGCCCACTGCACGAGCGAGCAAGGACTGCTGCGCCAGGGCCATCCTCGTCGCCGAGGGCGACTGGGACATCGACCTGATGGAGCGGGTCAAACCGCCCGGCCCCATCCAGTAGCGGGCCGCTGTAACTCCCCAGGCGTGGGGATGGCGACGAGAAAACGCCGGGGCCGGCATGACGCCCGCCCCGGTGTTTTGAGGTGCTAAAATTGGCGCCAGTAAGCCGCTGGGAGGTTTGCAATGACCACCGCCGCAAATAAAGCCAAAATGCTGCCCTATCACCGACAGGGCGAGATCGACTATGCCAGACTGGAATTTGACCCGGATACCAAGCATCTGACCCCTGACGCTATGGAACAGAACCTTGAAATAGCGGAACTCCTCGGGCTGTTCAAGGCACGCTTCACCGACTTCAACCGGCGCCCCGACGTGTTTCTGGACAACGAGACCTACATTTGCTATGACCCCAGCAACTTGAACGTTCGGATTTCCCCGGATATCTACCTGGCTTTCGGGGTGGACGCCCGGGCTATCCGACCCCGCAAGATTTACCTGCCCTGGGAAGTGGGCAAGCCTCCCGACTGGGCGCTGGAAGTGGCGTCGGAAAGCACGGCCCAGGCCGACGTGGGACGCAAGCCGGCCATCTACGCCACCGTGGGCATCACCGAGTACTGGAGGTTCGACCCAACCGGAGGCCGTTACCACGGCGCGCCGCTGGCCGGCGGCCTCCTGCGCGACGGAGCGTATCAGCCCGTTGACTTGACCACCGAGCCGGACGGCATCCTGAAGGGCTACAGCCCGGTCCTGGAACTGAGCCCGGCTTGGGATGAAGGCTGGCCGCGTCTCTACGACCCGGCCACCGGAACCTACCTGGAAGGCTGGCGGGAAGTCTGGCAGGCCCGCCTCGCCGCCGAAACCCGGGCCGACGCCGCCGAAGCCGACCTGGCCGCTGAACAGGGCGCCCGGCTGGACGCTGAAGCCGAAGCCCAACGATTGCGTGAGCTATTGCGCCGATTCAAACCAGGAAACTAGCCGCGCCCTCGCAGCACCAACGAAACGAGGAGACATCCGCCATGTCCACCGCCCCCGTTTACACCTACACCTACGACCACATCCACGTCCGCACCAAGGACCCGGAGGGCATGGCCAGCTTCTTCGAGACCATGTTCGGCGCGAAAGTTCTGCGCCTCATCCAGAGCGATGGCGTCCCCAGGGTCGACTTGGACGTCAACGGCCTGGCAATCTTCATCGCCTCCGTTCCGCCTGAGGAGCACATCGACCTGAGCCCGCGCGATCCACACTTGGGTCTGGACCATTTCGGCTTCCGCGTGGACGACATCGACGGCGCGGTGGAGGACCTGCGCAGCAAGGGCGCCGAGATCTACACCGAGCCGCGCACCATCCGCCCCGGTGTCCGCATCGCCTTCGTCCGCGGCCCCGACGACGTGCGCATCGAGATCCTGCAGCGCGACGGCTCCGGGTTAATGGAGGAGTAGCGAGGCCGGCGCTATCCGTCGGCGGAGTAGGCCGTCCGTCCGGCTCATGGCGACGCCGGCGCGAGCAATTCCAACAGACCGGCAAATGCCTCCGGAACCAGCAATCCGATCAAGGCCAGTAATTCAAGGGTGAACCATACATACAGTTTACGCGCGTTTCGCCGTTTGGACGTCCCTTGCCGCTCAAGTTCTTCGGATGTTGAGAAGATAGCGCTGGTTCCCAGGAAGAGCACGCTCAAGTACGCGAGTATCGCGACTGCCGCCAACGAATACGTTGCCCAGGACGTGGCAATCTCCACCACGTCAGCGGTAAAAAGCGCGACGCCCACCGCTGCCGTGGCTACGGTGACTATGCCCAAGCATATTGTATTCCAGTGGCGCTCCCATTCCTGGCTATCCGGCATTTTGAGACTCTCCGGCCCGCGATTTTCGCCGGCCTTTGCCGATGCTGTAGCGGTAGCCTCTCCAGGTTTCCCACGTGGCGTAACTGCCGGGCGCGATCATCAAGAAGGTGCCGGTCACCACCCCGGCGATAGTATTGGCGTTTTCCACGGTGAAAGCCAGTGACACAAACATGACGCCAAAGAACCACCCTCCACCCCATGCTATCGCCAGCGATTGCAAGTCCCTCCGCAAGAACGATAGGAAAGTCTCCCTTTCACCGGAATCGGCGGCCTGGGTCGGATCGTCCGTTGCGCCTGCGTCAAACGGGGTTTCGTGCGGTGTTTCGCCGGCCATTCTGGCACCTCCGGTGGGGGCTGCGCCCGCGCGTAGCCAGTCTATCATGTCGGTCCTTCCCCGGCGTGTCCCGTGATACCCTGTCGCCCGGACACCAACCACGCAGTTGAGGACAAGAACCCATGCCCCGCGCCGCCTTCGTCTACGACGACGCCATGAGCCAGCACGTGCTGCGCCAGGACCATCCCATGCGGCCCATCCGGCTGCGGAACACCTTCGAGCTGCTGGACGCCTACGGCGCCTTCGATGGAGTTGATTCGCTGCTGGTCACCCCGACCCTCGCTGACGAGACCAGCGTGGGCGCATTCCACTCCCGCGACTACATGGCCGCCGTCCGCACCTTCAGCCTCGGCCTGACCGGCTTCCAACCCCAGCGCTTCGGCTTTGCCCAGGGCGGCGACAACCCGACCTATCCCGGCATGTACGAGGCTGCCATGCTCAGCACCGGGGCGACCCTCACCGCCGCCCGCATGGTGGCCGACGGCGAGGTCCCGGCGGCGTTCAACATCAGCGGCGGCCTGCACCACGCGGCGGCTCGCAACGCCAGCGGCTTCTGCGTGTTCAACGACCCCGTGGTCGCCATCATGTACCTGCTCCAGCGCGGCCTGCGCGTCGCCTACGTGGACATCGACGCGCACCACGGGGACGGCGTGCAGGACGCCTTTTACGGCGACCCTCGGGTGCTCACCATCTCGGTTCACGAGTCGGGCCGGTACCTCTTCCCCGGCACCGGCTTCGCCGGCGAGGTCGGCTCGGGCGAGGGCGTCGGCTACGCCGTCAACCTGCCCCTGTATCCCTACACTGACGACGAGATCTACTTGGAAGCCTTCGAGGCCATCGTGCCGCCCCTGATCGAAGCCTTCGCGCCCGACGTTTTGCTCACCCAACTGGGCATTGACACCTACCACACGGATCCGCTGACCCACCTGCAAATCACCAGCCGGGGGTTCCTGGCCGCGGTGACCCGGCTGGGCGGATTAGGCTACCCGTGGTTGGCCACCGGCGGCGGCGGATACGACATCGGCGCGGTGGCCCGTTGTTGGACCCTGGCCTACGGCGTCATGTGCGGCGCCGACTGGCCCGACCGCATCCCCACGGCAGCCATCGAGCGGCTGGGCCGCACCACCCTGCGCGACACCGAGATGCCGGAAGTCCCCGACCACATCCGAGCCGACGCCCGCGCCCTGGCGACCGAGAGCGTGGCCGCCATCAAGGACGCGGTGTTCCCGGTTCACGGCCTGGCCGCGTAGCCCTCCCGTCCGGGCTCGAATCTCGCGGAGCAGTCAGCTCCGGACTGTATCCCTCTGGTCGGGACGTTGCTCGTTGCGGCCTGTCCCCGGCGCGAGCTCTGCATCGCGTCGCGCTAACCCACTGACCCGCAACTCGTTGCTGCGGGGATAACATGGGGGGCGAATGGCTATCGCCTCTACACCTCTTGCGGAATGGTTTGGGCGAGGGAGCCAGGCCCGTCACTGGGAGAATAATAAGATTGGGCGCCCTTGTACTGGACCTGACGGTCGGGAATCAGGCTCCGCCGGGCGAAATACCGAGTCTCGTTGTCCTCGTGATCGGTGCGGGTGTTCCGGAGTTGCCACAGCAGCCCGCCCAGGACGGTTTCGTTGAAGAGCCAGTGCTCCACTGCGATGCTGGCGGACATACCCGGCTGGGCCGACGCGGCTTCGGAATAGTACGCCTTCAGGTCCTCGCAAACGACCTTGAGCAAGCGACCGATGGTCAGATCCTCGCGCGGGGCCGGCGTTGACTCATCCTCGATGTAACCGGCCAGGAACCGCCCGGCCTGCTCCACGTCCAGGTCGCTGACGCCGACGGTGGTGCGTCCCCGCTGGCTCACCGCCAAATCGTACCAGGGCGCAACCTGTTGGATCTCCAGCAGCAAGTCCTCTGCGATGCCGTGTTCGACGCCGTATTCGGTGGGCGCGGGCTGCGGCAGGTCGATGGGGCAAGACATCCCGGTGAAGTCGACGCCGGCCAATTCGGGCGGCACGTCTTCGGGATAGTCCCGCAGGACTGGGCCCGATTCGGCCTCCATCAGATCCAGGGCGGCCCGCAGGACGCGGGATTGGAACGCCGGGTCGTTGGGTACGCCCAGGGGTCGCCCCAGTTCGAAGGACACCCACAAGGCGCGCGGGGGCCGGATAGCTGCGGTGTGCTCCCGGATCAGGCTGATCTGCGTGGTGCCGATGCCCTCCTGCTCTATGTAATGGGCAAGTCCGCCAACGACGGACGTGCAACGCGGTCAAACGGGGATCAGCAGCACGGTATCCACGGCGTCCCGCTTCATCAGCCCGGCGAGGCGCCGCGCGGTGTCCTCCAGCCGTTCGGGAGGATTGGCGCCCAAAACGGTGTAATGGTAATCGGCCACCGAGCCGATCACTTCTGCATGGGCCAGCTCGCGCAGGCGGTCCAGAGGGAAGCAGACGTTGTAGTCCTGCTGGAATCCGGACCGGTCGAAGTTGACCGAAACGTGCGACATGATGATGTCTTTGGGCTTGGTTTCGCCAGGAATAACGCGATAGCTGGTTTCGCGCCAGGAAAAGACACGGTCGCCGCGGGTTTGCAACGCCGCCGTCGACAGGATGGCCACCCGCCGCTCCGACAGCGGTTTGCCCTTGACGAAGGGCGTGGAATCAAAGTGCGGCATCTCGAGATTCGCGAGCATCTCGCGCTCGCCGGCTGGAATGTCTTTCAATCTGGCCATGGCTTGCTCCTGATAGGCAACGGGGTTCGCCGCCCGTTGGCGACCTGCGACCTGGTTAACGGCCGCTAACGCGGGGCCGCCGATTTTATCATCCCATGCCGCCCATAATCATAGTGGTGGATGGACTCACGCGCACCCAGTTTGTCATTTGTATGTTGCAAATGTCCCGTAGATAGGCCAATTTGCGGGATAGAGGGAGGGGCGCGTCGTCTGTCATTGGGTGA
>DAOUHZ010000124.1:0-9776 GCA_034428455.1 Dehalococcoidia bacterium
ATCAAGTCGATCCTGGAATCGGTGGCCGGCAAGCTTACCGAGGACGAGATTGACCAGTGGTTCGTGGGCTTTGCGCGGGCCAATGAAGGACGGGGCTTTTACCTGGAACTGACCGCCGAGGGGGAGCTAACGATAAATCCGATGGTCAACATGGATAGCGGCAATGCAGAAGTGGAAGCCGCCACGGATGTAACTGTCTGGGCAAGGGAGAATGGCGGAATGACTTTCAGTTCGCGCACAATCGTACGCTTGCCGGATGGAACGCGTGCCGAACCGGACATGTCTTGGCTCTCCCCTGAGCAACTGGCGCTGCTGGGCCCGATTTCCTCCCGGGCCATTACGGTTTGCCCTGCTTTTGTTGTTGAGATCATGTCCGGGACCGACCGGTTGCCGCCGCTGCTGCGCAAGATGGAGCGGTACATGGCCAACGGCGCGCAGCTGGGGTGGCTGATCGACCCGTGCCGGCGGCGGGTTTACGTGTATCGACCGGGCGTCGATGTTGAGGTGTTGGAAGATCCTGACACCGTCAGCGGTGACCTGGTGTTGCCGGGTTTCGTGTTTGAGGTGCGGCAGCGGATTTTCTCGCTGTATGAAGCGTCGGAAGAGTGATCTGGTCGGCCGGAGATGAAGATCCACCTGGTTGACGGCACTTTTGAGCTGTTCCGCGCGCATTACTCCCCGCGACCGGGACGTGCCACTCCCAACGGGCGGGACATCAAGGCGACGCACGGGCTGGCGCAATCCCTGATCGCGTTGCTGAGTCAGCCTGACGTGACGCACGTTGCGGTGGCCTTTGACAGCGTAATCCGCTCGTTCCGCAATGATCTGTTCGACGGGTACAAGACCGGCGACGGAGTGGAGCCTGATCTTCTGGCGCAGTTTCCGCTGGCCGAGCAGATCACGGCCGCGCTGGGTTTGACCGTCTGGCCCATGGAGGAATTTGAGGCGGACGACGCCATCGCCACCGCCGCGGTGTGCTTCGCGGCGATCCCTGACGTGGAACAGGTGGTGATGTGCTCGCCGGACAAGGATATGTCCCAGGTGGTGTCCGGCCAGCGGGTAGTGATGCTGGACCGGCGCAAGGGAGAGGTTATCGACGAGGCCGGCGTGGTGGACAAGTTTGGAGTGCTGCCGGCCTCCATCGCAGACTACCTGGCGCTGGTGGGCGACTCGGCGGACGGGATACCCGGCATACCCCGCTGGGGCGCGCGGTCCACCGCCACGGTGCTGTCCCGATACGGCCACATCGAGGATATCCCTACGGACATGGCGGACTGGGATGTCAAGGTGCGCGGCGCTGGCAACCTGATGGCGGCGCTGACCGAGCAGTGGGACGATGCGTTGCTGTATCGCGACCTGGCCACGCTCAGGCTGGACGTTCCCCTGGGCGAAACCGAGTCGGATCAGGTGAGATGGACCGGTGTGCGCCAGCCTGACCTGGACGAACTGTGTGGGTCACTGGGCTTGGAGTCGCTGCTGGACCGGCTGCCGGCGGAGCCAGGATAGCTACTCTGAAATGGTAACCGGCTGATCGGGCGACGGACCGGAACCAGTATCCCGTCGTCGGTTTGTGCTCCAACGGCTGTAGCCGAGGCCCGCAATTCCCGCGGACAAGAGCAGCACCGCGCCCAGCACTGAGGTCAGGGCGACGCGCATGGTGGCGTCGAACCAGAAACCGGCGGGGAAGAGGATGAGCAGGTAGTCGGTGCGGGGGTCGAGCATCCACAGGTCGTTGGCGAAGCTGAGGCGGTGGAAGAGCAGGAAGAGTTGCTCGAAGCTGGCGATGGCCGCCAGACCGACCAGGAAGACGGCCGTTAGGGTGATCGAGCCTCCCCAGACGGCCAGACGGGCCGCGCGTACGGGCCAGGTCCTTCGATCCGTGGCGATCAGGATGGCGACGGCACCGAGTATCCACAGCGCGGAGCCCAGGGCCACCCAGTACGTGCCGCGCACCAAACGCTTGACGTCGTACATGTGCGCCACCTCGCGCCGGTTGAAGACCTCCTGCTCGATGCCGTAGATGGGTGCGCGCACCGCCAGGGGTTCGGCCGACGTGTTGAAGTAGCGGCGCAGCCCGGCGCCGATGGCTGTCAGATCAGAATCGGAAATGCCGGAACGCTGGGCGGTGTGATAACGCTGGAACCCGTTGCGGTAGAGGCCGGGATCGTTGATGGCCCAGGTCACGGAGCCGGCGACGAGGAAGAGAAGAACGGCGGGAATGGCAAGAGTCCGCGCGACGGCCAGGATGATGGCCACGGGCCGGCGACTAGTCATCGGCGGGACGCTGGCGGTGGTGAAACACGTCGGCCAGGGGAATGGCGAGACCGGGCAGCAGAGGGGTGGTCAGGGTCTCGGAAGCGGTCAGTAGGTCTCGGGAGATGTAATCGCCATCGTGGAGTTCCAGCAGCAGGGCCGTGTCGTTTTCAGGGTCGAAGATCCAGTACTCGGGAACGCCAGCATCGGCGTAAAGTTGTCGCTTGCGAACGAGGTCCCGGCTGCGGTCAGTCGAGAGGATTTCCGCGACGATATCTGGTATGCCTTTGGCGTAACCATCCCGGAAAATATCGGAGCGATCAGCCAATATGATAGCCAGGTCTGGCACCAGGACACGGCGTGGATTCTGGGACAATACGACAACCAGGTCTGGATAGGCTTCGACAGGCGGCTCCGCGAAACCCCGAATGTAATCGGCTAAGTGCCAGATCAACCAGAAAAGTGCTGATTGGTGTTCACGTCGCGGTCTGGGCATGATGTAAAGCTCTCCGTCGTCAAGTTCCATTTTTTCCCGCAATTCGGTGTCGGGAAGGTCCAGGAACTCGGCGACGGACATGCGGGTTCCGGTGACTATGGGTTTCGTTGCCATGGCGGGGCCTCCGATGGCGGGCTGCGACCGATTACAGATTACCCGAAGGATGGTTGGCTTATCAAACGCGCGGCGACGCCCGGAATTGGAGGGTGGGATATACTGGCGGGCACTATGCAGAATGATCTGACTTCATCAACCAATTCGCCGATACCTGAAGAGCGCATGGGGGAGTTCCAGTCCCTGGTTGACGTCGTGGCGCGGCTGCGCGGCCCGGGCGGCTGCCCCTGGGACGCCGAGCAGACCCACGAGTCGCTGAAGCGCAACCTGCTGGAAGAATGCTACGAAACCCTGGAGGCCATCGACGCCGGCGAGCCCATGGAGTTGGCTGAGGAGCTGGGCGACATCCTGGTGCAGGTGGCTTTTCACGCCGATATTGCCAAGCAGGCAGGTCACTTCGACATCGCCGACGTGCTGAGCGCGATCAACCGCAAGCTGATCCGTCGCCATCCCCACGTGTTCGCCGACGGCAGCGCGTCGGACGCCAGGCAGGTGGAGCGCAACTGGGAGCAACTGAAAGCGGAGGAACGGCGGCAATCCGGCAAACCGGAGCCGTCGGCAATGGACAGCGTGCCGGCGGCGCTGCCAGCGCTGACCGCGGCGCAGCTGATGCAGGACCGGGCGGCGCGCTTCGGGTTCGATTGGGACGACGCGGATGGCGTGCTGGACAAGCTGGTCGAGGAGATCGGCGAGTTCCGAGCGGCCGGTACGCCGGAGGAACGGCTGGACGAGTTCGGCGACGTGCTGTTCGCGCTGGTGAATCTGGCGCGCTGGTCCGGCATCCACGCGGAGGACGCATTGCGGCAGGCCAACGGCAAGTTCCGGAGCCGCTACCAGGCCATGGAACGGCTGGCGTCCGAACGGGAGCAGGACTTTGCCGCGCTGCCACTGGACGACAAGGAAGCGCTGTGGCAGGAGGCCAAGGCGGCGGAGGCGTAGAGGCCGCGGGTCAGTTGTCGCCGGTGTCCAGGGCGTGACCCAGGAACCCGGGTTCCAGCATGTAGATGCCGCCGGCGGCCATGGAGGCCAGGCCGGTCAGCGCGCGCCACTGGGCGGTTGAACCGCGTAAGGGGCTCAGCCGTTCCATGAAGGGACGCTTGGGGCGGTACCTTCGGATCCTGCGGCGGGCGCCGCTCTGGCGCATGGCCTCGGCCACGGCGTCGTCGAAGTTGCCTGTGCCGTCGATCAGGCGGTGATCACGGGCGGTGGGGGCGGTGTACAGCTCCCCGGTGGCGAGCTCAATGGCTTCTTCGGGGGTCATCCTGCGGCTCTCGGCGACGACGGATACGAACAGGGCGTAGATCTGAGCGATCAGACCTTCGAACTTGCTTGCCTCCTCATCGGTGGGATGCCGCCAGAAACCGGACATGTCCTTCAGGCGCCCGCCCTTGAATATGGAGATCTCGACGCCGATCTTGCTGAGCAGTTGCTCCACGATGGGTCGCATGTAGATGACGCCGATGGAGCCCACAAGTGCGGCGCGGGAAGCCATGATGGTGCCGGCTCCGCAGGCGATGTAGTATCCGCCGGACGCGCCGAGGCCGCGAATGTAGGCCACCACGGGCTTGCGCTGCGCGACGCGGCGCACGCTCTCGTAGATCAGGTCGCTGGCGGTGGCGGAGCCGCCGGGGGAGTCGATGTCCAGCACCAGGGCGCCGATCTTGCGGTTGCTGGCGATGCGCTCGAAAATGCGTGAGTAGTCGGGTTCCTTGATGGCGGCGCCGATGACGCCGTGCATTTCAACGACGGCGATGCCGGGGCGGCGTTTGAAAAGGGGCATAGCTTGATACCTGCTGCGTTCGGTCGGTGGATACAATGATTATACATCGGGGTCTGTACCAACCCGTTCGGCGGTTTGACAGTGAAAGGAGCACGGGTCTAGCATCGAAAGGGAGCCGGTACTGCGAGAAGCGCCATGCCTGTTACGAAGATAAAACTACAGAACTTTACCGCCTTCAAGGACCTGGCGGTGGAGTTTTCGCCCGGCATCAACGCACTGGTCGGCGCGAATGGGACAGGGAAGACTCACCTGATGAAAGTTTGCTATGCGGCTTGTGACGCCTTCAAAGCGGACGACATTTTTGGGGACGAGTTGATTGGAGCGTTCCTGCCTTTTGGCCGATGGCTAGGCCGACTGGTTAAACAGCCAGCGATGGCGGGGTTGGCATCGGCAGCTGTGTGTGCCGGCGACAGGGAAGTATCCATAGTCTTTGACGCAAGGCGTACAAGCACCAAAACCCATACTGGCCTGCCGATTGCCAGCGCTTACATCCCCGCCAAAGATATGCTGGCCAACGCGCCGGGCTTTTTGCCGCTGTACGAAACCCGCGAGGTTCATTTTGAAGAGGTGTATCGGGATATTTTGCTCCGAGCCTACTTGCCAGCTTTACGTGAACCTATCAACGAAGCACACTCGCGGATGCTTGATAGTCTGGAAAACGTCATCGGCGGCAAAGTTACGGTCAGCGGGCAAGAATTCTTTCTGAGCAACGAGCAGGGAGACCTGGAGTTCACCCTGCTGGCAGAGGGATGGCGCAAGTTGGGGTTGCTGTGGCTGTTGATACGGAATGGCACCTTGCAGGAGGGCTCGGTGCTTTTCTGGGACGAGCCCGAGGCCAACCTCAATCCCAAGATGTTCAGGGTTGTGATCGAGGTTCTGCTGGAGTTGCAGCGGGCCGGGGTGCAGGTGTTCTTCGCCACGCACGACTATGTGATCCTGAAGGAGCTTGACCTGCAAATGACGGAAGAGGACGCCGTGGCGTTCCACTCGCTGTACCGGGATGAGGAGGGCGAGATCGCCTGCCGCACCACCGGGCATTATCTGGACATCCGGCCAAACGCGATTGATGAGGCGTTCACCGACTTGTATGACCGTCAGATCAAGCGCAGCTTTGGGAGTAGGCTGGGATGATCGTCTTCACCGAAGGAAACTTGGAAATCACTATCAATCACGAAATAACCGCGCGTAAATTCGATGACCCAAATCATGGGTTGAGCCACTGCATGAAGGCGGTGGATTTCATCGTTGAGCTCGATGATTGCTACCAATTCATAGAAATCAAGGACCCCCAAAATCCTGCAGTTCCAACTGGCACTGATTTCCAATATATGCAAACTCTTCTCAGCGGCGGCATCACTGAGGATCTCAAGTACAAATACAGGGATTCATTTTTGTACGAATGGGCGTCGGGCCGAGCGGAAAAGCCTGTGGACTACTTGGTATTGGTCGCCTTGGACTTATTGGCTGAGCCTGAATTGTCCCTGGCGAACGATATGCTGGAACGCAACCTTCCACTACGCGGGCCGGAGTCTCTACCTTGGGCGCGTCCGATAGTCAGAAATTGCGGTGTGTTCAATATCGACTCCTGGAACCGCAGCTTTCCCGACTACCAGGTCCGTCGGCTACCGTAGCCCGCGTTGCCGCAGGTGGCGCGGTGGGTTATTCTGGCGGCATCAACCGAGCCAAGGAGTTCAGACATGCAATTCGGCCTGTTCATGATGCCGCTGCATCCGCCGCACCGTTCCTACGCCGATTCCTACGACCGGGACCTTGACCTGCTGCAGGAGGCCGACCGGCTGGGGTTCCACGAGGCCTGGATCGGGGAGCACCTTACCGAGCGCTGGGAGAACGCCCCGTTCCCTGACCTGCTGATTGCCAAGGCGTCGGCTATGACGGAGAACATCCGGCTGGCCACAGGCGTGACGCTGCTGCCCATCCACAACCCCATCGAGCTGGCGCACCGCATCGCCATGCTGGACCACCTGACGCGAGGTCGGCTGTACTGGGGCATCGGGCACCGGGCGATCCCCACCGACTTGCAGCTGTTCGGCATGGATCCCAGCCAGGGGGACGACGTGCGCCGTCGGGCGGCCGAGGTTCTGGACATCGTGCTGAGCCTGTGGGCATCCGAAGGGCAGTTCTCATACCACGGCGAGTTCTTCGACATCGAGGCGCCGGAGCTGGATCCCGTGCTGGAGCGCGGACTGCACATGAAGCCCCTGCAACAACCGCACCCGCCCATCGGAGTTGCCGCAACCTCTATCGGCAGCAGCAGCATCCGCGTGGCCGGACGCGAGGGCTACATCCCCATGAGCAGCAGCAACCTGGCTCCCAAGTACCTGGCGGACCACTGGACCACGGTGGAGGACGCCGCCGCCGAGGCCGGCCGGGAAGCGCATCGCTCGGACTGGCGCATCGGGCGGGACGTGTTCGTGGCGGAGACCAGCGAGGAAGCGCGCGAACGGGCCCACGCGGTGCTCGGGCGCAACTACCTGCAACACCAACTGCCCAACCGTTTGGGCTCAGGGCTGATCCAGGCCACCAAGATCGATCCCAACATGAGCGACGATGATCTCACCGTCGACTACATGATGGACAACATCTGGATCGTGGGCGATCCCGACGAGTGCGCCCAGCGGATCCGGGCGCTGTACGACGAGGTGGGCGGCTTTGGCCACATGCTGTGCATCACGCAGGATCCGGACGATCACCAGTGGGAGATGGACTGCCTGCGGCTGATCGCCGAGGAGGTGGCGCCGCGGGTGAGCGATTTGACGGGGTAGTCGGAGGTTGCTGACGGTTATCGCGAAGTCAAATCGATGTAATCGGGCGCTTCGTACCGGATGAGGGTAACGCCGAGCCGGCGGGCAAGGTCGTTCATCTCATCCGGCCATTGATAGTAGGCGACCGCAAAGGCGCAGGTGGCAACGCCGCTGGCCCGGCCGATTATATCGGCACGGCGCGCGGCGCTTTCCACGTTGTTCGGGTTCGGGTAGACCAACGGTTCCAGGACGGCGAGATGGCCGGCCCGGTCTCCGATACCGTCGTCGATGGCGATGATGTCGGCCCGATCTGCCTCAGAACGTTCGTCCCGGCTGATGCTGCCGTTCCAAAAGGCGTCGCGCAGCATCTCAGCGATTTCCTTGTCGCTGACTGCTATCGCGAAGTCAAACCAGTCATGCAGAACTCGATAGAGCTCATCGACACAAATCATTCGATAGTAAAGGTCATCAGGTTTGTTAAACAACAGACGATCATAGCGTGAAGTCATCGGAGCAACCTCAAGGAACGGTAGCAGGCCGGGCAGTTGGACTATTCGGCGGCGAATTCCGGCAGGAAGTAGCGGACGACGGTAACCTGCAACTGTCGAGCGACTTCGTTCACTTCCTCGGGCCAAGGACCGTTGGTGGCGACAAAAGCGTCGGTTCTGAGTCCGAAAACCCGGCCGATTATCGCGGCCCGGCGGGACGCCGTTTCCAGATCATCCCGGTTGAAGGTGATTGACACTTCGACGACGGCAAGATGTTCCGCCACGCCAGGAGTGGGTTTCTCGTAAGCGACGATGTCAACGTTGCGCGCGTCCTGGTACTCCGCGCTGGTGAGCAGGCGGTCATGGCGCGCCTGTACCAGCCGTTCGGTAAGAGCGGTCTGATCATACTCCACGGCATGGCGGAAGTGGTCAACCAGGATGGAGTCAATCTTCTCGGCGCACTTTCTCTCGTAGGTCTCGCCGCGAAACCTCCCCTCGAAACCATTCATTCGCCTGATGACGTCCTGGCGGCTTTCGTCGATGCGCTCGCCGAGTGAGCGGTTGGTTTCGTCGATGCGCTCGTTGACCTGCTGAAACTGTTCCTGCATTGTCCGATTGGTCTCGTCGATGCGCTCGTTGACGATGCGAAACTGTTCGCGGGTTTCCTCTCTGAACTCCGTAAAGTCGGCGCGCAATTCCCGTACCTGCTCCGGCAGGGCCAGGAAGTCCTCAGTGAGCAGGATGCGCAATACCGGCTCGCGCACCTCGGGGTGCGCGGCGATGGTATCGAGGATCTGCCGCAGCGGGTGATCCGGAGGCAGGTTGAGTTCAGGGGCTATTGTGGTCATGCTGTGCTGTCTTTGACGAGAATCGCGGGAGCCGCGGTCGTTTAAGCGTAGCACACATGCCGGCGTTTCCGGGTGGCATCACCGGAACGCCGGGAAGACGTGCTTGCCGAACATCTCGATGGACTCCATGACCTTGTCGTGGGCGACGGTTTCAGTGGCCATGAGGAACTGGAGCTGGTCGACGCCCGTGGCCTCGTGGAGTTTAGCAGCTTTGATGCAGCTATCCGGATCGCCGGCGACGATGACGCCGCGCTCAGCCAGGGTGTCGGCATCGAACTCTTCCCAGATCTTCTGGGCCAGGGCGGTGCCGCCGGAAAGGTCGACGCCTCCCTCCACTGACTCGCCCTCGGCCGGCACGTCAACGTAGCGGGAGAAGTTCTGCTGCAGGTGCTCGGGGATGCCGCCCCACTGGTCGAGCAGGCGAGAGTAGACGTCCTTCTGGTCTTGGACGTAGGGACGGCCCGGCCCGAAGAAGGTCTTCAGCGAGTCGGCGCACAGCTGTCGGGTGCCGGAGTTGTCGGGTCCGCAGAGGCCGAACACTGAGCTGAGCCACTGGTTGTTGACGAACTGGCCCACGGGCTGAGCGTTCTTGATGTTCTCACGGTACTCGGCGATGTGGGGTTCCAGGACGGACGGCGCGCTGACGCCCAGGGCCATCACGCCGATGCCGCGCTGGGCGGCGAGCTCGTAGGTGGCCGGCTGGAGGGCAGCAACCCAGATGGGCGGATGGGGCTGCTGGTAGGGCTTGGGCAGCACCTGGCGCGGAGGTACGTTCCAGTATTTGCCTTCCCACTCGAAGTAGTCCGCGTCCCAGATCTGGGGGATCATCTTGAGAGATTCCTCCCACATCTCGCGAGTTTCGCGGGGGTCGATTCCCATGCCGGTCTGCTCGTAGGCAGCGCTGCGGCCGGTGCCCATGTCGACGCGGCCGTTGGTGAGGTGGTCGACCATGGCGACGCGCTCGGCGACGCGCACCGGGTGATGGTAGGGCAGGATGATGACGCCGAAGCCCAGGCGGATGCGCTTGGTCAGCTT
>DAOUHZ010000125.1:0-13403 GCA_034428455.1 Dehalococcoidia bacterium
ACTGTTCAGGGTTGCGGGGGGGTCGTCATTGCGAGCGCAGCGCGGCAATCTCGTTGGGGCAGGAGAATCGTTCGGGAAAAGGTTCTGGAGGGAGGGCGAGATTGCCACGGCGCTAGCGCCTCGCAATGACAACAGCCTTAATTCTGAACAGTTATTTCGGCTCGTCCACCGAACTATCCGACCGCCTCGCGGATCCGCGCCATGCCGCCGGTCTCCGAGGGTCTCTTGCCGCAATGTCCACGCCCATCTCGCCCGTCGCCGTTGCCGCCGCGGGTCACAAACCCCTTCACGCCGCCGACACCCTCAGCGCCCGCACCGATCCGTCAAGGTCAATGCTGCCCTGCCTATCACCGTCACTGCCCAAACGCGCGTCGACAGCAGGCTCGCTCTTCTTCGGTGGCTTCGGGGTTAAACACCACGGTCCGGTCATTGGGATCCAGGCCGGCGAGGATGGACTGACCGCAATCCTCGGGGATGGCGTCCCAAAGGATGCTCAGGTCGAGGATATCCTACAGGATGCTTTCAACCGGCACTGGGGGACAGTCAATCGGTCCGTACCGACCCTCATATCGGGCCAGCAAGCGGTTCGCCATCCGTTCCAGGGCCGCTTCCGACAAAAACTGTTCGTCATCATTATTCGGTTTCCTGCCCTTGTATCAGCCTTTGCCATTCGTCCGCAGAACGTACATCATCCCCCAGGGAGCGCAGAAATCGGACCGCCCCGGGATTGCGGGCCAGCGTTGCCGCCAAATCCGACGGTATCTTGCCGGCCAACGTGATCAGTTCATCGGACAACTCCGTTTCGTCCAATCCCAATTCTTCGGCCAGCACTCCTGCGATATTCTTGAGGACGGTTTCGCTAGGCGGTTCCACGCGGCCGTTTTCGATCTTGCTGAGGTAGGTGAAATCAACGTTTACGCGCTCGGCCAGACCGCGCTGACTGAGCCGAGATTCGCGGCGTAGAGCTCGTAGGCGCTGTGGGAAGTCCATGGTTTGATCCTTGTTTGAATGGTAGCCTCTGTTGAGTTGATAGTCAACACCAATTTGGCGTATGATTTTGGGGCGAGGAAAATCATGGATAATCCCTTTTTTGACCGGCCAATTATCAACTCTCCGTACGAGTATCCCACGCAACACTGGGAGTTGGACGACGAGGGCCAGCCGACCCAACAGGTCATCGACAGCCGCCGCGGCGCCGAGTTCATCACCCCCATCCCCAAGCCGCGCCAGCGCGGCCGGGCCCGTGAACCCCAGGGCCGGATGGTGATGGATGAAGGCGCGGGGATGTCCACCGAAGGGCAAGAGTATGACGTCACTGCCGCCGTGAACGAGATACGGCGACACGTCAACCAGTGGCGCAGCATACCTTCGCCGAGCGACTGGGGCGTCACCCCTGAAACGGCTCGGCTGTTGCTCCATTGGCGGCAGCACAAGTTCAGCCACTATCGTCCCTTCTTCTGCCAGGTAGAGGCTGCGGAGACGTTGATCTGGCTCACCGAGGTCGCGCCGCGCCTCGGGCAGAACGAGCAGCGCATCCTGCAACGCCTGGAAAACGCCAACAGCGAGGCGAACCCGGCGCTGCTGCGAGCTGCGCTGAAACTGGCCACCGGAGCCGGCAAGACCACGGTGATGGCGATGATCATTGCCTGGCAGACCATCAACGCCGTACGGCATCCCAAAAGCAGGCGGTTCACGCGGGGGTTCCTGGTGATCACGCCCGGACTCACCATCAAGGACCGGCTGCGGGTGCTTCAGCCCAACGACCCGGACAGCTACTATGCCAGCCGGGAACTGGTCCCCAGTGATATGCTTGGCGACCTGCAACGGGCGAAGATCGTCATCACCAACTACCACGCCCTGCGCCAGCGCGAACGCATGGAGATCTCCCGTGGTGGCCGAGACCTGTTGCAGGGGCCGGGGGATCCCATTGAAACCCTCGAATCAGAAGGCCAGATGCTCCAGCGGGTGATGCCGGAGCTGATGGGTCTCAGGAACATCATGGCGCTGAACGACGAAGGGCACCACTGCTACCGTCGCAAGCCCGGCGAGGATGACGAAGGACGCCTGACCCGGGAGGATCGCCAGGAGGCGGACCGGAACAATGAGGAAGCTCGGGTCTGGATCTCCGGCCTGGAAATGGTTCAGCGCAAGCTGGGCGTGCGGCAGGTGGTTGACCTGTCCGCGACCCCCTTCTTCCTCCGCGGCTCGGGCTACGCGGAGGGCACCCTGTTCCCATGGACCGTGAGCGACTTCTCGCTGATGGACGCCATCGAGTGCGGCATCGTGAAACTGCCCCGGGTTCCCGTCGCCGACAACATTCCCGGCGAGCGGGTGCCGGTGTTCCGCAACCTCTGGGAGCACATTCGCGGGGAGATGCCCCGGGCCGGCCGCGGCAGGAACGCTTACCTTGATCCTCTGGAACTGCCCGTGGAATTGCAGACGGCTTTAGAGGCCCTCTATGGCCACTACAAAACCACATTCGAGCAGTGGCAGGCATCGGGGGCCACGGTCCCGCCGTGCTTCATCGTGGTCTGCAACAACACCTCCACGTCCAAGCTGGTCTATGACTACGTATCCGGCTTTGAACGTGAAAACGAAGACGGCTCCTCCACTCTCCATGCTGGCCGGTTGGAACTGTTCCGCAACTTCGACGAATCGGGCAATCGCTACTCGATTCCCCGCACCCTGCTGATTGACAGCCGTCAACTGGAGTCCGGCGAGAAATTGAGCGACGACTTCAGGCGCGCCGCCGATAAGCAGATCGAGCGGTTCCGCATGGAGCGTCTGGAACGCACCGGCGACCGCGAGGCGGCGGACAACATCACTGAAACCGAATTACTCCGGGAGGTGATGAACACCGTCGGCAAGGAGGGCCGGCTGGGCGAACAGATCCGTTGCGTCGTGTCGGTTTCCATGCTGACGGAGGGGTGGGATGCCAACACCGTGACTCACGTCCTGGGCGTGCGAGCGTTCGGCACCCAGCTGCTCTGCGAGCAGGTGGTCGGGCGGGCGCTCCGACGCCAGTCCTACGACCTCAACGATGACGGCCGGTTCGACGTGGAATACGCCGACGTGCTGGGCATCCCCTTCGACTTCACCGCACGCCCGGTGGTGGTCAGGCCCGGCCCGCGCCGCCAAACCGTGCAGGTACACGCCGTCCGGCCGGACCGGGACCACCTCGAAATCAGCTTTCCGCGAGTCTCAGGCTACCGGGAGGATCCGCCCAAGGAGGACCTCGTCGCCAACTTCACCGACGATTCCCGCTTGCGCCTGACGCCCGACTTGATCGGGCCAACGGTTACCCGCAACCAGGGCATCATCGGCGAGGGCGTGGACCTGAACCTGGTGCACACCGGCGACCTGCGCACCTCCAGCCTGGTGCTGCACCTGACCAAGCGGCTGCTGGAAACCAAGTGGCGCGATCCCAACAAGGACCTGAAGCTGCACCTGTTCGGCAAGCTCCGCAACGTGGTCCGGGAGTGGCTGGACACCTGCCTGGTGTGCCGGGGCGGGACTTATCCGGCGCAACTCATGTACCAGGAGTTGGCGGACATGGCGTGCAACCGCATCACCGCCGCCATCACCAGCCGCACCGGGGAACGCTCGGTCCGGGCGCTACTGGACCCTTATAACCCCGTTGGATCCACTCGCTACGTGAATTTCACCACGTCCAAGCCTGGGCTCTGGACCACCGACTCCCGGAAGTGCCACGTGAACCTGGCCGTCTTGGACAGCGACTGGGAGGCCGAGTTCTGCCGGGTGGTGGAGTCCCATCCGGCGGTGACGGCTTACGTCAAGAACCACAACCTGGGCCTGGAGGTGCCGTACCGGTACGGTTCGACGCCCCGCACCTACATCCCCGATTTCATCCTGCTGGTGAACGACGGCCACGATGATCCCCTTAACCTCATCGTGGAGATCAAGGGCTATCGCGGCGAGGATGCGGTGGAAAAGAAGAACACCATGGAGGCGTACTGGCTGCCCGGCGTGAATGCCGCCGGCGAGTTCGGGCGCTGGGCCTTCGCTGAATTCACCGACGTGTTCGAGATCGAGCAAGGCTTCCGTCAGCTGGTTGATGCCCAGTTCGCCAGAGTTTAGAGTTGCTCCACAGAACGAAAGAGGGATGGTGAGAATCATGTCCACAGCGGAAGAACTGCCCACCGACCAAGCCGGCACAACTCCGGAAAGCCGGCACAATTATGGTCTTTACCAGGATCCGGTAGATTACGCCTACCTGGAAGAACACCTGGACGAGCTGGACCTCAGTCCGACGTACTATGAAACCATGGAGGAGAAGCACCACCGTCAGGGGGCCGAGTTTTTCAGATTTGAGGCATTCAGCCGCAATCTGGATGAGAAACTGCAAGGGTTGAGCGACAGGGAGCGCCACCTGTTGTTCCTGAAAGAAGAGGGCCGGCACGACCATGAACAACGCCGGTACTACCTCCTGTTCCTCAGGTATGAGCGAGATTACCTGGAAGGAAAACGTGAAGCATGACGTTGCTCGTTGATGCCGGCCCATTGGTAGCCGTCATAGACCCGGCGGATTCTTACCACACCGAATGCACGGCGACCATGCAAGCTTTGGATGGGGAGCCGATGATCACGACCTGGCAATGTTTTACCGAGGCGATGCATTTCTTGGAGCGCGATGGAGGATTTCCTTTCCAGGACCGCCTCTGGAATATGCGTCGCGCCGGACTGCTGGCAATCCATTCGACCAATGACCAGGAAACGGACCGCATTGAGGCCCTGATGCGCCAATATCAGGATAGCCGGATGGACTTGGCTGACGCTTCCGTTATCGCGGCCGCAGAGAGCCTGTCGCTGCGTCGCGTGTTCACCCTGGACCGAGGGTTCTTTTACTTCCAACTTTCCGATGGCGCTTACCTGCTGGTAATCCGTTGATGCCCCAACAAATCCCGCGAGAACGAATCATCAGGAGGAACCTTCATGCCCCGTCCCCGCCGCCGTGAACGCACCGTGGAAGCCCTGCGCCACGAGGAGGACACCCGCACCAACATCCCCACCGCCGAGTACCAGTCCATGGTGCGCGAGGAGCAGGAAGCACCCCTGCAGAAAGCATACCAGCGGCGCAACCGCGACCTTGATCCCCAGCTGGTGTGGCGGGGCAAGGACGAGCAGGACTTGGCCGACTTGGTGGTCAACGTGCCGCCCCTGTACATCCAGGAGAAGGTGCACCCCAAGGCGCTCATCGCGGACCTGATGCGGCAGACCCGGGAAGGCCGGCCGCATGTGGACGTGCAGTTTGACATGTTCGCCGACTTCAACGGCCTGCCCGAGGGCGCGGACCGCACCGACTTCTACCGGCACGACGGCTACTGGTCCAACCGCATGATTCTGGGCGACAGCCTGCAGGTGATGGCCTCGCTGGCCGAGCGGGAGGGGTTGCAGGGCAAGGTGCAGTGCATCTACATCGACCCGCCCTACGGCATCCGGTTCAACTCCAACTTCCAGTGGTCCACCACCAGCCGAGACGTGCGCGACGGCAACGCGGCCCACATCACCCGCGAGCCGGAGCAGGTCAAGGCATTCCGCGACACCTGGCGCGACGGCATCCATTCCTATCTGACCTATCTGCGCGATCGCCTTACCGTGGCCCGCGACCTGCTGGCGGACTCGGGTTCCATCTTCGTGCAGATTGGTGATGAGAATGTCCACAGGGTGCGGGCGATGATGGACGAGGTGTTTGGAGAAGATAATTTTGTCAGTCAAATTCTTTATCGACGAGGCGGATTTCAGACCGGTAGGTCAATCGCAAACACATTTGATTACATTCTTTGGTTTGCGAAGCGACAAGATGTAGTGAAAGTTCGCCCAACCTACGTTCGAGTCCAGACCGATGATTGGTATCCAAATGCAGACCATTGGGTCGAATCCGCTGACGGTAAAAGTACTGTTTGGAACTCGGCAACGGAGATCCCGGTTGGGACCAAATTACATAGCGATAGATCTTGCTTCTCGGCAACTGGAGGGGAATCTAGTTCATTCGCAGTAGAAATCAATGGCAAGCTCGTAGGACCGCCCTCTGGTCGTGGGTGGTCTACTAACCAACAAGGCGCCCACCGGTTGCTCGCAGCGAATCGGATTATGCTCAAAGGAAACCGTCCCCGATTCAAACCTTATTACGACGATTTTCCCGTTAGAAGAATCACGAACGGTTGGATGGACACCGTGAGAGGTGGATTTACAGGGGGTGGCGAGGATTCAAAGGTTTACGTCGTCCAAACCGGGACAAGGATCATCCAACGCTGCATCCTCATGACGACCGACCCGGGCGATCTGGTGCTGGACCCAACCTGCGGCTCCGGTACCACCGCCTACGCGGCCGAGCAGTGGGGCCGGCGGTGGATCACCATCGACACCTCCCGCGTTGCCCTGGCCCTGGCCCGCGCCCGCATCATGGGCGCCCGCTATCCCTGGTACATCCTGGCCGACAGCAGGGACGGGCAGGTCAAGGAGGCCGAGCTGTCCCGCCGCGACCCGTCGCCGATGCCCACCTACGGCAACGTCCGCCAGGGCTTCGTGTACGAGCGCGTGCCCCACATCACCCTGCGCGACATCGCCAACAACGCCGAGATCGACGTCATCTTCGAGGAATACCAGCAGCAGATGGAGCCCGTCCGGGAGGCATTGAATGGCGTCCTGGCAACCGAGTGGGAGGAATGGGAGATACCCCGGGACGCCGATGAAGAGTGGTCGGCGGACGCGCAGGATTTGCACACCCGCTGGTGGGAGCTGCGCATCAAACGGCAGAAGGAGATTGACGCCTCCATCGCCGCCCACGCCGAGTACGAGTACCTGTACGACAAACCGTACGCGGACAATAGCAAGGTGCGGGTCGCCGGCCCCTTCACCGTAGAGAGCATCTCGCCCCACCGGGTGCTGGGCGTGGACGAGAACGGCGACGTGCTCGACGGCATCGCGGAACCCCGCAACGGCTACGCGACCGGCTACGACTTCGGCGCGATCATCCTGGACAACCTGCGGCGCTCCGGCGTCCAGCAGGCCCACAAGGAGGACCGCATCAGCTTCACCTCGCTCATGCCCTGGCCCGGCCGGCTGGTCTGCGCCGAAGGCAAGTACATCGAGGGCGCCAGCTCCCCGTCCATCCTGAGCCCGTCGAAGGATGACGATGAAGAAGCCATGGCCGGGCCAGAGAAGCGGGCCGGCATCTTCATCGGCCCCGAGTTCGGCACCGTGTCCCGCCCCGACCTGGTGGAAGCGGCGCGGGAGGCCGCCGAATGCGGGTTCGACGTGCTAATCGCCTGCGCCTTCAACTACGACGCCCATACCACCGAGTTCGAGAGCCTGGGCCGGGTGCCGGTGCTGAAGGCCCGCATGAACGCCGACCTGCACATGGCCGGCGAATTGAAGAACACCGGCAACGGCAACCTGTTCGTCATCTTCGGCGAGCCCGACATATCAGTGGTCAGTGGTCAGTGGTTGGTGACCACTGACGGGAGGATGGTCGCAGAGTATGAGTACGCCAAAGAGCTATCAGGACTTGGTAGTCTGGCAGAAATCAATGGACTTGGCCGAGACGGTTTATCGAGTGTCTGCGAACTTTCCGCCGGAAGAAAGGTATGGGATAACCGGGCAGATGCGGCGATCAGCAGTATCGATAGCGGCGAACATAGCGGAGGGAGCGGAACGGCACGGTCCTCGGGAATACCTGAACTTCCTGGGGATAGCCAGCGGGTCGTTGGCGGAAACCGAGACCTTCCTGCTATTGGCGAAACGGCTGGGAATGGCCAGGCCGGAACAGGTGGACCCGTTGCTGGCCCAGGCGTCGGAAGTTGGTCGGATGCTCAACGGACTCAAACGCTCGCTGCGATCCAGAGTCTAAAAGGCTCTGACTTCCCGCTGTTCCTGACCACTGACCACTGGCTGCAGGTCACCGTGAACGGCGTGGACGTGTTCCATCCCAACACCGGCGAAGTGCGCAGCGACGGGCCGGAGGGCATCGCCTGCTGGTTCATCGACACCGACTACAACCAGGAGAGTTTCTTCGTCCGCCACGCCTACTTCCTGGGCGCCAGCGACCCCTACCGATCCCTCAAAACCACCCTGAAAGCCGAGATCGACGCCGACGCCTGGGCCACCCTGCACAGCGACACCTCGCGCCCCTTCCCCAGGCCCGAAACCGGCCGGATCGCCGTCAAGGTAATCAACCACTTGGGCGACGAGGTGATGAAGGTGTTTCGGGTGGGGTGAACCGGGGGCGGTAGGCCGATCACGGGCGCGTTCGTGACCGAATAGGTACGACATGCCAAGTGTCCGAGATCGGATCTTGGGCCAATGATCGCGCCTACCATACTAGTGATTGTCAGCGGTCAGCGTATCTTATCGCGGGGCGTTCCGGCACATCAGTCCCTGGCGTCAAATGCCCACCACCTCCGGCCCCCCAACTCCCCGCTGCGCCGCAGCCTCTACAAACCAGTCCACGATCTGCGGGTGGCAGGTGAAGACCAGCACCTGGTTGGTTTCGGAGAGGTCGATGAATGAGCCGGCGGCCTTGGTGCCCCGGGTCGGGTCGAAGTTGACCAGCGCCTCGTCCACGATGACCGGCAGGCGTTCCGAGCGCTGCCCCATCTCCAGGATCAGGCCGAAGCGCAGGGCCAGAAACAGCTGCTCGCGGGTGCCGCGGCTGAGCTGCTGGGGCGTCCTGATGTTGCCCGCAGCGTCTCTGACGTTGATCTCGGAACTGCCCAGCGGGGAGTACACGCCCTGGTACGCGCCGTCGGTGACGTCGAGGAAGAACCGCTCGGCGTGGCGGATCACGTCCGGCTGCCGCTCCCGCTCGAACTTGCTCTGCGCCTGCCGGATCAGGCTCTCGGCAATGGTCCGCACCGCCCAGTCCCGCGCGTGCGCCTGCAACTCCTCCGACAGCCGATGCCGTTCCAGCCGCAGCCGCGATGAATCCTCCTCGGAGGCCAGACCGTCCAGCGTGGTCCGGATGGCGCCGCGCTCAGTATCCAGCTCTGACCGCTGCGCGTCGATGTCTTCGAGTTGCGCCACACATTCCCGCACGCCGTCGCGGATGGTTTGCAGATCAGTATCGGCCAGCGTGGTTCGCAGGGATTCCAGCGCGTCGCCCGGGCCGCTGATGCGCTGCAACTGCTCCAGAGCGTTGGAGACCGTGGCGTTCAGCCCGACCCGTTCCTGGAAAACCCGTTCCCGCCGGCGAAAGTCGTCAGCGTCATCGGCTTCTCCGGACTTCAACAGCGCCTCTATCTGCTCGGCGACATCCTGCTGACCCTTCTGCCGCGCCTCCAGGTCACGCTGAGCCTCTTCCAACTCCTTCTCCGCGTCGGCTCGGGTTCGGGCCGCTTCTGTTACGTTGCGGTGCAGCTCGATAATGCCGTCGGATACGCCGGCGACCCTGGGGTAGTCGCTCCACTCCGCGGCAAGGCCGTGGGCATCGGCCAGCGGGCGGGCCATGACGATGAACTCATCGATGTCGGTCTGGATGGCGGCGATGCGGTTCTCCATCTCCGCCACATCGCGGTGGTGGGTGCGCGCCAGGTCCACCAAGGTGCGCAACTCCTGGATGCCGTCGGGCGTGAAGGTGCTCAGCAGCCCGCGCTGCTGCAACCAGGCTTGCCACGCCTGATGTTCGGCATCCAGCGCGGCCTGAGCATCCTGCGCTGCCTGCTGAGCGTCGTCCCGCCGCTGGACCTGGCGCTCGGCGCGTTCGGTCGCCTGGGCCAGGCCGGTTTCCAGCTCCCGCCACGCCCGGAACCTGGCGTCCGCCGCGTCCAGCCCCTCCTCGGCTTCCAGCAGTGTGTCGGAGTTCAGTGCCTCGATACCCAGCGCCTCAGCGGCCGCCTGGAGACGCGAACGGATTCCCGCCAACTGCTCATCCGCCTCGCTGATCTGCGTCATTACCCGCGCTGCTGCCGGGGACGCCGTGCGCTGCCCATCGGCACGGCCCCGCATGAACCAGAAGACCGCCACCGTGGCCAGCGCCGCGCCGATGGCGGCCACGATTGCGCCGGCTCCAAAGGTGGTCGCCGCCGCCAGCCATAGGCCGGCCACCAACAACGCGACGCCCACTACGCCGAGGACGCCGGCCAGCAGTCGGGAGCGTCCGGCCTGGGATCCAGCAGCGCCCGGTTCCGGTACGTCGCCGACCTGCGCTCGCAGATCCCGACTGCGATCTTCGACCCGCCCCAATTCATCCAGCGTGGTTCTGGACTGGCGTATCCGCCGCCGCCGCTCGCGGACGTCGTTTTCGTCCAGTTCGGGAGGCGTGGCCGCATCGTGTTCGCCCTGCGCCCGCTGCGTAGCCTCCAGGGCGTCCGACAGGGCCGTCTCCGCCTGGGACAGCCCGGTCTGCGATCTACCCACGGCAGCGCGGGCGTCCTGGAGGCGTTCGCCGTGTCCGGCGATCTCCTCGCGGACCACCAGCGAGAGGTCGAAATCCTCGAGGCGATCCGTGTCCCAGTCGGGGCCCAGGTTCGCCAGCGAGGTGTCCAGCTCGGAGCGCTTGCTGGCGAGTTCGGCCCGCCGCTCCGGCAGGTCCTTCACCGACTGGTCGAACGCGCTCCGAGCATACGTCAAATCGCGAACCTGGTTCGACTTCTCCAGGATGGTCAGATGCTCGATTTCCTCGTCAACACTCACCCTGATGCCTTGCACCCGCTCTAGTGCGGTGGATAGCTCATCGCGGATGGTTTCGGCCTGCGCTTCCAGCGTTTCCAGGCGGATGACGCCATTCTCAGGGAAGGTCTTCACGGCCGCCAGCTCCGCCAGCCGCTGCTCCGCGCTGATGAGTTCGTTCCAGTGATCCCAGGCGCGCTCAAGATTCTCCACCCGGTCCTGCTCCGACGCGATTTGCAAACGGCGAGCGCCCAGCTCGCCCAGTTCCCGCTCGATGTCGGCCAGACGGTCCGACTGACGGCGATACTCCGTTGCGTATCCGGCTATCTGCTGCAATTCGGAGTTGGTCCGCTCCATCTCGGTTGCGATCTTGGGAACCGCTTGGCTGCTGCCGCGCGGAACGAATATCTCCCGTTTCTGACGATCAAGTGTCGCCAATGCGTCGGGGAGCCGCATCGCGCCGATGCCGGCGCTGTAGAGTTGCAGGTTGACGCTGTCGTCGCTGAGCCGGCTCTGATCGCTCAGTTCGTCCAGAGTGAACGCGAAGATGCCTTCGAATACGCTCTTCGAATGGTTTCCCAGCAGTCTCGCCAATTCGGTATCCAGAAGCGTCTCGCCGGTGTCGGCGGTGAGGGATACAGGACCGTCGCCGCGCCCCGGGGTGCGGTCAATGGTGATGACTTCCCCGGCGTCCATGGCGATGGTGACGCGGCCGCCGTGTCGCCCGCCGGCCAGGGGCGGATACTCGTTGCCCCGGTTGCGGCCGCTGGGGAATCCGAACAGTATCCGGCGGATGAACTCCAGCAGCGTGCTCTTACCCGCCTCGTTGGGGCCGTAGAACACCGTGACCGAACGGTCCAACGGACCGAAGCTGCGGTCGGCAAACCGCCCGAAGCCGTCGATGTGCAGGCCGGTTATTCTCATCAGCGGTCATCCTCGGCAAGCAGGTTCACGGCCAGCGTCTCCGCCTCGCCGAGCAGCGCCGCCATCTCCTCATCGGTGAGACCGGCGAGGTGCTGACGGAATCTGCGGTGCTGGTAGAGATCGGTAAGTTCATCGTGGAGGGCCGCGGGTTCTCCCCTGATCTGATCCGCGGTGCGCAGCACCTCGGCCACAAAGTCCTCGCCGGAGCGCAGGGCGTTGCGGTCAATTGCCGCCGCTGTTTCGTCTTCGATCCGTTCGCACCACACGAAGGGCAGCCGCGTGGCCCACTGGTCGTTGATGCCCGCCAGCAGATCATCCGCCGCGCCCGGCTGGCGAAGGAACCGGTTCAGCTCGCCCCGACCGGTCAGGGTCATTCGGACCACCACCGACCGGCCCTCCGCGCCGTCCAGCAGGTTCTGAATCCCGTCGTCAATCTCGTTGAGTAGGTCCTGTTCGGTTTCCAACGCGCCGATGGCGATGCCCACTCGCTCCCACCGCACTGTGTCCGTGGGTCGAAACTCCAGCCTGATGTTGCCGGCATCATCGACTTCAACCAGGTAGACGCCGCGGGCGCCGGTCTCGTTGGGGTGCCGCCCCTGGGGATTGCCGGGATACACCACCGTCGGGGCGCGCTCGCGCAAAACCTGGCGGGTGTGAACGTGGCCCAGCGCCCAGTAATCGATCCCAGACCGTGCCAGATCATCCAGGGAACAGGGGGCATAAAGCGCGTGGTCGGTGTTGCCGCCGACGTTGGCGTGCAGCAAGCCCAGGGTGAACGCGCTCTCGTCCACTGGCCCGAGACGCGACACCAGGTTGTCGTACACGTCTCGGGTCGGATAGCTGATGCCGTAAACCAGAGCGCGCTCCGGTTCATCAGGGAACAAAGGAACTGCCTCAAAGTCGGGACCGAATCGGTGGCAGCTATCGGGATATGCCAGCCGCGCTTCCCAGCCGTCCAGCGGGTCGTGGTTCCCGTGGCACACGAAGGAACGGATACCGGCGGCGTCCAGGCTGCGCAGGCCGTCGATGAATGAACGCTGGGCGCGCAGGCTGCGGTCCGCGCCGTCGTAAATGTCGCCGGCCACCAGCAACGCGTCCACCTGCTCAGAGATGCACAGGTCAATGATGTTTCTATATGAATCGAAAGTGGCGGAGTACAGAGCAGCAGCCACATTATCCGGCGCGGCCGCCCTGATGCCCGTAAACGGACTGTCCAGGTGAAGGTCTGCGGCGTGGATAAATCGGAAGCTCATATTTGAACGCACGTCCCATTTTCGTCGGGCCTTGTCGTAGCCCTCGAGCGGGCCGACACAATGTACGTTCATCCCGCTGCACGGTCAACCGCAGAGTCAAACCTGTTGTCCCGCACCGCTATTGAGCCGCCTTCAACTGCCCCTAACCCGGCTACATTGCGATGGCTTTGACGGTGCGGCGACCGTCGCCGCCTCAATGGCCGTCTTTGCGGCGTCTCATGCCGGCAACGCCGTTGCAGCTAGGCTTACCTCCCGCCGGTTTATCCTGCTTTAGAGCGGACATCGAGGTGACAACATGGAACCCTCTCATTCCCCCTCGCTCCTGCGCTGGTGGTCGTTGCTCGGCCTGGCGGCGCTCCTGGCGCTGGCCGCGATGGCGGCGTTCCTGCCATTGGCAGCCCCGGCTGAGGTGTAATCCCCCAACAACCCGCCGACGGTGACGAATGCGATGGCGGACCAGACCGCGACGCCGGGCTCCGCGTTCAGTTTCGCGTTCCCGGCGAGCACCTTCACTGGTCTTTACGCAAAATTTAGGAAAAGTATAAAGACAGGGTAAGCTGGCTTGACCCAAACATCACTAAAGGTTCAGCCATGCTCACC
>DAOUHZ010000126.1:0-5113 GCA_034428455.1 Dehalococcoidia bacterium
GTAGCCCGCCGGGGCACTCCGTGGCAGCCCGATCCCCAACCCACCGCCTGAAACACCCTTGACACCCAACACAGATACTGCGAGGAGCGGCAACGACGTGGCAATCCCGACGAGATTGCCGCGCTGCGCTTGCAATGACATACGCCAAAAGGAGGCCAGAGATGTACATCACCGTAGAACCCGCCGGCCTGATGATGCACACGGTCAAGCTGGTGTTCGACCCGTCCGACCCGGCGCCGGAAGACCAGCAGGTGCGCGACTATCTCAGCGATCACGAGCTGGAGCCGCGCTACCACTGGTTCGCTGAAATCGACGGCCTCGAGGGCCGCGAGTGTGAGATCATGCAGTTCGGCGGCTGTTACCTCGGCCGCAACCTGCAGAACATCGGGCTCATCCAGCGCCGCGTGGTGGAGGACGAGTTGCTCACCGCCGAGATCGACCGGCATATCGCCGACGGTCGTTTGACCGTTTTCGCGTCCGCCACGGATGCGGAACGCGCGGACGCCATCGCGTCCGTGATCGACGAGTTCCGCGTCGAGGAAAGTTTCAGCCAGGACGACGCCGGCGAGCTTCGGGCCACCCTGGACGCCGAGGCCCTGCAGCAGGCCGCCGCCCGCGCTCTCGAAACCGCCAGGGCAGCCTGATGTCCACCGTCAGCCACCCCGAGTGGGAATACACGGGAGCCACTGGCCCGGAACACTGGGGCTGCCTGTCCTCCGATTACAGCCTGTGCTCCTCAGGGGTTGAACAGTCGCCGGTGAACTTGACCGGATACGTCCCGGGCGGAACGGAACCGGTGACGTTCGACTACACGACCGCCGCCGTGCAGGCCCGCAACAACGGCCATACCGTGTACCTGGACTTTGACCCCGGCAGCGGGGTATCGGTGGCTGGGCGCCGCTACGACCTGCTGGGAGTTCATTACCATTCGCCGGGAGAGCACCTGTTGGAGGGCGAGAGCTTCGCGGCTGAGCTTCACCTGGTGCACCAGGACGCTGACGGCAATCTGGCCGTGGTCGGCCTGCTGTTCCGACTGGGCAACCCCAGCCCGCTGGTGGAGGACCTGCTGGGCCTGGCTCCGGAGACCGGGGTGGATGCCGACGTTGGAGGCGGGCCGAGCGCAGCGGGATACGCGCCTTCGGATACCGGCTACTACGGATACAGCGGTTCGCTGACCACGCCGCCGTGCTCCGAAGGGGTGCGCTGGATGGTCATGCAGGGCATCGGCACGGTATCGGAGGATCAGGTGGACATACTGCAATCCCTGACTCATGGACCGAACAACCGGCCGCCGCAGCCCATTGGCGACCGGCAGATTGTGGTCTCGGCCGGCGGCTGATACGGGGCGGCGCGGGCATAAATATGGAGCGGGCGATGGGAATCGAACCCACGTAGCCAGCTTGGAAGGCTGGGGCTTTACCACTAAGCTACGCCCGCTCAGTGAACCCATTATAACCCATCGCGGAAGCGCAATCGGCGCGACGGTCGGCCGCAGCAACGACGTCGCGGAATGGGGCTGCGCGACCCGTGCGTCGCAAGCGTGAATGAAGGGCCAGCCGGAGGCAAAAGCTGTGCAAATGCAGGACGCCCCGGTTCCGGGGATGCTGGACGTCGCCGGGTTGAAATCGGCGGTTGGCGACGGCTCGATAGACACAGTGATCCTGGCGTTCCCGGACCTTTACGGGCGGCTGATGGGCAAACGCCTGGATGCTTCGTTTTTCCTGACTGACGTGGCCGGCGGCACCCATGTCTGCGACTACCTGTTCACTGTTGACATGGAGATGGAGCCCGTCGCCGGGTACGAGTTTGCCAACTGGGACCGCGGCTACGGGGACGTGCACCTCGTTCCCGACCTGGCGACGATGCGCCGGCTGGCGTGGCTGGATCGCACTGCGCTGGTTATCTGCGATGCGCAATTGCAGTCCGACCACCGCCCGGTTCCGGTGGCTCCCCGTTCCATCCTGCGCGAACAGCTGGAGCGGTTGGCCGCCAGAGGCTTTCAGGCTATGGCCGGATCCGAGCTGGAGTACTATCAGTTTCGCGTGTCCTACATGGAGGTGGCCAAGGGCGGATACCGGGATTTGCGGGAGGCCGGATGGTACATCGAGGACTACCACCTGCTCCAGGCGGCCCGCACCGAGGATCTGAACGGCGCGTTCCGCCGCAACCTGGCGGCATCCGGGGTTCCCGTTGAGTCGACCAAGGGAGAGTTTGGCCGGGGACAGCATGAGCTGAACGTCCGCTACGCTCCCATGCTGGAAATGGCGGACCGCCACGTGGTGCTCAAACAGGCCGTCAAGGAGATTTCGGACCAGCTGGGATGCAGCGTCACCTTCATGGCCAAGCCGGACGCGGTCCAGGCCGGCTCCAGTTCCCACCTCCACGTGAGCCTGTGGAGGGAGGAGAACGGCGGGTTGGCCAATGCCTTCCCGGGCGAGGGCGACTTGGCTGGGATAGCATGCTCGGACGAGTTTCGATGGTTCTTGGGCGGATGGATGCGCTACGCGCCGGAGTTGATGGTCTGTTACGCGCCCACGGTGAACTCATACAAGCGGTTCCAGGCGGGAAGCTGGGCGCCCACGGCCCTGGCGTGGTCCCCCGACAACCGCACCGCTGGTTTCCGGATCGTGGGAGTCGGTCCCAGCCTGCGCATCGAGTGCCGGATTCCGGGAGCGGACGTCAATCCGTACCTCGCCTACGCGGCGGTCGTCGCATCCGGCCTTGCCGGCATTGAGCAACGGATCGAACCGCCCCCGGCGTACATGGGAGATGCGTACTCAGCGCCGGACGCGGCGATGCTGCCGTCCAGCCTGGAAGAGGCTACCGTGAACTTCGAGCGCAGCGAACTGGCCCGATCAGCCTTCGGCCCCGATGTGGTGACGCACTACGCGCACTTCTTTTCAACCGAGGCCGCGGCCTACCGGCGCGCGGTCACCGACTGGGAACGCACCCGCTACTTCGAACGAATTTAGTCAGCCGTACCGTCCACGCAGGGGTAGCCGCACCGGCGAAACCCTGTGGTTCGCAACGCCGAGAAACTTGCAAAATGGCTTGACAAAAGTAGAATCAGGTCGGCATGAGGAGGTGCCAGATGGCACGAGACAGCGGCGACGCAGAACTTGATGAGACCCGGAGGGCCGGCGATACCTTCGGCGCGGTCCTACGCCGGGGTGGTGGCGACATGGTAGGCCCGGCGGACGTCAACCGCCTGTACTATGGCGACTGCTTGACCATAATGCTGGAATGGCCGTCGCAGTGGGTTGACCTGATTTATCTTGATCCGCCGTTCAACAGCAATCGCCAGTACAACGCCATTTACAAGGACGAAACCGGCCGACCTCTACCTGATCAGGTGGAGGCGTTCTGCGATATGTGGGAACTGGACGATGAACGGATGCGGGCGATTCGCCGAATGCCCGTGCTGATGGCGGATGCTGGGATCGATGACTCGGCGGCAAAACTTTGGCAGCTTTGGCTATACGCGCTCCGAGGAACGCAACCTCGGTTGCTGGCCTACCTGTCCTATATGGCGCAACGGCTGTTGATAATGCGCCGCCTGTTGAAGCCGACGGGATTAATCTACCTGCATTGCGACCCGACGGCCAGCCATTACGTGAAGGCATTGATGGACGCTATTTTCGGCCACGAAAACTTTCTGAATGAAATCATCTGGCGGCGCACTGTGACGAAGGGCAATACCCGTGTCCGGTTTCCCCGCAATCACGATGTCATCCTTGCATATGGACGAACTCCAGAGGCAAGGGTAGATGCTTTTGTCCCCTACGATTTGGAGGACTTGCCCGAAAAGACGCTGGCGCAGTACCGACACGTTGACAAAGATGGCCGGCGGTACACGCTGGGAGATCTCGCTAATCCCAACCAGAACAGGCCGAACCTCACCTATGAGTTTTTGGGCATTACGAGAGTTTGGCGATGGACGAAAGAGCGGATGGAGCAGGCGTATGCCGATGGTTTGGTAGTCCAACCCAGCCCAGGCGCCGTTCCCAGGCTCAAACGCTACCTGGACGAACAGCGCGGGTTGCCGTTGGATGATATTTGGGATGACATTCCCGCCGTATCTGGCGATGAGGATATGGGGTATGACACTCAAAAGCCGCTGGCACTGTTGGAGCGCATCATCAATGCCAGCAGCGACGAGGGCGACATAGTCCTGGACCCGTTTTGTGGTTGCGCTACCACCATTGAAGCCGCTCACAACTTGGGCCGGCGTTGGATAGGCATTGACATTGCCATTCACGCCGTCAAACGGGTTGCCAGCGTCCGTTTAGGGCAACGGCTGGGGTTAGTGGAAGGTCAGGATTATATCGTTGAGGGCGTCCCCCGGACAGTTGAGGGGGCGCAAGACCTTTGGGAGCGAGACCCTTACCACTTCCAAAAGTGGGCGGTTGAGCAATCGGATGGATTCGTTACCACGCGTCGGTCGGCAGACGGCGGGGTCGATGGACGGCTGTATTTTGCCGTTCCCGGTGAGGAAGACTTGCAATCAATGGTGATTGAAGTGAAGGGTGGGCGGAACGTCAGCATTGCCCACCTTCGCGCTCTTCACGGCGTCCTGGACCACGATTCGGCATTGATGGCCGGATTAGTCGTGTTACATCCGCCGGCACAACGTCAGGCTCGGAACTTTGCACAGTTTATGGCCGATGCTGGAGCACTTGAAATCCTGGGCATTGAGTACCCACGTTTGCAGGTGTTGACTGTTGAGGAGATCCTGAACGGCAAGCGGTTTATGACCCCGACACTAGCAGGCCGGCATCTTCCTCAACCGCGATTCCCCGGCATTCCGCGCTAACAACGATCGTGGCGGGTAAATACGCAGCACCAGTTTTGCACGTCTCTCAACGGTCAGGGCCTTTCCAAAGTAAATACGTCATTCCCGCGCAAGCGGGAATCCAGAAGGTGGTCGTGTTCGGAATGTTCTGGATTCCGGCTTTCGCCGGAATGACGGGTCGCGGCGAAAAGCCGCCATACGGGACTTTGGAAAGGCCCTGCTCAACGGTCGAATACTCACGCGTACCCACTTTACGTTGCAGGGTTGAAAAGGGACGGCCACTCCGGGTAAGGAATGAGTTACCAACCACCATTCCTGCCC
>DAOUHZ010000127.1:0-20364 GCA_034428455.1 Dehalococcoidia bacterium
GATGCCCCGCCGCTCGTTGAACGACTCGTCGATGTCGGCAACCAGCGCCGGAAACTCCTCTCCCTCGTCGGCCGGCAGCTTGACGGTGCGGCCCAGATGCGACTCAGGCCCGTAGTCCAGTCGGGTCGCCCGGGTGGTTTCCGTGGGGACGCGCACGCCGGGAAGCTGGCCGAACCGCTCCAGCAGCGTATGCGACTCCACGGCAGTGCCGTCGTTCAGGCTGGGATGACGGCTGGCGGGAGGTTCGTCGCCCGTGGTCACCCAGCGGTCCAGATTGTCCAGCGCGGCCCGCAGCAGGGGCGCGTAGTCGACGCTGTTGAAGGGCAGCTGGCCCTTGATGCCGTCGTTCGCCCGGATCTCGATGGGCGGAAAATCGCCCGACCCGTGCTGGCACCCGGCGAAGTGATAGCGGCGCACCGACGAGGATTCTGCCGCGTCGGTCAGCGTCTCCAGGTCGGTGTGGATCAGCGCGGCGTCGCCTCGCCAGTACTCGGCGGAGGTGTTGGTGAACATAATCTTGGGCACGCTGCCCCGCCGCTCCAGGGTTTCCAGCAGTGAGCCCTGAGCGCCGGTCACCGGATCGGTCTGCTGGGTGTCGGTGAAGGGGAACATCTCCGGGATGATGTAGCAGACGTCCTTGGAGGGCTGCCCGAAGCGCAGGTTTAACTCGCCGCGCATCGCGCCCGCCACGTGGGGGATGATCCCGTCCAGCGCCGGCCGATCCTCCTCGTCCTCGTTGATGCCCACGTGGATGTACTGGCGCAGGAAGCGTCCGCTCTGGGAGCGCCCCATGGCGTAGGCGTGGTCAATGGCGCCGGCGCAAGGATTGCCTGCCGTTGCCGGCGCGTGCTTCAGGAACGACACCACGTCCCGCATTGCCGCGAACCCCAAACCGACGATCCTGCTGCTGGTGGTCGTGTAGACCAGCTGGTAGATTTTCCCCGGCTCGAACCCGGAGGGCATGTAGATGTGGTTGTGCTGCGGCTCCAAATCAGCGTCTTCGACCCGGACGAAGGACCACTGGTCACGGTCAACGGGCGTGGCCGGACTGTTGGGCAGGTCGCGCACCGTCAGCGTCGCCTCCGCCTCATCAGGGTCAGTTGCGGGATTGGGCAAATGCTGGCGGTCGGCCAGCAGGAACACGTTCGTCGGTTCGTTGCACTGGAACTGGCACATGATCTTGCCGGTCAGCGGGCCCTGGGGACCGATGGCTTCGGGCGCGTGCATTCCGATGAGCCCCGGTGTAGGCGGGACATCGGCCTGCCAGCCGCCCCAGACCACGGTATAACCCCGGCGCATCAGGTAGCCGTTGCCAGCCTCAAGCGGAGACGTGGGGTCGTTGGCCGTGGGAACGCTGTTCAGGCTCAACGCGGTTTTCCGGCCGCGGTTCACCACGTCGAACAGAATGCGCCTGTTTCCTCGCTCAATATTCGCCGGCTGTAGCATGGCGAAGTCCGCCGAAAACTCCACCTTGCCGTCAGCGTTGCGGGGGGCCAGGTCTAGGTCCGTAATCCCTTGGTTTCGCGGGTGCGACGGGTCCACCGAGTAATGGGCGGTGCCTTCTAGGAGCTCATACGCGCCCACGTCGCCAAAGCTCTCGCCGGAAGCGAAACTGCTCCGCTTGGTGATTTCCAGTTCTGTAATAGCCAAGATGCCTCCGGTCGGCCAACGGCCGATAGTGTGTTCAAGAATTTCTGGACTGGGTTGTCGGTTGTTGTGGTGATATTAGCACTCGCGAAAGCGTAGTGGCGCAGTTATTCACACCCACCGGCAGGCACTGTCAGGAGCGCGCGTTGTAGGCCGTGAAAGGCTGGGCGTCCTGCGGCATCGTGCCGCTGTAGAAACGTCGCAGGTGCGGTTCCACCAGCGCGGCCAACTCTCGCCGGTCCTGCTCCTGGGTTGTAAGGGGCCGGTCCAGGGCGGTCTTGATCTCCCGGAACAGGTCTCCTTTGTCCACCCGGGTCAGCTGTCCGTCGCGCAGAATTACCTCGCCGTCCACGACGACCGTGTCGACGTCGATGCCCCGCGCCCGGTGCACCAGCGCGTCCACCACCGACACCCGCGGGTCCAGGAAAGGCTCCTCGATGTTCCGCATGTCCACCAGCGTCATGTCTGCTCGCTTCCCCGGCTCCAGGGCGCCGATGCGGTCGCCGAACCAACTGGCGTAGGCCCCGTTGGCGGTAGCCATCTCCAGCACCTGGTACGACGTTGGAGGTTCCAGGTCGATGCCGGGCACCCGGTGGAGCTTGAGCACCAGCCGCATCTCCTGGAACAAGTCTTTGTCGTCGTTCAGGCCGGCCTCGTCGCTGCCAATGGCCACCTTGATACCGGCTGCCAGGATCCGGCCCATGGGCGCGATCCCGCTCTGTAGCCGCAGGTTGGAACTGGCGTTATGGCAGACGTTGGCGCCGGTGGCCGCCATGATGCTCAGGTCTTCCTCGGTGGCCCAGACGCTGTGGCCGCAGACCACTTCCGGCCCCAGGAAACCGATTTCGTGAAGGTGCTGCAGCGGGGTCTTGCCGTAGGTGGTATGGCCGTACAGCTTCTGGTACACCGTCTCCTGTAGGTGGATGTGGATGCCGGTGCTGTGGCGCCCTGCCAGCTCCTTTATCGCCATGAGCAGCTCGTCGGAGCAGCGATGCACGTTGCTGGGGGCCATGGTGACCTGAACCCGCTCATGCTGGTTGTCGCCGTATTTGCGGCAGATCTCTTCCAGGACGGGCATGATCTCATCGACCAGCCGGTAGCCGGGGGCCATGAAGGATTGGTACCGTTCGGCCAGGTCGGGTGGCATCTGGGAAGCGAAATCGGCTTCACCGCCGCCAGCGCCGGCAACCATCGAGTTCTGGTCGACAACCGATGGAGCGTAGGAGACCCGCATCCCGGAGGCCTGGTACGCGCCCACAACCTTGTCCGCGATTTCCATGCTCACCGGGCCCGTTCCCCGAGGGGTCGAGTGAATCGCCTGCACTGTGGTGGTGCCGGTTTCGATCATCTGCACCGCGCCGTAAAGCTGGTCCAAGTAGGGATCGATGGCCCGAACGCCGATGCGGTGCAGGCTCCACATTTCCAGCGGCAGGTCGGGCGCGCCCATCTGGAAGGGCGTCAAACCCACGTGAAAGTGGTCGTTGACCAGCCCTGGCATGACAATGTGGTTGCCGGAACCGATGACCTCGGCGTCGGGATGCTGGCGGCTGAGCTCTCGGTAGTCCCCGACCGCTTCGATTACACCGTCGCGTTGCAGAACTGCCCCGTCATTGACCACCTCCGCCGAGTTGGAGCCGGTGACCTTGCAGACGACGTGTTTGCCCCGTATCAGAGATAGTGCCATGGCCGCTTCCCTCCGCAGATGCCCAGCGTCATTCTCCTCAAACCCGGAGTGTATTGGGCCGCATTCTACACACTTCCGCCAATGATGCAGGACACCGCCGGTGTGTGATTCTTTGGCGAACTGTCACATCGACAACTCTTCGTTAGGATATGCTTGTCCAAAGTGTCCGACACCGCACCCGCGCAGCCGGCGCTGGCGAAGGGCGCGAATGCATCGAATAGCACGCGGAGGAACAATGCCGATCCTGGACCTGAACGGCGACCAGTTTCACTATCACGTGGACGATTTTTCAGACCCCTGGCGTGGGGACGCTCCAATATTGCTCCACCATGCCGCCGGCGGAAACCTGCACCGCTGGCGACCGTGGGTGCCCACGCTGGCTCGGCATCGCCGGGTGGTGCGTTTCGACATGCGGGGCCACGCCGGAACGCGCAAAAGCCTGGGCGATCCTTTCGAACTGTCCGATCTGGCCGGCGACATCGCACGAGTCATGGACGCCCTGGGCATCGACAGGACGCACCTGGTCGGGGCGTCGGCAGGGGGCATCGTCAGCCTGCAATTCGCCCACGATCATCCCGACCGCCTGCTGAGCCTGACGCTGGTGGCATCGACACCCAAATTGGCCCAGATGGGCGCGAACATGGACGCCGCGCCCTGGCGTGGCATCCTCGAGCAGCAAGGCACGCGGGCCTGGCTGTTGGCCGACACCGACAAGCGATTCGGTGCGGACACCCCCGATGAGATCGTTCAGTGGTACGCGGATGAAGGCAGCAAGACCGCCGCGCCGGAGGTGCTCGCGCTCCAGGGTTGCCTGCTGGCGGCGGACCTGACTTCGCTGCTGCCCCATATCACCGTTCCGACGCTGATCCTGGGCGCGTCCCACGACGACATCACGCCGGTGGAAATCCAGCATTTGATGGCCCAACAGATACCCAACGCACGCCTCGAGCTCTTCGACGGCGTAGGTCACAACATGAAGGTGGAAATCCCCGACGCCCTGGCCGCCCGGACGCTCCAGTTTGTCCAGGATGTCGAGGCCAGCCCGTAGGCATCCGTAAGGCCGCTGGCGGCCATGCGAACGGGTTGGGGCGGAGACCGGTCGGTGAGTCAGGGAATGGCGCCCTCACGCCGGAACACGTCGGCCATCTTCTCCACACCCTCGCGGATTTCCGCCTCGGACGGCAGAGCGAAGCACAGCCGGATGTAGCCGGCCGCCGCGTCAGGGTCGGCTGACCAGTCCGGACCCGGGTTGAACGCGATGCCTTCTTGCAACGCGGGGCCTTCCAGACCGCGGGAATCGACGCCGTCGGGCAGCTTGACCCACAGGTACATGCCGCCCCGAGGCACGTCAAACTCGACGCTGGGGCCGAAGGACTCGCGGAGCGCGCTGCTCAGGACATCGCACTTGCGCTGCAACGCGGACCGCATCTCCAGAATGTGGTCCTCGTAGTGGTTGGTGAAGTAGTCCCCCACGATCATCTGGTCCATGACGCCGGTGCCGGCGTCGTTCTTGCGTGAAAGCAGGCGGCTCATCACGTCCCACGAGGCTACGACATAGCCAAGGCGCGTGCCGGGGCCCAAAGTCTTCGAGAAAGAGCCAATGTGGAGCACGCGGTTGGAATCGTCCAGCGACCGGATGGCGTTCTCGTATTCACCCTCGAATATCAGGTCGGCGTAGCACTCATCTTCGAATATCGGCACGCCATATTCTTCGCTGAGCTCCAGCATCCGTAACCGGCGCTCCATGGTCAGAACGGTGCCGGTTGGATTCTGCAACGTGGGGATCGTGTAGATGTATTTGGGGCGCACTCCCCGCTCGCGCAGGTCTTCCAGGGCTTGGGCCAGATGGTCCATGCGCATCCCGTCCTGATCCACCTCGATGCCAACGATGTTGACCTTCCGGCGTCGCAGATTGCCCAGCGCGCCGGAGAAACTGAACGCCTCGACGATCGCGGTGTCGCCCTCCTCCAGCAGGATCTCGTTGATAAGCTCGATACCCTGTCCGGAGCCCGACGTGATCAGAACGTCGTCGATGGTGGTGTTGATGCCGCGATGCTGCCCCAACTTTTCGACCAGGAACTCGCGCAACGGGAGAATCCCCTGCGGGCCGCCGGAGAAGTTGTACATGGAGATGTTGCGCGGGTCCCCGCGGAACACCCTCTCTGCCGACTCGATGAACCCTTCGGTGGGAACCATGTCAGGGTCGCTGTGACCGCCGATGAAGTTGTACTTAGGGTGACCTCCCCACGGTCCTGCGGGAGGCGGCAGGTTTCGGTTGAATAGCGCAGAATAATCCAAACCTTGCCCTGGCATAAAATCGTTCCTCCATTCAGTGGGCGTGACTCGGCGATGGGACCACCGCCAGCATCCTAACACTGCCGTCCCAGTTGCGTCAGGCAATGCAGGCGCCGCCTGGCCGTCAGACGCCTTCGCCGCCGTCGCTTTCGGGCCCCAATTCCAGCAGCCGCATTCCCCGGTCCACCTGCTGGCCCGGCTCCACGGACACCCGCCTGACGATGCCGGCCCGTGGCGCGGTGATGACCAACTCCATCTTCATGGACTCCATCAGCGCCACCGTTTGGTTGCGCTCCACGTGGTCTCCCTCGGCGACCAGCACCTCCAGCACCGCGCCCGGCATGGGGGCGAGAATATCTCCGGGTGCCTCCGCCGTCGCGCTGGCGCCGCGCCGCCTAGCTTCCGCTCGCTGGAATACGAACAATGCGCCGTCGAGCCACAGGTGCAGCTCCGCGCCTACCCAGGCCCAGGCGAACGGGATGGACCGGCCCGACTCAGCGCGGCACATCCCTTCTCCGGCCTGCCGCGACCCGATGCGGAGGGTGATGGAGGCATCCAGTTCCGCGGGTTCATTGCCTTCGATGCAAAACGAAAATGAGCCGCCCTGCTCATCGGATCGGTAGCTATACACCTCACCTTCAGCGGGGTACATCTCGCGCATCTGGCCCTGGCTCGTGGTCACGGCAGCCTCCGCTCGCCGGCGACTTGCCAGGGGTTGGCGTTAGCCGGTCTGCCAGTAGAGGCGGCCGGCGATGCCGGGCCGACCGGCTGTTGGGATGCCCACGCCGCCAGAGCCCGGGCTGCCAGGCGGGTTTCGGCGGCCATTGCCGGCCTGGTTACCGCCGGATTCCATTCCAGGAAGCCGGTATCGTATTCGCCTCGCTGAAACTGAGCGTGTCCGAGCACTGCGCGCAATAGCGGGATGTTAGTGACCACGCCCAAGACCAGGAACTGAGAAAGGGCCACATCCATACGGCGCAAGCTGAGCTCTCGCTCCGGAGCCCAGGCAATCAGCTTGGCGAGCATAGGGTCGTAGTAGATCGACACTTCATGGCCCTCTGCCACCCCGCTGTCCAGCCGCAGACCCGGACCGCTGGGAGGACGCCAGCGCAGCAGCGGCCCGGTGGACGGCACGAAGTCATGGTAGGGATCTTCGGCGTATATTCGGCACTCGATGGCGTGGCCCCGGGGCTGGATGTCTTCTTGTTGCAGGGTTAGAGGTTCTCCGTTGGCGATGCGCACCTGCCACTCCACCATGTCAAAGCCGAGCACAGCTTCGGTGATTGGATGCTCCACCTGGAGCCGGGCGTTCATTTCCAGGAAGTAGAACTCGCCGTTACGTGGGTCCAACAGGAACTCGACGGTACCGGCGTTGACATATCCGGCTTCCCGGGCGACGGCCACGGCAGCCTCACCCATGCGCTGGCGCAGTTCGGGGGTCAGGACCGGCGACGGGGTCTCCTCGATTATCTTCTGGTGGCGACGCTGGATGCTGCATTCCCGCTCGCCCAGGTGGATCGTGTGGCCGTGTCCGTCGGCCAGCACCTGGATCTCCACGTGGCGCGGGTTGGCAATGTAACGCTCCAGGAACACCCGCCCGTCGCCAAAGGCCGCCTGGGCCTCGCGGCTGGCCAGCTCCATGTCGTTGTCCAGATGTTCCGGCCTGTCAATGACGCGCATCCCGCGACCGCCTCCGCCAGCCGTGGCCTTCACCAGCAGGGGGAATCCCCAGCGTTCGGCAAACTCGACCGCTGCCGGGTCACCCGGCAGGCATTCGGAAGACCCGGGAACCACAGGCACGCCGGCCCGCTGAGCAATCTCCTTGGAACGGAGCTTGTCGCCCAGGAGCGCCATGCTTTCCGCGGCTGGCCCGATGAACGTAATCCCGGCTTCGCTGCACGCCCGGGCGAACGCCGGGTTTTCCGACAGGAAACCGTAGCCCGGGTGTATCGCATCGGCTCCGCAGTCGAGGGCGGCCTGAACTATCTTGCCGATATCCAGATAGGTCTCTTCCGCCGTGCTCCCGGGGAGCGACACCGCCTGCTCCGCGCTTGCGACATGGGGCGCGCCGGCGTCGGGGTCCGAATACACCGCCACGGGCGCAATCCCCATGGCGCGGAGGGTCTGACTGATCCGGACCGCGATCTCGCCACGGTTGGCTACCAGCACTTTGGAGAACATCAGGAAGTACCCGGCGCAGGTCGGCCATCACACCCTCCCGGATGAGCCCGGGCGAGAAGGCTCGGTTTGCGTTAGAGATTCTGCCGGCGGAGCCGTTCTTCCAGTTCGCGGAGACGGGCTTCGGCGGCGATGCGGGCTTCTCGTTCATCCTCAAGGGTGGTGATGTGCTGACCCGTGGTCGGGTCGTGCCAACCCAAACGCCCTTGCGGCAGGCCCCGCGCCAGCCCTTCCACATACGGCGTGCGACCTGACAACGCCCAACGCAGGTTCAGGTTCAAAACCGCGCTGTACCCCTGCAAACTCCCGCCGTCCAGCTCGTCTATGTCTATCGGTTCGTACTCCCCGTTCACCAAACGATCCCCGGCCAGCCGCGCCCCGTGATACCGCCCCGTTTCGTCAAACCGCCAGTACTCCGGGATGAGCAAACCCGCATAGATCTCCCGCTTCTCCGCCACGTCCCGCCGGCCGCTGGAAGGGGACGCCACTTCCAGAACGAAATCCGGCGGCTTTCCCTGCTCCGAGATGACGTAGGCGTTGTGCTGGCGGTAGTCCTCCGGTTTCACGTCAAAGGCCACCAGGAGGTCGGGGTAGGTCAGCCCGGTCATGTCTCGGGTGGGGGCCAGGGCCAGGTAGCGCTCGCCTACCACCAGGGTGGTCTTCGGGTTGCCCAGATGAATGGCCAGGTAACGAGTGTTGCCGGTTTCGGCCATCTGGTCGTAGTTGGTCATCTTGTCGTCATGGTCCTCCGGCGGATCCGGAAACACGAATGGGCCTTGGACATGGGGCACCTTGGCGAAGGTCTCGGGTATGGTCATGTCGCACCTGGCGGGTTGGCCGCAGGGCCGGGCTGGCGTCGTGATTATACTAGCGTCGGGTCAAGGTTCGGCGTTACATGCGGAACACGCCGCGCTTCTGCTCCGGGAATGGCGCGTTGATGGACGCGGCAATCCCCAAGCCCACCACGTCGCGCGTGTCCACCGGGTCGATGATGCCGTCATCCCACAGGCGGGCGGTGCTGTAGTAGGGATCGCCCTCTTCTTCGTACTTTTGCAGGATGGGGCGCTGCAATTCGTCGCGCTCCTCCTGCTCCAGGGTGCGGCCCTGCCGCTCCAGTTGCTGCAGCCGGATGGTCGCCAGGACCTCCGCCGCCTGCTGCCCGCCCATGACCGAAATGCGGGAGTTGGGCCACGTCCAGAGGAAGCGCGGCTGGTAGGCTCGCCCGCACATGCCGTAGTTGCCAGCGCCAAAGGAACTCCCGATGATCACGGTGAACTTGGGCACGGACGCGTTGGAAACCGCCATCACCATCTTGGCGCCGTCCTTGGCGATGCCGCCGGCCTCGTACTGGCTGCCCACCATGAACCCGGTGATGTTTTGCAGGAACAGCAGCGGTATCCCCCGTTGGCTGCACAGTTCGATGAAATGGGTACCCTTCAGTGCGCTTTCGGAGAAGAGCACACCATTGTTGGCGACTACACCCACGGGATAACCCCAGACTCGCGCAAAGCCGCACACCAGGGTCTCCCCGTACCCGGCCTTGAACTCGTGAAACCTGCTGCCATCTACGATGCGCGCGATCACCTCGCGCACGTCGTATTGGCGCCGGTTGTCCGGCGACACGATGCCGTAGAGTTCCACCGGGTCGTGGGCCGGAGGCTCGGGGCCGGCAACCTCGAAGGGAGGGTCGCGCCGACGCACAAAGTTTTCGACGATGTCCCGGGTGATGGCCAAGGCGTCCTCGTCATCGGCGGCCTGGTGATCGGCAACACCCGACACGCGGGTATGCACCTCGGTTCCGCCGAGGGTCTCGGGATCCACCTCCTCGCCGGTCGCCGCGCGAACCAGCGGCGGCCCGCCGAGAAAGATGGTGCCCTGCTGCCGCACCATCACCACCTCGTCGCTCATGGCCGGGATGTACGCCCCGCCGGCGGTGCACGATCCCATGACCACTGCCACCTGGGGGATGCCCAGGGCCGACATCTGGGCCTGGTTGTAGAAGATGCGTCCGAAGTGGTCGCGGTCCGGGAACACCTCAGCCTGCAGCGGCAGGAACGCTCCCCCGGAATCCACCAGGTAGATGCACGGCAGGTGGTTTTCCAGGGCGATTTCCTGGGCGCGCAGATGCTTCTTGACGGTGATCGGGTAATAGGTGCCGCCCTTGACGGTGGCGTCGTTGGCCAAGATCACCACCTCTTTGCCTTGAACCACGCCCACGCCGGTCACAATGCCGGCCGAGGCTTCCTCGCCGTCGTACATGTCCCAGGCCGCCAGGGGACTGAGCTCGAGGAAGGGCGTGTTGGGGTCGACCAGGCCGTCGATCCGCTCCCGGGCCAGCATCTTGCCCCGGCTGCGGTGGAGATCCACCGCCCTTTGCCCGCCGCCGGCGCGCACCTGCGTCAACCGCTCTTTCAGGTCGTGAACCAGCGCCTCCATGCGGGCCTGGTTGTCCCGAAAGTCCGGGTCGGAGGTGCGGAGGTTGGAGCCGATTACTTCCATACTTTCTTCACGCAACGTCGCCTGGGGACGAGTCGCTACCTCAGCGCCCCATTATATTCGTACACAGTCACCCTGTCAGAATCAGCGGAGCCGCGATATGGCTATGGCGCGTCAGATGCCCAGGGGCCAAACCCACATGATCGCAGGGATGCAGACCGCAACTATTACGACCACCAGAGGCAAGCCCATTCTCAAGTAGTCCGCGAAGCGATACCCTCCAGGTCCCATCACGATGGTATTCGACTGGTGACCGATGGGCGACAGGAATGCCGACGACCCGCCAATGGCCACTGCCATCAGGAATGGGTCCAGGGAGGACCCGATGTTTTCGGCCACGTTGATGCCAATGGGCGCCATCAGGATCACGGCGGCGGCGTTGTTGATCACGGCGGACAGCAGCATAGTGGTCACCAGCACGATACCCAGCATCGCCCAGGGAGGCAGAGTGGCGCCCAGGTCCCCGAACGTCTCCGCGATCCGCGCCGCGCCGCCGGTGGTTTCCAGCGCCTCGCCTACGGGTATCATGGCCCCTAGCAGAACGATAACCGGCCAGTCGATGGCCTCGTAAGCCTCTTGCAGGCTGACGATTCTGGTTACCAGCAGAACGACTACTGCGGCCACGAATGATACCTGAACCGATAGCACGCCGAATGAAGTGAGCAGCAACGCGGTCGTGAATACGGCGATGGGGAACAGCAGACGCCGGCGTTGACCGATGCGCAGTTCGCGCTCAGCCAACGGCAGCAGGCCCAGCCGGGGCAGCGCCGTTTGCACTGACTCTTCCGGTCCCTGGAGCAGCAGAACGTCGCCGAGCCTGAAGTTGACGTGGCGGAGCCGGCGAACGAATCGCTGCCCGCGCCGCGACACCCCCATGAGGTTCAGCCCGAATTCCGAATGCAGGCAAAGTTCGCGGGCGCTCCGGTCCTGGGCCAGGCTGCCCGGGGTCACGATGGCCTCCACAATGGAAACGTTCTCGGCATCCAGGGTTTGACTGATCTCTGACTGGGCGTCCGCTGAACCCGCCAGCTCAAACCCCGTATTCGCCATAAATCTAGCCAAGTCTTCGGGGTCGGCTTCAACGATCAAGATGTCGTTGGCGTCGATTACCTGGTAGCTGGAAGGCGCAGCGTACACGATGCCCCGATGCATAAGCCCGGCTATCGTTACGTCCTCATCGGCAAACTCTTCGATGTCCCGCAGGCGCTGGCCGACGAACCTGGAGTCCTCCGGCACCTGCACCTCGGTCATGTAGCTCTCGATGTCAACTGTGTCTCCCAGGGTGAGGGGCGTCTGCCGTGAGGGGATCAGACGCCAACCCATCAGGACGATAAAGGCCACGCCGGCCGCAGTTATCATCAGCCCAACCAGCGTGAAGTCGAACATCTGGAATGGCGCGCCGAGTTGCTCCTCGCGATAGTTGGCAATGATCACGTTGGGCGGCGTTCCGATCAGCGTGATCATCCCTCCCAACAGCGACGTGAACGCCAGGGGCATGAGATAGCGCGACGGCGGATGCTCGCTCCGGTTGGCGACGCGGACCGCCACCGGCAGCAGCAGACTCACCGCCCCCACGTTGTTCATGAACGCCGACAGAAACGCCGTCATGCCGGACAGCGCCGCGATCCTCAAGGTCAGGAACTCCGGTATGCGCGAATACCAACCGGCGATCACGTCCACCACGCCGGAGTTGTAGAGAGCGCGGCTCAGGACCAACACTGCGGCCACCGTGATGACCGCCGGGTGCCCAAACCCCTTGTAGGCGTCCTCAGCCGGTACGATCCCCGCTATTGCAAGCACCAGCAGGGCCAGCACGGCGACGATGTCGTAGCGCCACTTGCCGACGATGAACAACACCAGAGAGAGCCCGAGGACCGCAAATACAATGGCCTCATTCATCTGGCGCTCTCCTTCGGGACGCGGCAACGCTGGACGGATCAGAAGGCTGCCTAGTCAATCCGGGGATGACATCACCCTACTATCTATTAGCTTCAAAACGCGCGGGGACGTCGCGGATTATATCGCAACGGGCTCACGAAACCTTGCCACATTTCCATCCGCGACAGGCAGAAACCCGCTCGGAAACCGCCGGCGGCAATTGGCGGTATAGTGTGAGCAACGCTTGCATGTGTCGACGGCGCGCCTGTACAGCGCTGCGGCTTGCACTTCACAATCGCGCAGAAATCAACGGAGAACAGCATGAACGTGCCGTCAAACCGCATCGATCTCCTGGAACACGAAGCAAAGCTGCTTCTCGATTTCCTCGGAGACCTTCCCCGAGACGCCTGGGCGGCCGACAGCGCCTGCGAAGGCTGGACCGTGGCCGACGTGATCGGACACCTCACCAGCGTTGACCTGTCGACCCGCCTGCTGCGGGGCCTGGACGGCGATCATTCGCCGCCGGAAGGCTCGCCCTCTCCCGAACAGCACGACGAAGACGCCTTTGCCCGGAGCATTTACCAGCGGGCCGTCGACGCCAGCCAGCGGTTGGGCGACGGGCTGCTGGCAGACTTTACGGAGCGCATCAGCGAGACGGTCACCCTCTTCCGCCAGGTGCAGCCCGACCAGTGGAACAACCTGGTCTACTGGCCGGCCGGCCCCATGCTCATGGATACCCTGCTGACCCAGCGCATCGCCGAGCTGACCATGCACGGGTGGGATATTCGCTCGCGGTTGGAAGACGACTTTCACCTTTCAGACGGCAGTGTCGTGGCCCTGCTGGATACCGTGGACCGCGCCGCCCGGCGGGCCTTCCGCCCCGATCCGCTGTTGGCAGGACGCCCCCTGCGGTATCGGTTCGGCATCGACCGCCCCGAGCCGCGCGTGATCGACCTGGTCCTGAGCGATGGCGACGCGGTGATAATCGAAGCGGCGGACGGCGGAGTTCCTGCGGAACCTTCCGACGTGACCTTTGAATGCGACGGTGAGACCTGCGTCCTTATCCTTTACGGCCGGCTGACCCCGCATGACGCTGTAGCGGCTCGTCGGTTGTCGGTGGCGGCGGGCGACTCGTATGTCGCCTCGATCTTTGGCGACCGTTTCGTGGGCGGCTGAAGCGCGAGTGTGGGGGACCGAGGCGCTAGGCCCGGACGCGAACCCCGTCGCGGCGCCGGCGCTTGCGGTCCAGGGCGGAGAGTTCCATCTTCCGGATGCGCAAATTCTGTGGAGTAACCTCCACCAGTTCATCATCGGAGATGAACTCCAGGGTCTCCTCCAGGCTCATCCGGATGGTGGCGTTGAGTCGCTCGGCGACGTCGGCGGTGGACGAGCGCATGTTGGTCAGCTTTTTTTCCTTGCAGACGTTGATCTCGATGTCCCCTTCCTGGCGACGGCTGCCCACCACCATGCCTTCGTAGACCGGAGTGCCGGGGTCGATGAAGGTGTCTCCCCGCCGCTGGGCGTTCAGCAGTCCGTAGGTGACGGCCGCGCCGCCCTCCGACGCCACCAGCGCGCCGCCGCGCTGATCCTTGATCTCGCCCTGCATCGGCTCGTATGAGTCGAAGCTGCTGTTCTTCACGCCGTCGCCGCGCGTGGTGCGCAGGAAGAAGGCGTTGAAACCGATCAGGCCGCGGGTGGGTATCTTGTACTCCAGGTGCACGTAGCCGTCGTCGCCGTAGCGCATGTCGCGCAGTTGCCCCAGGTGCGCGGCAAGGTACTCGGTCAACACGCCGACGTAATCCTCGCGCGTGCTGATGTTCAGGATCTCGCAGGGCTCGTGAGTCTTGCCGTCGACGGTTTTGGTGACGGGCACCGGCCGGGAAACCTGGAACTCGAATTGCTCGCGCCGCATGGTCTCGACCAGGATGGACAGGTGCAGCTCTCCCCGGCCAGCCACCACGAAGATGTCCGGACTGGTGGTGGTCTCGACCCGCAGGCTCACGTTGGTGCGCAGCTCCCGGATCAACCGCTCGTAGAGGGTTCGCGAGGTGCAGCGCCCGCCCTCCCTGCCCACGAAGGGCGACGTGCTCACACCGAAGGTCATGCGCACCGTGGGTTCCTGGATGTCGATGCTGGGCAGCGCCTGCGGGTCCTCCGCGCTGGCGATGGTATCGCCGATGGCGACGCCTTCCGGACCCGTGATCGCTACGATGTCTCCGGCGTGGGCCTCGGATACCTCGACGCGCTCCATGCCGTGAAACACGAAGATGTGTTCCAGGCTATGCGTGGTTGCCTCCCCGTCCCGCGCGACCAACGCCACGTTCTCTCGCAATCTCAGCGTGCCGTTGGTGACACGGCCCACGGCCACCTGCCCCAGGTAGTTGTCGTAGTCCAAAGCGGCCACCAGCATTTGCAGAGGCGCGTCGAGGTCGCCGGCGGGGGGCGGCACCGCATCCAGGATGGCGTCAAACAGCGGTTGCATATCCGTGCCCGATAGGACCGGGTCAAGTGTGGCATAGCCCTGCTTGGCTGAGGTGTACAAAACGGGGAAATCCAACTGTTCCGCGTCGGTGGCCAACTCCAGGAACAGATCCTGGACGAGACTGAGCACCTCTTCGACCCGGGCCTCGGGACGGTCTATCTTGTTGATGACAACCAGGGGCTTGACGTCCTGCTGCAACGCCTGGCGCAGAACGTAAGTGGTCTGAGGCATGGGGCCGTCAACGGCGTCGACCAGCAACAGGCAACCGTCGGCCATGTTCATGACCCGTTCCACCTCGCCACTGAAGTCCGCGTGGCCTGGCGTGTCGATGATGTTGATCCTGACGCCGCGATAGGAGACCGACGCGTTCTTGGCCAGGATGGTGATGCCGCGCTCACGCTCCAGCGGGTTGGTGTCCATGATCAACTCGCCGACCTGCTGGTGGGCGCGAAAAACCTGGCCCTGTTTCAGCAGCGCGTCCACCAGGGTGGTTTTGCCGTGGTCGACGTGGGCGATGATGGCCAGGTTGCGTATGTCGTTGTTGGGGTAATCGTTCAAGCGTATTCACCTCGCGCGGAATCAAGGATATCATCCATTCCATCGCACGCGCAGACCAGGCCACCGTGGCCACACCTGCGGCGACCAGGAGGGACACCAACATGACCAGCCGAGAAGCGGTATCCAAGGACGCGCTCGCCGCCAGTTCCAATTCGACCATCGAAGGATCTAAACACGCACTTTTCGACCTCTCCAAAGATGTCCACGCCCATCCGGAACTGAACTACCAAGAATACTATTCCTCCAACGCCCTGGCCGGTTTCCTGGAGAAGCACGACCTCCACGTCGAGCGCGGCATCGGCGGAGTTGAGACTGCGTTCAAGGCCACCATCCCGGGCGGCGCCGGCGACGGACCGACCATCGCCGTGCTGGCCGAATACGATGCGCTCCCCGAGATTGGACACGGCTGTGGGCACAACCTGATCGCAATGGCCGCCATGGGCGCGGCGCTGGGCCTCCAGGCCAACGCCGCGGACCTGCCCGGCCGAATCGAGATCATCGGCACGCCGGCCGAAGAGGGCGGCGGCGGGAAGATCCGCCTGCTGGAAGCAGGCGTGTTCGACGGTATCGACGCCACGCTGTCATCCCATCCGTTCTCCAACCGCACCGTGATACCGGCGGCCGCGCCCCAGGGAGAGAGCTGGAGCCTGGCCATGGTCGGCTACCGTTACATGTTCCACGGCCGGGCCGCCCATGCCGCCGCCGCGCCCGAGGCGGGGATCAACGCGCTGAACGCGGTGATCCACCTGTTCACCGGCATCGACGCGCTGCGTCAGCATCTGCGGGACGACGTACGGATGCACGGCGTGATCACCGACGGCGGCCTGGCCCCCAACGTGGTGCCCGAGTTCGCCGCCGCCAACTTCATGCTGCGCTCCCGGGACGGGCAGTACCTGAGCAACGAGGTGGTGGGCAAGGTAGCCGCCATCGCCGAGGGGGCAGCGGCCATGACCGGCGCGCGCCTGGAGGTCGAGGAGTTCTATCCCTTCTACGAGAACGTGCAGCCCAACGTGGTCTTGGCCCAGGCGGTGGCCGCCAACATCGAGGCGATGGGTATCAAGTTGGACGAGCCGGTGGCCGGACGCGCGGGCAGCGGCGCTTCCACCGACTTCGGCAACGTGAGCCAGGCCATGCCCGCCTTCGAACTGCGCTACGCTGTCAGTGAAACGCCGGTGGCGTCCCACACCCGCGACATGTGCGAAACGGCGATCACGGACTTCGCCCTGTCCAACGCCCTGTCCGTGGCCAAGGCCCTCAGTCTGACCGCCTGCGACCTGCTGCGGGACGCCACGCTGGTGGAGGCCGCCAAGAGCGAATTCGCCGGGCGCAGCGGCTAGCGACAGCGGCCGGCCGGTTTGTCATTGCGAGCGAAGCGTGGCAATCTCGTCGCCGAGCGCAGTAGCCAGCGGCAGCGCCGGAGCGGTTTGTCATTGCGAGCGAAGCGTGGCAATCTCGTCTGCGGAGGAGTCGCTGCTCAGTCAACGAGATCGCCACGTCGCTTCGCTCCTCGAGATGACAAAAGCGGACAGGCGCGAGTTGCTAGTCGTTGACCTCGACGATCATCTCGATCTCGATGGGCATGCCGCCGGGAAGCGTGGCCATGCCCACGGCGGAACGGGCGTGCCGTCCCCGGTCCCCGTAGAGGCTGATGAGCAGGTCGGATGCGCCGTTGGCGACCCGGGGCGTGTCTCCGAAGTCCGGCGTGGAGTTGACCATGGCCAGCAGCTTGACGATGTGGCTCACGTTGTCCAGGTCGCCGATGGCGCCTTTCAGAACGGTGAGCAGATTCAGCATGGTCTGCCGCGCGCAGTCGTAGCCCTGCTCGACGGTCACCTCGCCGCCCAGCTTGCCCGTGTGCAGCAGCCCGCCGCCGGGCAGGCCCGGCCCGGTTCCCGACAGGAACACCAGGTTGCCGGTGCGCACGTAGGGGATGATGTTGCCCGCTCCCGGCGGCCGGGGCGGGGGCAGCTCGTAGCCCAGTTCTTTCAGCTTGTTCTCAATCTCCGGCATCTGACCGCTCCTTTGCTCTTCTGTTTAGTGGCGCCCCGCGGATAGCCGCACGATACGAATAGGCAGACGTCCGACGGGTGCGCCCGATAGTATCACGCGGATTGCGTGAGTGGGCGATGGCGCGGAATTCAGTTCATTGCCAGGATCGCAGACGGATCTCCTCGCTGGTGTCCATGTCCGCCTGCGCTTCGTCCGGTTGGTCGTTGAACAAGTAGGACAGCGACCGCCGAGAGTAGTAGTTGTCGTCCTCCGGGTCCAGCCGGATGGCCTCGGTCAGGTCGTCGATGGACTGCTGGTACTCCCCGACTTCGTACCAGGAGACGCCCCGGTTGAACCACGCGTCGGCGCACGCGGCATCAAGTTCGATTGCCGCGGTGTAATCTGCGATGGCGCGTTCGTAAACTCCGTTCCGGTTGTAGCGGTTCCCCCGGTCCACGTACTCTTCGGGGGTTTCCGGTTCCGGGGGCTGAATGGGCGCGTTCCGGGAAGTCACGTATCGCCCTACATCACCGAGCGCACCAGGCCACCGTCCACCAGCATGGTCGTGCCGGTGATGTAGCTGGAGCGGGAAGAGGCGAGGAACGCCACCAGGTAGGCCAGTTCCCGGGGTTCGCCGATGCGCTTCAGGGCCGTCTGTTCCGCCCGCTGGGCCAGCGCGTCCTCCAGGGGGATGCCCTGGGTGCGAGCCCGGTCCTCCACGTTTTCCATCATGCGTTCCGACATGATGCTGCCGGGGCACACGTTGTTGATCAGGATGTTCTCGTTCCCCAGATCGTCGGCCAGGTTTTTCATGAATCCGATCACGCCCATGCGCGTTGCGGCGGAAAGGGCGAGATTGGGGATGGGAGTGTAGACGGTGCTGGCCAGGATGTTGATGATACGTCCGCCGCCCTGGGCCCGCAGGTGTGGCAGGGCCTCCCGGGTCATGCGGGCGAAGAAAAACAGCGACCGGTTGGCTGAGACTTGCCAGAGTTCCTCGGTTGAATCCTTGGCGTAGGCCTGGGGAGGCCCTCCAGAGTTGTTGACCATGATGTCGATCTGCCCGAAGTGCGCGGCCGTCTGCGCCACCAACTCGGCGATGGTCTCCTCGTTGTCCAGATCGCCGGCATAGGTGAAGATCTCCGCCCCGGTGGCGGCGCGTATCTCATCGGCCGCCCGCTCCAGGACAGCCGGAGTTCGGGCGCACATCGCCACCCGCGCCCCCTCCTCCGCCAGCACCTCCGAGCACGCGCGGCCCAATCCACGACTGGCGCCGCCCACTATCGCCACCTTACCGTTCAGTTCCAGATCCATTGCCCGGCCTCCTCGAATGCTGCACGGGATTATAACAGCCGAACCCACTCCCGACGGCGGCGTGACGGTCCCTTCCATCCCCGTATCCGACCCACCAGGCAAGTTGCATGGATGGTGTACAATCGCCAGTAACATGGCAGTAATTCAGGTTCAGGAATCGACCGGCGTAGAGATCGAAACCGCCGCGGTGGAATTCGCCCGCGGCGCGGGTGAACTCTTGGCCGGCCACTTCGGCCGTGCGCTCAGCGTGGAGTACAAGGATAAGGCCCAGCAGGACCCGGTTACCGCCGCCGACAAGGAGACCCAGGCCTACCTGGTGGACCGGATCACCCGACGGTTCCCGGAGCACGGCATCCTGGGCGAAGAGGACGACGCCAGCGCCGACGGCGAGCGTTCCGCCGCCGATTTCCTGTGGGTGCTGGATCCCCTGGACGGGACGACAAACTTCATGAACGGCTTGCCGGTTTACGCTTCGTCCATCGGCGTGCTGTACCGAGGCCGCCCGCTGGCGGGGGCGGTGTACATTCCCTGGCCTTCTGCCAATGCTTCCGGTGTTGTGGTTCACTGCCGCGTCGGCGGTGGAGCCTTCGCTGACGGCGAGCCCGTGTCGGTGTACCAGGCGGAGAAACCCCGGGGAGATCGTCTCATTGGCCTGCCGGGTTCCTTTGGCGCGTCGACACGGGTTGGCAAAGGCCTGAAGGGGCAGCCATTGGGTCAGCTCCGCGTCACCGGCAGCATCGCCTACGAGCTTGCGATGACGGCCCTGGGAGTGATGCAGTTCGCCGTCATCGGCGCGCCTCGCATGTGGGACATGCTGGGCGGAGCCGTGGCCGTGCAGGAGGCCGGCGGCACGGTAATGACCCGGTTATCCGGCCGCAAACAATGGCATCCCCTGGAATCCCTGGTGCCGACCTGGGACGAGCAACCTCCCACCATGGCGGAGTTGCGCAAGTGGGTCGCGCCGCTGGTGGCGGCCAACCCCACACTGGCTCCGCTGATCGCCCACAACCTGCACAACCGCCGGCGTCCCTTGCGCCGCATGTACCGGGGCCTCAAGAAAGCGTTCCGCGCTACAACCTGATGTCGACCCGGCTCATGGTGAACCGGCCAAGCCGACGCAGTTGTAGCCGACGGAATGTGCAGCCTCGTTGGATCAAGCTTCATCCCCGGGCGGCTGCTCTCGTTATCATGGCGGCATTTGTTGCCTTGGCGGCGCTGGCGTGCGGACCTGCCGACCTGAGCGCCGTTGCGGTACCGGCTCAGTCGGGGCCGGGCGCCACGGTCGTTCCCGCCGCGCCGTACAGAACCAGACCGGAAGAATACGCGAGGGTTCCGCCTCCCGAAGTGGTGTGGAGTCACGAAGCGGAGGCCGGAACCCATTTCGAGCCGGCGCTGGTGGACGGCGCTTTGTACGTCACCGCTCATATCTACGTGTACTCGCTGGACGCCGCTACCGGAAAGCTGCGCTGGCTCAGCGAAATCCCGGGAGCCGTCGCCTCCGGCCCTGTGGTAGTCAACGGCGCAATCTACGTATCCGCCGAGTATTGGGACGAGCAGACGCCCAAGACCGGCCTGGTAGTTGCCCTGGATGCGTCCAACGGCGATATCATCTGGAAGTATGACATCCCACGCGGATCCTGGGGGGAGTTGATGGCTGATCCGGTGTTGGCCGATGGCGTGCTGTACATCGGATCCTTCAACGGCAATATGTACGCGCTGGACGCGGCCACCGGGGAACTGCGCTGGAGCTTTGCCGCCGGTGATGTGATCCGCTGGCCGGCGACGGTGGCCCATGGCTTGGTGTATTTTGGCTCGGTGGACCGGCATGTCTACGCCCTGGATT
>DAOUHZ010000128.1:0-13625 GCA_034428455.1 Dehalococcoidia bacterium
GCGCGGCGGACGGCGCGAGCTTGACGCCTTGGTGGATACCAAGAAGATCCCCGAGTTGAACGCGCTCAACCTCAGTGATAGCGGCCTGCAAATCGGCGCGGCCGTTCCGTGCTATCAGATCTACCAGAACCAGGCCGTCGCCGCCGCTTACCCCGGCCTGATTGATGCCGCCAGCCTCATCGGCAGCATCCAGATCCAGGGCCGCGCCACTTTCGGCGGCAATCTGTGCAACGCCGCTCCGTCCGGCGACACCATACCGCCCGTCATCACCCAGGGCGGCGAGGCGCACATCAACGGCCCCAACGGCTGGCGCACGGTCCCTACCGAGGATTTTTGCACCGGACCCGGCCGAAACGTACTGGAGCCCGGCGAGTTGCTGGTGGCCATACAGATCCCGGCCCCGGCGGCCAATTCCGGTAGCGCTTACCTGCGGTTCATTCCCCGCAACGAGATGGACATCGCCGTGGCCGGCGTGTCCTCCACCGTGGTGCTTGACGCCTCCGGGCAGACCATTCAGTCCGCCCGAATTGCCCTGGCCTCTGTCGGGCCCACCCCGATCCTCGCCACCGCCGCCGGTGACAGCCTGGCCGGCAAGGCCGTCTCCGATGAGGCCATCGAGGAGGCCGGCCGCCTCGCCAGTGAAGCCGCTACCCCCATCACTGACATGCGCGGCACCATCCGCCAGCGTCACCACCTGGTCGCCGTGCTCACCCGCCGCACTTTGAACATCGCCATCCGGCGAGCCCGAGGGGAGGAGTAACAATGCCCGGACTTGTCCACGTAACCACCACCATCAACGGCAACCAGACCGACTTCCTCTGCGAACCTCGCCAGAGCCTCCTCGAGTGCCTGCGCGATGTCGTGGGAATGACCGGCTCCAAGGAGGGTTGCAACGACGGCAACTGCGGAGCCTGCACGGTCAACCTGGACGGCCGCATCGTTTGCTCGTGCCTGGTTCTGGGCGTCGAGGCTCAGGGAGCCGAGGTCAGCACCATTGAGGGCGTGGCTTCCGCCGAGGGCCTGCATCCCATCCAGCAATCCTTCCTGGAAAATGCCGCCCTGCAGTGCGGGATCTGCACCCCGGGTTTCATCGTCGCCGCTAAGGCGCTGCTGGATGCCGAGCCTGATGCGGACGAAGCGCGCATTCGCCACTGGCTGGCCGGCAATCTGTGCCGCTGCACCGGCTACGACAAGATCGTCCGCGCCGTGTTGGACGCCGGAGAGCGGATGCGAGCATAAGCTCTCGTTCGTTGCCGGGCCGCAGATCCGGTACCCGTTTCGACGTTTGCGACGGTAGGGGCGAATTTCAATTCGCCCCTACATCGTTAGGTGAGGTGAACCAAAGTGACCACGGCCAATCAAGTGCTATCTGAAGTGGAATACGACGTAGTTGGGAAGCGTCCGGTACGTCCCGACGGCGTGGATAAAGTCACCGGTCGCGCACAGTATGGCGCCGACCTAGAACTGACCGGCCTGCTGCACGCCCGAGTATTGCGCAGCCCGCACGCCCACGCGCGCATCAGGTCCGTCGACACGTCCGCAGCGGAAGCCCTCAGCGGAGTGCGCGCAGTGGTGACCGCCGCCGATTTGCCTTTTGCTACTCTCAGCAAAGAGGACCTGGGCAACGACTACAACCGGTTCAAGTTCCTCAGCGACAACTTCCTGGCCAGCGACAAGGCACTGTATCGCGGACATGCTGTCGCTGCCGTCGCCGCCGACAATGCGCACACAGCTGAGGCGGCCCTGGCGCTGATCGACGTTGATTACGAAGTGCTGGAGCCCGTGATCGACGTCCGCGCGGCGATGCTGGAGGGCGCTCCCCTTCTTCACGACGATCTGATCCATACTTCGGCCATGGGCGAGATTTCGGACAAGCCGAGCAACGTCGCTTCCTACATGAAATTCGAGAAGGGCGACACCGCAGCGGGATTCGCCAACTCCGACGTCGTAGTAGAGCGCGAGTTCACCACGGCCTCGGTGCACCAGGGCTACATCGAACCGCACAACGCAACGGCCCACTGGCGCGCCGACGGACAGATCAACATCTGGTGCAGCACCCAGGGAGCCTTCGTAGTCCGAGCCAACACCGCCGATGTCCTGAGAGTCGATGTATCCGACGTGCGGGTCACCCCCATGGAGATCGGAGGCGGCTTCGGCGGCAAGGTCTCGTTCTACCTGGAGCCGGTGGCTGCGTTGCTATCCCGCAAGGCCGGGGCTCCGGTCAAAGTGTTGATGAGCCGCACCGAGGTATTTGAGGGCAGTGGCCCGGCTCCCGGGAGTTGGATGCGCGTCAAGATGGGCGCCAACTCAGCCGGCAAAATCACAGCGGCAGAGATCGAGCTGGCCTTCGAAGCCGGCGCGTACCCCGGTTCTCCGGTGATGCAGGGCGCCACCTGCGCCTTCGCTTGCTACGAGCTGGAAAACGGAACCGTCGAAGGCTATGACGTAGTGGTCAACAAGCCCAAGACAGCGGCCTACCGAGCGCCGGGCTCGCCACAAGCGGCGTTTGGTGTGGAGCAGGTGGTCGATGAACTCTGCCAGAAGCTGGGCGTAGATCCGGTCGAATTCCGGTTGAACAATGCCGTCACCGAAGGCTCGCGGAAGGTTGAAGGCCCGGTATTCCAAAAGATCGGCCTGGTGGAATGCCTCGAAGCCGCGCGGAACCACGAGCACTACCGGACGCCCTTGGAAGGTTTAAATCGCGGCCGCGGCATCGCTGCGGGTTTCTGGATGAACCGTGGCTTCCACTCCAGCGTCAACATGACGGTGAACCCGGATGGCACCGTGAACCTGATTGAGGGTTCGGTGGATATCGGGGGTTCTCGGGCCTCAATCGCACAGCAGGCCGCCGAAACGCTGGGCATAGGCTACGAGGATATCAAGCCCCAAGTGGTCGATACCGATTCCATCGGTTTCACCATGGTCACTGGCGGCAGCCGCACCACCTTCGCCACCGGTTGGGCTGCCATCCTGGCGGCGGAAGACGTCAAGCAGCAGATGGTCGAGCGGGCGGCTTCCATTTGGGATGTGCCGGCGGAAGATGTTGAGTACGACAGCGGTGTGATCCGGCACAAGTCGGAAGAGCTGAGCTTCACGTTCAAGGACCTGGCGCGTCAGCTCTACACCACGGGCGGCGGCATCACCGGCACCGCGAGCCTGGATCCCACCGGCGAGGGCAATTCCTTCGGCGTGCACCTGGTGGACGTGGAGGTTGACCCGGAAACGGGAAAGACCGAAGTCCTGCGCTACACCGCCATCCAGGATGCCGGCAAAGCGGTGCATCCCAGCTACGTGGAAGGACAGATCCAGGGAGGAGCGGTCCAGGGCATCGGCTGGGCGTTGAACGAGGAATACTACTTCAGCGACAACGGCCAGATGATGAACTCCAGCTTCCTGGATTACCGCATGCCGACGTCGCTGGACCTGCCCATGATCGACACGGTCATTGTAGAAGTGGCCAACCCCGGACACCCATACGGAGTTCGCGGCGTGGGCGAGGTTCCCATCGTGCCCCCGCTGGCGGCCGTTGCCAACGCGGTGGGACATGCCACCGACCAGCGGTTGACCAGCCTGCCGATCACGCCGGGCAGCGTCCTGGAGGCAAGCCTGTAAACGGCGAGCCCCGTTTAGGATACAGACACAGACTTGAGGGGGCGATTGCAGTCGCCCCCTCTTGATTTTGCATCGAGGCACCGCTCGGGCACCGTACCGCTAATCGAACTGCGGTATCACGTCCGACGCGATGGAATGCATCAATTCCCGGAGGCGCCCGACATCCCCGGTGTTGAGGGCCAACACGATGTGCTGCACGCCGGCCTCCTGGAACGCAGCGATGCCGGCGACCATCCCCGCCGGGTCGTCCCCAGGGAGACGCGAACGGTCGGCCGCGCGCTGGCTGGACGGGCCGCCGTGGGCCTCCACTTCCACCCGGGCGGACATGACGAGGTCGTCCGGGTTGCGGCCGGCGGACTCTGCCAATTCCCGGACCCGCTGGCGTCCAATGGCGAACTCCTCGGCGCTCACACCGGAGGGGTGCCACCCGTTGCCCCGACGCGCGGCGCGGCGCAACGCCCCCGGGCTGCCGCCGCCAACCCACAGCGGCACGTGAGGCGACCCGGCCTCGGACTGCGACGGCTTGGGCGCGAACTTGAGGTCTTCGAATTGCCAGCGATCACTGCTGTACTGCGGATCTTCGTTGGACCACAGCTCGCGCATGATGTCCATGGACTCGTTGGTCAGCGATCCCCGCTGGCTCATCGGTATGCCGAGGGCGTCAAATTCCGGGGTCATGGCGCCGACGCCGACACCCAGGATGACGCGCCCGCCGGACATCTGGTCCAGGGTCGCGGCGTACTTGGCCAGTTCCACCGGGTTGTGATAGGGCAATACGAGCACCGAGGTTCCCAATTTCACCCGCGAGGTCAGGGCCGATATATGGGACAGCGTGGCCATGGGATGGTAGTAGGGTTTGTCGTCCAGCCTTTCTCGGATGTAACCGTTGTTGAAAAGGTGGTCCATAACCCAGACTGAATCGAAGCCCAACTCTTCCGCCAGCGGACCAAAATTGACGACTGCCTGAGGGTCCTCGACGCCCCAGTTGTTAGGTACGGTCACGCCAAATTCCATGATCGAACTCCTGTTCCGGCGGAAATCGCAGTTAAGTCAAGGCAGGCGCAATTGCCCAAACGCCTGCCCCGAGAATGTCAGCCGCGGTTTACGACGCTCAATGGCTATGGCGACGCAACCGCGAGTTATTGGCCTCGCTTGGGCAGGAACGGGTTCAGCTTTTCGGCCAGGGAAGCGAGGTTCCGGGTCTGGATCCACACCGTCCCGTTGCCGCGGAACTTCATCACCAAGCCCTCGCCTCCGGCGATCAGCGAGCGGATGCCGCCGACCTTGCCGATGGAATACTCGACGTCATCGCTGAAGGCCACGAGATGCCCGGTGTCCACCACTAACTCCTGGCCGGGATGAACCCTGACCTGCTTGATGGCGCCATAAGAGTTGTAATACACCGTCCCCATGCCCTGTTGGGCGTAAGCGCGGATGAAGAAAAGGCTTTCCCCGCTGAAGAACCCGCGAAACCCCTGGAATTGGCTGTCAATCTGCACGTTCCCAGTGCTGGCGAGGAAGGAACTGGACTGTAGGAACAGGTTGCTGCCCGGTTCCAGATCAAACGAGCCGATATCTCCGGGAGCGGGCGGAGCGAGGCTGACCCAACCTCCGGCAGATTCGGCGGTGAACGTGTTTACGAAGAACGATTCGCCTCCCATCATCCGGCGAATGCCGCCAAAGAGACCGCCGGAACCACTCATGCCCGTAGTCATGGCGACTCCCTGCTGCGCGACCATGGCTCCGGGTTCCGCTTTCACGGCTTCTCCGGCTGTCAGGTCTATGGTCAGCAGCGAGTAACTGGGATCGAATTCTACGGTAGCCTGCATTGCTGTTCACACCTGCCCGTGGGGTCAGCCGGTCTTGATGGCCTGCAAAAGGCGAGCGCAGTCGATGGCGCCCACCGCGCAGTCAGACCCCAAGTTGCCAACCTTGCCTCCGGAGCGATTGATAGCCTGCTCCATGTTTTCGGTGGTCAACACGCCGAACATGGTGGGTATGCCGGTCTCGCGGCCCACCGCGGCGATGCCGGATGCCGCCTGGTTGCATACCATGTCGTAGTGGCTGGTCTCACCGCGTATCACGGCGCCCAGGCAGATCACCGCGTCGTATCGCCCGGATTGGGCTAGGGTTTTGGCGATTACGGGCAGTTCAAATGAGCCCGGGACCCAGGAAGTCGTAATGTCGCCGTCGCGCACGCCATATTGGGCCAGCGTTGAAACGGCGCCTTCCATGAGGTTCTTGGTGATCACGTAGTTGAACCGGGCGGCGACCACCGCGATGCGAAGGCCGGTCCCGTCCAACCCGGCGTTCAGTTCCTGCGGCAAGCTCTCATCTCCTCTGATCGGGAGCTAGGCGCCCGGGCCTAGGGCCGGATACCCGCGTCGAAAGTGTACTACGTTGCCGCAGACGGTGTCACCAGATTCCGGTGACGCGAACCGGCCTTTGATGGTCAGCGCAGCAAAGCGCCGTGCAAGTCCGGCAGAGACCGCATTTCTCCGCCCAGGATCACCCTGGCCAGCCGACGAGCGACGGATTTCTGCGCATCGGTGGTTATGTACTCGGCCGGCGATTTGCCGTCGATCCGCGCCAGCAGGAGCGCTCCCATTTGGCGGATCGTTTCGCGCTGGAGTTGTATCGGATGGTCGGCGAAGGTTGGTACGCTGGAGCAGTAGGCCGACCAGAAAGCGATTCCGGCCGCGTTGAATTGTGACGCCAGGTCGGGTTGGTGGATGGCTTTCAAAGTGAGATGATTCAGCATGAATGCCAGGTCGAAAACCGGGTTGCCCAGGTGAACCACCTCGAAATCCAGCAGGAAGACGCTTGGATCTACGGCCGTCCCGGAGACCATCACGTTTTTTGGGCTGTAGTCGCCGTGCACGAGGCAGAGGCGACGGCCCAACATGGCTTGGGCTTCCGCTTCAATGTCGTCAGACAGGTCTCTATGCGCCAGGGCGGTGGCGCGATGATAAGGGTCGATGCGCAGCTGGACGAAGCAGCGTTGATCGGCAAATTCCTGTAATTCAGGCGGTATCGCCCCACCAACGACGGTGGAATGTTGGTGCAATTCCGCCAAAAGGCGGCCGACGTCCGTCGCTACCTGCGTGTTGATGCGTCCGGAGAGGAGATCGTCCTTCCAAGTCCGGGCTGGTTCCGGGGCGGCGGTCATCACGAACAGGAAGTTGTCCGGATCTTCGTGAACCACCGACGGCAGGGTCAACGGTGGCAACAGGCCCTCCAGGTACCGCAATGCCGCTGCCTCCCGGTGAATACGCGCCTGGTCCGCCAACCATTCCTGATCGACGCGCAAACGCGGCAGGGACTGCTTGATGACAACGTTGTCCGACGGATCAGGAAAGTCCACCCGGACGACAACGTTGGACACGCCGCCACCCAGTTCACAGGCCGACGCTGAACCGGTCTGCTGAGGAGATATCAGACCTGACTGGAGCAGATAGTCGACGGCATTAGAAGCCGAAAGTGCAAACGCCATCGACACTTTCCGAACGGCCGTAGGAAGCGACTGGCGACCAACTAACTACTGCCCATCTAGACCCGGGCGGCAACCTGGGTAGTGAAATCTTCGAGGTGACCCAGGGTCTCCTCCAGGTTCCCGTCGGCGCTCAGGCGAGCGATGTCGAGCACAAGGTAACTGACGCCCATCTCCTCGTACATGCGGATGTCGCCGGCGATCTGCTCGCCGCTGCCGGTAAACCGGGTGCGGTCCGGGCTGGTATCGGTTCCGTTGATGCGATAGTCGTGGGAGCGGTAGATGATCTGGATTTCACGGGGATCGCGTCCAGCGCGCTCGGCGGTGCGATGCAGGCGGCCGATGCTGTTCTCCAACGCCTCGGGCGTTCCCACGGGGAAAGCCGGGTTGTTGCCGATGGGATACCAGCCGTCGCACAGGGTAGCGGCGCGGCGGATGGCCGGTCGGCTCTCGCCGCCGACCCAGAAGGGTGGATGGGGTTTCTGCACCGGCTTGGGCAGGAACCAGATGTCGGAGAAGCTCACGTATTGGCCCTCGAAGGTCGGATCGTCGGATGTCCACAGTTCCTTGAAGGCGCGGATGTACTCGTCGGTAACGGCGCCACGCTCGTCAAATGGCTCGCACCCGACGGCCTCGAACTCCTCGCGGCACCAGCCGACCCCAACGCCCACGATGAGCCGTCCGCCCGACAGCACGTCCAGTGTCGCCAGCGCCTTGGCGGCGACCAATGGGTTGCGGTGGGGCACGATGAGCACCGAGGTTGCCAAACGTATGGTGCTGGTGCAGCCGGCCATGTAGGACAGCGCAGTGATCTGCTCCATGGCCTGACCCGAAGCGGATCCGGGAAACTCCCCGGTTTCGGTGTACGGGTAGTCCGAGTCGATATTCCTGGGCACCAGGATATGGTCGCCCAGGGCAATGGAGTCGAAGCCCAGAGCCTCGGCGCGCTGGGCGATAGTCGCCAGGCTATCGGGAGTGGACAGTGGGCCCCGACCGGGGAGTGTAATTCCGTACTGCATCAGGGGACACCTCGTGAATGGTGCGAGAGCGGATCAGTGGAACAGGATCCCGCCGTTGACGTTGTAAGACTGCCCGGTGATCAAGCTGGAATCGGGACCGGCCAGGAACGCAACGAGGTTGGCCACGTCCTCGGCTTCGGCGATACGACCCAGGGGAGTGCGGTCAGCGGAAGCTTCGACCACCTGGGCGCGGAATTCTTCCTGCGTCAACCCTCGCTGGGCGGCCTGGTCGCGCTCCCAATAGCTCATGCGGTCGGTGTTGATGGGACCTGGACACACGGCGTTCACGGTTATCCCGTGGGGAGCGAGATCCATAGCGGAGGCTTGGGTCAAACCGATAACCGCGAACTTGCTTGCGGAGTAGGCGGCTCCGTCGGCGCTGGCCTGCTTGCCGGCGTTGCTGGCGATGTTGACCACGCGCCCGCCGTTGCCCAGGCGAACCATCTCCCGCCCAGCGTATTTGGTGCATAGGAAAACCGCGGTGGTGTTGATGGCGAGGAAATGCTGCCACACGTCCTCGTCCAAGTCGGTGACTGGCACCTTGTCCCGACCGATGATGGCGCGGGCATTGTTGACGAGGATATCCAGGTGACCATAGTGGTTTACGGTCTCGGCCACTAACCCTTCAATCTCGTCGGAGTTGGATAGGTCGGCGTAGACGGGCAGGGCCTGGCCGCCCATGCTGCTAATCTCGTCGGCAACGCTGTCGATAGACTGCCACTCGGCGCGCACTTCGCCCGGCGGGAGGTCTTCGACAGGTCGGCGAACGTCGGTGATAGCTATCTGCGCGCCCTGGGACGCTAATTTGTGGGCCGTGGCGCGACCAACGCCACGCATACCGCCGGCGCCGGTGATCAATGCGACTTTGCCTTCCAGGCTCATGGTCATTCCCTCCCCGCGCTGAACGGCTCGCGAGCAAACACCCGTCGAACCATGGGCTCGAAAAATTCCAGCGGTAACGAGTCGTACTTCGGATCAAACGACGACTGATCCCAGCGGTGGCAGAAGTCCACCGCGTCCTGGTACCAGGGGTGGTCAATGTAGCGATCCCGAGCGTTGCGGTCACCGCCCATGTGGTGCGCGTAGTAATAGCTCTGGAACAGGCCGTGCTGCCGAACCACCCAATACGTGCGTTCCGAAACGTACGGCCGAAGTACCGCCGCCGCCATTTCGCTATGGTTGTGCGGAGCCAGCAGGTCACCGATGTCGTGCAGGAGGGCAGCGACGACCATTTCCTCGTCAGCGCCATCGCGGTAGGCACGGGTAGCGGACTGCAACGAGTGCTCCAGACGGTCCACCTTATAGCCCGCCAGGGAACCGGCGAGGCCCCGCAATTGATCCAGCACGCGATTAGCGGTGCCGGATGCGAACTGGGCTTCGAGGAGTTCGAGGAGTTCGTAGTCCTCGCGGGTTCCAGCGGCCATGCTGGTGAACGCGACAGTTGGAACGGTCGCCTGCGACGCATCGCTCATAAGCGTTCTCCCATCGTGTAGTATGTGGCCGAATTGTACCATCGCTGTGGCAGGGTTCGGAGATGCAAGGAGAACGGCAAATGGCAGACGGGGGACGACTGCGGGGTCGAGTAGCGCTCATCACGGGCGGGGGCCGGGGCATCGGGCGGGCAATTGCCCGAGCCTACGCGGCGGAGGGAGCGACCCTGGCGCTGGCGGCCCGCACCGATGCCGAATTACAGGCGACTGCGGAAGAGATCCGCGCTGAGTTCGGCAGCGAGGTGACCACGGTCACGACGGACGTCACGTATCGGGAACAAGTGGAGAATGCCGTGTCGCACACAGTGGACAACTTGGGACCCATTGACGTGATGGTGAACAACGCAGGAAACACCGGCGAGATTGGCCCGCTATGGAAACTGGACCCCGAGCGATGGGCCAACGTCATCTCGGTGCACGTGCTGGGCACATATTACGGTTGTCGAGCTGTTATACCTGCGATGCTGGAACGAGGCCGGGGAAGGATTGTCAACATGTCCGGTGTGGGCGGGCCGAACGACACGTCCTACGACGCGGCCAAGACCGCCATAGTCAATATGACGGAGAACCTGAGCGTGGAACTGGCAGGCACCGGGATCACGGTGAACGCAATCAGCCCCGGTTCCATTCACACGCGAATGTGGGAAGAGGTTCGGGACATGGCACTGGCCGCAGGGGACATGGAGATGTACGAAAAGGGAGTACAGGTCACGTCGGGAGGGGGCGCCTCGATTGAGCGAGCGGCGCAGTTGGCAGTCCTGCTGGGCAGCGACGATTGCGGCAATCTTTCCGGTAGGCTCATCCGCGCCGCGCTGGACACCTTCGAGGACATCCCAGCACGCATGGACGAGATTATGGCGTCCGACGCGCTGCTCTTGAGGCGAGTTGAGCTGGAAGGTTAGTCAGCAGATTCCGGGGACAGCGACGCCCGAATCTCCGGGTGTACTGGAGGCCTGGCGAGGAGCAGAGCAAGAGCTGTGATCGCGCCCAGGACCGCGTAAATGATGAACGCGATGGCGTAACCACCGGCGAATTGGTAGACCAATCCTGACGCTACGGCGCCGATGGCCTGGCCCAGGGAAGTGAAGGGCTCGGTGACGCCGCGGATGGTGCCAAGGGATTGGCGACCAAAGAAGTTGGCATAGGCTACCGCCGGGACCACGAGGATTCCGGCGACGGCGAGGCCGAACAAACCGGCGGCGAAGAAAGCCAGCGCGACGGTGTCCGCAACCACGAACAGGGCGCAGGCAATCGCCATCACCAGGGCGACGATGGCGTAGGTGTACGAAACCCGCATCTTCTCGATCAGGCGTCCCCACAGGAGGCTGCCAAACGCGGTGCCAGCGGCGTTCACGACGATGCTGAGCTGCGACAGGGAGAGGTCGATGCCGCGGGAGCGAAGCAGGTCGGCCTGATACACGTTGGTTCCCGACTGCAACAGGAAAAGGAAGCCCGTTCCTATGGCCAGGACCCACAGGGCCGGTGTGCGCAACGCCTGTCTCGTGGTCCACTCTAGCGAGGATTCGGTTTCGGCGGGGGAAGCGTCGGCGTCAATCTCAGTGGTTGCGTTCGGGTCTTCTCCGTCTGGGAGGAGGCCGACGTCTTCCGGGCGCTGGGCAACCAACAAGGCCGCCGGCGCCAGCGCGATGGCGTACACCATCAATCCGAGGACGATCCAGGCAACCTGCCAGCCGTAGGCAACGCTGACCCAGGTGGCCACCAATGGGAAAGCCACCATGCCGCCGGAGTGGGACAGGAACAGCAGGCCCGTGGCTCGGCCGCGCTGACGGACAAACCACCGGCCCACCACGGTGGCCGCACCCACGTTTAGGGGGCTGCTGAACATTATGCGCCCAATGGCTAAGGCAGAATAGAAAATGGCAACATGGACCGAGAGCCACGCCATGGCCATAGTGCTGAGACCGATGACGATCAGCGAAGAAACCAGAACAGCACGCGCGCCATAGCGATCGATAGCCCAGCCCACAGGCGGAGACGCCCCGGTTGCCAGCAGGCCGCCAACGGCAGCAGCTCCGCCGATCAGGGCCCGACTCCACCCGGTTTCGTCGGCGATGAGCGGTACGAAGACGGCGAAGGTCAGGCTGCCGGCCGCGTTGCGGACAAACATGCTGCTGCCGGCGGTGCCCAGCACGATCCAGCCATAATAAAAAGGGACGCGCCGGGAGATGTAGGCGATCAGTACGTGCATTAAGGTGATGCCTTAACTGGACAGCAGATTGAGCGCGGCGACGGTGTCATCGCGAAAACGCGTCCAAGATGGCAATTGTTCGAGGGGACCGCCTATGGGGAGGTTTTCCAAAAGCCGATTCCTGTAGGCTCCCCAAGTTGCATTGAATTGTTTCCGACGGCGACGTCCGCGGGGAGAACATGCGTCAAAAAGGACTTGACGCAATCTCTCCTTCGGGTCCGGAAGTCTTTCGATATTGCGAGGGACAGGGAGACCGAGAAGTTCGATCCCGCGGGGTCTGCCGACGACTTCGCGTATTGCTGATTCGTCCAACAACAACCAAGATTCAGTCATGCGCCTGGGCACAATCGGTGTCAAAGGGCCGGTGTAACCGGAGGCATTCACCGCAGTTCTGATTTCGATATGTCTATCGTTGGGGTCGGCACCTTCCGCGTCCCGATGGACGAACAGCATGTTGGGATAGCTGGATTGCTCCAGTCCCAACGCTATTTTTTCAGACAGTCTGCGCCCAACGTACGACGCTGTCCAGTTGACCTGCAAAGCGCCTGCTCCTACGAGGAGGGCCTGGATATGATTGCCCAACCCGGCATCGGATGGACCGTCGCAAACCAGCAAGAAATTTACTTCCATGCCGACTGCGCGTATCCCCACGGAAATGCCAATTGACCGTCCGCCGGAGGCATGAGGTAGGCCTGCAGTTCCAACAGTCCTACGGTCTGTTGCGATTTCCCATCCTGCATTGTCCGGCCTCGCCACGAGCCTTCCAACGGATAACATTTCAACGGGAAGATGGGATCACCAGATGGGCCGCGGACGGCAGGGTTTTTTGCCAACACCAAATCGTCCTGGGCTTGCAGCTGGACAAAATATGGCGAGTGGGTGGCAACGATGACCTGACGCAGAGGGTTGTCGAAATCAACTGCTTCATCGGCGTCGACAGCGATGTCGTGAAGCAGGCGATTCATGGCTCCCAGCTTGGCCGGGTGGATGCCGTTCTCGGGTTCCTCCATACAGATCACGGCGGTGTCATCGAACACTTCAGACAGGGCCACCAACGCCAGGAACCTCAGCGTGCCGTCCGATATGGAGTTTGCCCGAACCGTCAAGCCTGAACGTTCCCAGAGTTCCAATGCAAGCAATTGCCTTTCTTTGTCTTCGACCACGTTGACGCGCCGTATCGGTACTAACTCCGACAACCGGCTCGAGACTACCGCAAACAGGTCATAATCAGGGTCGTGCTGGCCAATGAAATTTGAGAGGTGCTGTAGGGTAGCCGGTATATGAGCTCCGTTTTCAGCGATAACGGGCGGCTGGGTGAAGCGGTCGGGCCGGCGCATCGCGGCGGGGTCAAAAGCCATTACCAGCCAGCTTTGCATCTCATGTCGCGCCGCCAATATAGTTGGGGTCACGGCGGTGTTTTCCGTTCCGATGATGGTGCGAACCGCTCCCTGTGCCGCGGCCGGCCGCGGCCGGCCGTGAGAACCGCCGTCTTGATGTACGACGATGGTAGTCTGACCGCTTTCAGCGTCGAGCTCCGTGGAAATATATGCTGAGTTTCGGCGGTTGTTGTACACCACACTATCCCGGAATTGCCCTTTGTGATGAGGAAACTTCAAATGGCGAGCCGCCTGTCCCTTGGTGATGTGGGTGAGTTTCTCCTCTTCCAAGACCAGCCCACCCAGGTAACCTGCGGTGGGGGATGGTGGCGTATACCCAAATGCAACTTCGTAGCGCAAGAATGAGGAGGACGCTTTCGCTTCTCGGCCAAAGTCATCCTGAACGTTGGCCCCTACTATCATCTCCGC
>DAOUHZ010000129.1:0-2636 GCA_034428455.1 Dehalococcoidia bacterium
CGTTTCATGCCTCAACATTACGACCAACCCCACCCATCACGCCTGAATACCGCCTCCCCAATTGGAACCTTTTTAGACACCCTCTTAGGTAGGTGTAGTCGGGCATCGTGTTTCGCCTCCTTCTACTGGCAGGGTTGCCGCCGGGCGCTGGCGGTGGAAAAGTAGTACCGTCCACAGACGTAGCACTGACGACCGCCCAGCCTGTCGGGCGGCGCCAGCTTGTGACGTCGCCCGGAGGCGCAGGCGCGACACCGGCAACGGTCCTCGTGCTCCCACCAGGGTCCGAGGAACGTTTCCATGGGTATCTGCCCTTCCATCGCATCCACCCGCTAGGCAGCCGGGGCCGTCGCAGCCCGCGACCGCGCCAGGATCCGGAAGATCGTTCGCTCGGTCTTGCCGAAGCGACCAGCGGCCTCCTTCGGGGTCAGGTTCTCCCTCAGAATGATTGCCGCGGTGTCTCGGTCGCGCTCCAGGCGCAGCTGGGCCCGGTACTTGCTCAGCCCCTGGGGGTCATCGTAGAGGCATTCGGGCAACGGGCAGTTCAGGCACGAGGGGAAATACTTGCAGCCGGTGTCCTTGTAATAGTCGAGCCAATGCCCTTCCGTCTGTTCCATGGCGTCGCTCCTTTGACCTGCCTTGTTCAACGCCGGGCGGTCAACCCCGGTCGGACGCCCCGGCTGGGGCGTTTCGGCTAGGCCGAGGTGACGGTCACCTGGATAGCCTGGGAGCACTGTCGGGGAACGCGGACTTGCTGATGTACACCGTGCCCACGGCCGCATGTTCTTCCACGGCGGCGTAGCGGTAGGTGCCCTTGGTGACCTTGTCCTGTTCCATCCGGATGGTGATTGGTGTATTGTTGGCCACGGTCTTCCTCCTTGGCGGGTAGAGATTGGGGGCCGGAACATCCGGCCCCCGGTGGGTTACCACTGGACGTACATCGGCATGACGACGTACTTGAAGCGCTCGTCGTCGGGGAGTGTCCAAAGGCCGGGGCTGCTGGAGTTGGTTGCAGCTAGCACCAGCGGCCCCTCAACTACCTTGAGGACGTCGGACACGTACTTGGAATTGAAGGCGATGCGCCCGATGGTCTCGTCCTCGCCTTCCACTCCGACGACCTCGGCGCACCGCGCCTCGCGCTTGGCGTAACCAACGTCCTCGGTTCTGGCGGAGACCCGGATCACTCCGGCCGTCGCCGGCCCGTTTTCGGTCCGCTCCTCCTCGGGGATGGCCGACTGCTCGGTCCAGAAGCGGATGATGTTGCTGCCGTCCACCGCGTAGACCGCGGCGCTTTCCACGGCGCCCTTCAGGGCTTTGGCGTCGGTCTGGGCCTTCCACACCAGATCGTCAGGGATCAGGTGCTCGTAGTTCGGGAACGTGCCGGCCAGGGTCTGGGTCACCACCAGGTAGCCACCGATCTCGAACTGAACCCTGCCGCTGTTCGCGTCGATGTTCAGCCGCACGGGGTCTTCGGTGGCTTTGACCAGCTTCTCCACCGCCGTAAAGGTGCGGGCAGGAATTATCACCTGCAACGGCTCCTCCAAGGGATCGATCAGCTTGCCCGACTGGCAGGCCAACCGGAAGCCGTCGGCCGCGGCCAGCTCGTACCCGTCCTCGTCGAACTTGATCAGGATGCCGGTCAGCACCGGCCTGGAGTCGTCCGTGGCCGCTGCCAGCTGTACGCGCCGGACGCTCATCGCCAGATCGTCGGGGTCGAAGAGGGCGGGCACCGAGTTGTCGAACTCCGCGTCCGTCATCATCGGGAAGTCCTCGACGGCGACGCCGTTGAACACGGCCTCGGTGTCACCCACACCGGATCGGATGGTGAGAACCAGGTCACCGCTGACGATGCCCGTCTCACCTTCCGTGTTGACCGGGCCAACTTCGAGGTCCAGCCGGTCGGACTCAAGGGTGCGGACCAAATCGTGCAGCTTCTTGTGGCTGACGCAGATCCCGCCTTCCTCCTCGACCATGGCGCCGACCCAGGTGCTGAAGCCCTTTTCGAGGTCGGTGGTGTCGATGCGGAGCATTCCCCGGTCGGTGGTCAGTCTCACCATCGTGCAGATCGGGAGTGTTCCCGAGGTGCTGGCGAAGGGCTTGGCTGTGCCCAGCGCCTTGGTGAGATTGTCCTGTAGCAATGAGACCTTCATGGTCTTCTCCTTTTTGCGGGTTGGATTTGGTTGTCCCGCGACCCGCCGGCTGGCGGGTTTCGTCCCTGCTGGACTCGTCAGGCGAGATCGTCGTCGCTGTACTGGCTTTCAAAGAGCGAGGTCATACGGGCGACCCATTTGTCAGTAGGGGGATTGACCCGCACGCGGAGAGGGCCGGTAACGGGACGATGGCAAGTTTCCTCGGCCAACTGCTCCCCTCGCGTGGTTGTATCGCCATCAGTAGCCAAGGCCAGTTCGCGGGATTCCCTCAATATCTGTTCAACGTTGGTCATGGTGCTTACTCCTGTGTGGGGGATCATCTGTTCTAATTCGATACGATAACGATAGCAGACCGACCGGGGTTGTAAAGGGGTTTGGCAAGAGATTGCCGAGATTGCTGAAAATGCGAACCTCGGCAATAACCTACGGGCACTGCAAGTGTGTTGGGAGCCGGTGCGAGTAGGGCCGCCGGCACTGGCGGCAAACGAA
>DAOUHZ010000130.1:0-6117 GCA_034428455.1 Dehalococcoidia bacterium
ATCGTTTCATGCCTCAACATTACGACCAACCCCACCCATCACGCCTGAATACCGCCTCCCCAATTGGAACCTTTTTAGACACCCTCTAACACCCGGGAAAAGGTGTCGTGGCTGGGAATGCCGTTCTCCAGTTCCAGAAAGGATCGCAGCAAATCCCGCTTGGACTGCCCGTAGAGTTCCATATCAGTGCAGGTCTGACCGCCGCTGATCACGGTGCATAAGGCGATGACCAGGATGTCGTGCAGGGAATGTCAGCGTGCGTTAACCGCCCGGGGGTCGTCCAGTTCGGCAAATACGTCGGCTAACTCGTTCATGGTCTCCTCCCTTCCACCACGGATTTGCCAACATCATACCCAACCCCTCAATTTTCATATGCGATAGCCCTGGGGCGGATCTCGTCCGCGATGGCATTACCAGCGTGAACGATGCTTTGGCCATGGTGACGAAGAAGGTGCCTGAATCAGTTCAGAGATCCGCGGCTGTAGAAGTCAGAGCGGGAAAAGCGACAAAATTGCAGAACAGCAACCCAGTTGCTGAATGCATCAGAGTGAGGCAATCGGAACTTGGTTACACCATCAACAACATCACCGCAGACGGTTGCTTCCTCCCCCAACCCACACTTGACTCGATGCTCCACCGCCTCCAAGCCAAGCAAAACCTCATCCTGCAAGGCCCGCCCGGCACCGGCAAAACCTGGCTCGCCAAAAAGCTGGCCTACGCTCTCATCGGGCGCACTGACGACGGCAAGGTCCGGCCCATGCAGTTCCATCCCAACCTGTCCTACGAGGATTTTGTGCGTGGCTGGCGGCCGCAGGGCGATGGACGGCTTGAACTGGTGGATGGGCCGTTTCTCCAGGTAGTAGAGGAAGCGCGTGAGGATCCGGACAGCGACTACGTGATGGTCATCGAGGAAATCAACCGGGGCAATCCGGCGTCGATATTTGGCGAAATGCTCACGCTGCTGGAGGCGGACAAACGTAACGCTGATGAAGCATTAGCGCTGGCCTACCCTCGTGAGCCTGGCGAGCGAGTGCACATCCCGCCCAACGTGTACGTCATCGGCACGATGAACCTGGCCGACCGTTCACTGGCGATGGTGGATCTGGCGCTTCGCCGTCGCTTCGCCTTCTTCGATCTGGAGCCGATGCTCAACGACACTTGGCGCGAATGGGTGAACGAGCAATGCGGCATCGATGACGGCTTCCTCGCTGGAATAGCGCAGCGCATCAACGCGCTGAACGAGGAAATCGCCGCCGACCGCAACCTAGGTCGACAGTTCCGCATCGGGCACAGCTTCGTAACTCCTGCTCCTGGCAGCGACATCGGCGAGCCTGAAGCATGGTTCGGTCAGATCGTGGAGACTGAGATCGTGCCGCTGCTGCACGAGTATTGGTTCGACGACCCGGCTAAGGTGGCGAATGCCGCGGAAGAGCTGTTACGCGGCTTGCAGTGATGGTCCCATCAGTCTTATTTTGTCGCCGGCTTTTGACAAGGGTAGTCTGCAAATCTTATGATTTCTGCTAACCATGGGACGGTGTGCTATGTGGTATCGTGCCTTTATCGCATCCAACGTCGTGTTCCTCCTTGGAATATTCGCCGTCTTTCTGGGCGACCATCTGTTGCCGGTACTGGCGCCTTTCATCTTGCCGGCGGGAGCCCTGTTGGCTGGGGTTTCGGGAATAGTCTTCGCAGTGTCGGGGATCGCGCTGATTCGGGCCGATGTCCGGACTTAAAACTATATTGATAACCGTAGGTGTTGTCTTTGCCGTTATCTGCGCCGTGCTGATAGTGCTGGCCATAATATGGTTGATCGGCAACTACGGCTTTGATCGGTTGATTGATGTCATAACCCTTTTGCTGGGCGTGGCGTCGTTTGCGTTCTCACTGATCGTGTACTTTCGCCGTAGGCTCTAAACCGGAGCCCATGCCGTGTTGGACGCAGTTATCCGGGCGCCGGCCCCTGAAAACTCCGGCTTCATCGGCCGAATCCCGGTCCGCAACATCTGGCTGCTCCTCCTGTACGCATCCCAACTGTACCGCGAGCTGCCGGAAACACGGCGCGTCGAGCTGGAGGAAGCGCCAGACGACATACCGGAACTGGTGGCTGAACTCCTCGCCAGCGCCGTGGAACGCCGGATGCGGCGCAACCTGACCGTGGGTTACCGCCGGCGGGCCGACGTGCTCAACCGGGTGCGCGGGCGGATCGACCTGCTGCGTACCGAACGGGGACAATTGCTGCAGCGCGGTCAGGTGGCCTGCACGTTTGATGAGCTCACCATCGACACGCCCCGCAACCGTTGCGTCAAAGAGGCGCTACTGCTGCTGGCCAAGGTCGTCAAGAGGGAGCCGATTGCTCAGAGGTGCCGCGAACTGGCCGCAAGGCTTAGCTTGGCGGGAGTACAGAGTGAGCCCGATGCCCGTCGCGTCAGCGCTCACATTCTCCGCAGCGGCGCCGGATGGACGGATGCGGAGGAGCGGCAAATGCTGGCAGCCGCGCGGCTGGCCTTTGATCTGGCTATCCCCACCGAGCAGTCGGGCAACGCGCTGTTGGCAATGGCCGACCGCGATGCCAACCCGGGTTGGAAACTGTACGAGCACGCAGTGGCTGGGTTCTACCAAGCGGTTTTGCAAGATCGAGGTTGGTATGTGAACCACGGGCACCACATGAGCTGGCACATGGTAGAGGGGGAATCAAGTGTGCGCGATCTGATGCCGCAGATGATCACGGACATCACGTTGGAGAGGCGACCAGCAGGAAATGACGTAAACGGCCATCGTATCGTCATCGACACCAAGTTCATGTCTCCCGTGACCTCTGGGCAGCGGGGTAAGGAGACCTTCAGGTCAGGCAACATCTACCAGATGTATGCCTACCTGCGGTCCCAGGAAGACGCCGGCGACCTGCTGTGGCGCACCGCCACCGGCGTGCTGCTCTACCCTTCCCTTGGAGTGGACTACGACGAGGCTGCGACGATCCAGGGCCACCGGATCCGCTTCGCTACGGTAGACCTTGTTGCCGAAACAAAAACGATCCGCAGGCAACTGCTGCGGATCGTGAACGAGCAGCCGTAAGGGATCGCGCTAGCTGATGCGCGGCCGGTTGTCTCCCCCATCGCCGTCGGAGGGGGCGTCGTCGCGGAGGCTGCGACGGCGCGAGCGTGGGCTGCGCTCGGGCGGCGGGTCAGGTTCGGCCGGCGCGGAAGCTTCGGTGGGAGCGCTTTCAGCCGGAGTGGGTTCCGGAGCAACGTCTCCCGTCGGTTGAGCGCCGTTGGCGGCCGTGGATTCCACCACGTCCGGCGCGGCTTCGCCCGATTCGGGTTCTTCCGGCGGGGGCGCGTACTGTGGGTAGGCGCGACGGAAGTCGGCCAGGGCCCCATCCAGATACCGGTGCATCTCCTCGGGCTCGCGGACCTGGAGGGGAATGCGCCGTCGGTTCATGGTGTACACCCGCAGCGGATCGCCCATGAAGCCCCGGTCGCTAACCACTTCACGGATGTCGCTGAAGTGGATGGTGCGTCGTCTGGGCGTCCCGAACATGATGATCAGCGCGTCGGAATAGACCCGGTATTGCCGGGGGGAAGTCAGCCACGAATACGCGCCCACGCCCAAGCCAACCACTATCAGCAGCCAGGCGCCGCCGCCGCCACGGCTGGGAGCGGGTGTTTCGGCCTCGCCTCCGGCGTCCTGGGTCTGGGCAGCGGGTTCGGCAGGAACGTCGTTCCCCCGTCGGGCGTCGTTGTACAGTTGGTACAGGCCAAACAGGATGACGGCGGCGGCGAGGATCAAGGTCAGGTTGAATCTGACCCGACTGGGCGCCCAGTAAATCAGTGTCGTTTCGGGCTGCTGCATACCGTATTCGCACCTGCCTGCCGTGGTTGGTTATCGTTGCGCACGGGGGCATCCGGCCGGCCGTGCGACGCCGAATATCTTACCACACGGCCAGTCGGTCCAATTTGCCGTGAGTAGCCATTGCCGAATGCTAGAATTGAACGCGCAACGCAACCGATGCCGCGTAAGCAACCGCATCGACTGACCGACGGAGGCTGGGCAAGATGCTGAACTTGAGCGCTGACGAACAAGCCTGGGTGGACGAGTTTCGCCGGCAGATGGGAAAGCAGTTCCCCGGCCTACTGAAAGACATCATCATTTTTGGCCCGTATTCTCGCGGCATTTCCGACCCGGAAGTGGATATGTTCACGCTGGTGCTCATCAAGGAAGGCACCCGAGAAAAGAAGGATGCGGTGGCCGATCTGGGCTACTACGTCGATTTGGACACTACGTTGGTGTCTCCAACCCTGACAGTCCGTACAATCGCGGAATGGGAGGAAGCCAAGCGCCAGCAGGGCTGGATTTACCAGCGGGCGCATGACGGGATCAGCGCACTATGAGCAAAGCCCTGGCGATTATAATGACCTGCGTCGCGCATATGGAGGGTCGCCCATGACTATCGTACCGGACTTGCCGCCGCCCGGCGTTCAAAGCACGGCGGACCGTCTCCAAATCAGCAGCAGTCTCCTCGTTCACGCCCGTGAAGAGCTGGCGAACGGCCACCGCCTGCAAGCCGGCGAAAAGGCGTGGGGAGCGGTGGTGCAACCGATCAAGGCCATCGCAGAGCAACGAGGCTGGCCGCATGAGTCCCACCGGGACGTCCGTGAAGTCATCAGCCAGGTTGCGCTCGAATACGGCTTTGACCATGATCAGAGTGATGCGATATCGCAAGCTTACTGGATTGGCCATGAGAATTTTTACGAAAACAAGTACAGCACAGAATCGCTGACCTCAATGATCGAGCGTGTCGAGGACATAGTGCCGTACTTGAATCAACTCACTGCTGCACCGCCGCGCCCATTCACTATCTCCAGCAACGTGCAATTGAGACGGTTACGCCGGCTCACTGGCAACGACGCCCTGGAAATCGGGGACACGTCTCCGGTGGGCTTCTCCCTGAGCCGCGCATCCGTCTGACGATGCTGATTTCGCGCGTTTCAAACGGATACGCTATCGCAGGGCATCCTTGCTTGACCCGGTTCAGGGATGATGCCAGAATTGACGCCGATATCACGAATACCTTCACGCACCGCACCACAGGAGGCGACGGCCATGCTGATTTGCAGGTTTCGCACGGGAGATCGGGTAGCCCACGGCATCGTTGACGGCGAAACCGTCGTGGAAGTCCAGGGGGGCCTGTTCGACGGCCTCAAGGAATCGGGCAGCAAGTACGCGCTGAGTTCCGTCAAACTGCTCCCTCCGGTGATCCCGCCCACCTTCTACGCCGCCGGCATCAACTTCCCCGAGCACGTGACTTGGGCCGCCCACATGCGCGGCGAGGAGCCCAACCTTCCCAAGAAGGCCGACGTGGGTTACCGCGCGGTCAACGCCCTCACCGGCCAGGGCGACCCCATCATGGTGCCGTCGGACGCCACCGAGGAGCTCCAGTACGAGGGCGAGGTCGTGGTGGTCATCGGCAAGGAGTGCCGCAACGTCAGCCAGGACGAGGCCCTGGACTACGTTCTGGGTTACACCATCGGCAACGACGTCAGCGAACGCTACTGGCAGCGCAACGACCGCACCATGTGGCGCGCCAAGAACACCGACACCTTCAAGCCCATGGGTCCCTGGATCGCCACCGGCCTGGATCCCGACGAGCTCCACGTCACCATCCAGGTCAACGAGCGCGTGGTTGGCGAGTACGACCTCAACACCGCGATCTTCGGCGTGCGCGAGTACATCAGCGACATGAGCAAGTATCTCACCCTGGTTCCCGGCGACGTGCTGTGGATGGGCACCGACGGCGCCACCGAGAACATGAAGGACGGAGACGTCTGCGACATCACCGTTAACGGCATCGGCACGCTGAGCAACCCGGTGGTGTGGGGCAAGGCCTGATTGTTGGTTTCAACGCCCGGTACGGGGGCGGTCATGTGTCCGCCCCTCCATTTTCTGCGCAGTCGCCGGTAGATCATGACCACTTCCGGCGACTCTTTGGTATGCCATCGATGCGGAGCCGTCCACGCTCCCGAGCACCGCTTCTGCGGCGCCTGCGGAGCCGAACTTCATCCCATCGGCACGCCACCGGCCGCCACCGCCGAGATTGACCGGCTGGCGGGCGCCCCCTAC
>DAOUHZ010000131.1:0-13622 GCA_034428455.1 Dehalococcoidia bacterium
CGGTGCTGTCTTCTCAGATTGAAGGCTCCCGGTCATCACTGGCGGATTTGCTGCTATCCGAAGTGGCCGAGGCTCCAGGCGTGCCTGTCGACGACATAACCGAAGTATCGAATTACGTGGCTGCAATGGAACATGGGCTGGAACGGATGCGCAACGGATTTCCGCTGTCCAACCGGCTGCTTCGAGAGATGCACGGCATCCTGCTGTCCAGCGGACGCGGCAGTCACCTGCATCCCGGAGAATTTCGCACCTCGCAAAACTGGATCGGCGGAAGAAGACCCGGCGAGGCCGACTTCGTGCCACCTCCCCACCACCTGGTGGCCGAATGTATGGGCGACCTGGAAAGCTTTTGTCATGCAAGAGACGATGGGATGCCTATTCTTTTGCGGGCAGGTCTTGCCCATTTGCAGTTTGAAACCATCCATCCGTTCCTTGATGGGAACGGCCGAGTGGGACGGCTGCTGATTACCCTGTTGCCCTGCCACGCCGGAGCGTTGCAGGACCCGGTGCTGTATCTGAGCCTGTTCTTCAAACGGCATAGATCGGTCTACTATCAAATGCTGGATCGGGTGCGTCACACCGGAGACTGGGAACGATGGTTGCTGTTTTTCCTGGATGGCGTGCGCGAGACTGCCAATGAGGCGGTGGAAACGACGCTGCGCCTGTCTAGCCTGTTCGAGACGGACCGCAGCCTCATCCGACAGAGCGGTCGCCGGGCCATTTCGGCTCTGCAAGTTCACCAGGCGCTGATGGCGCATCCCATCCTTTCGTTATCCGATGCCGGGCAACGGTCGCAGTTGTCTTTTCGAGTAGTGTCTGCGACGATGCGAACACTCGTCGACCTGGGCATCGTCCGCGAAATCACGGGGCAGCGGCGCAACCGGCTGTTCGCTTACGACGCCTACCTGTCCATCCTGAGCGAGGGGACGGAGCCGTTATAGGCGGACGCTGCCGACAGCGTGATAACATCGGAGATCAACCATGTTACCGGGAGAAGCAGCGTGACCGAAAAAATCCAGTGGGGCAACCCCTTTGACGACGCCGGCATCGAGGATATGGCCGACTGGATGGCTCCCCGGCTGGGTCAATCCCCCATGTACCAGATGGCCATCGATGGGGCCGACCCGGACCTGCTGGCGGTGCTGCTGGAGCGGCTGATGAACGAGTACATGGAGTATCGGGAAATCCCGGCCCGTGTGCGCCGGGAACGCAACCTGGTGTACGTTTCCATGGGCGAGGATGACGAGGACGAGGAATCGGCGGTCAACATCAGCGTACCGCTGGTGCGCGCCCTGATGCGCCGCCTCCGCGGCTCCGGCTGGTGAGGAGTATCGTCCGTACCCAATTCTTGCGGCCCTGTCATTCCGATCTGAATCCCTGCTGTCATTGCGAGCGAAGCGCGGCAATCTCGCCGCCCAGACTAGCACGCTCGCGCCCCCTCATCCTAACCCCCCGGTTCGACAATCTCACCATGAGCGGACAAAGGCCGCTCATCCTGTCCAACTACCCGCTCGTCCTGAGCCTGTCGAAGGACGGCCAATAGCATCATTCCCGCGAAAGCGGGAATCCAGTGGGTCCTTGTGTTCGAAATATTCTGGATTCCGGCTTTCGCCGGAATGACGATTCACGGCGAACCCACCGGCATTATCGGCAGTATGCTATCCATCCTGTTCATCCATGAAAAAGATGAAGTGAACATGCGTGCATTTCCCCAGACATTGCCTATCCGGATTTCGCCCCCTGTCAGCCCGTCCTTCGGCCAGACCGGACTGGCCCTCAGCCAGGCCGGAGCGTAGCCGTAGCGTGATGCCTGTCCGGGGATGGTGCTCTCGTCGTGGATGCTCACGGCGCGCTACCTGCGACGATACGACTCGCGGCGATGAGCGACCCGAACCACCAGGATGACCAGATCGTCGTCCAGCAGCTCGTACAGGATGCGGTAATCGCCCACCCGCTGCCGTCGCAGCCCCTGCAACCCGCCCTTCAACGGGCTGCCGGCCAACGGTTGTTCCCCCAACGCATCGATGGCCGCAATGACCCGTTCCCTGGCGTCCCGGGACAGCTGCGCGATCTCCCGACGGGCGCTGCCCTTAATCCGTATCGAGTAGCTCACGCCTGACCTCATCCCAATCCAGCACCGGATCGGTGGGATCCCGCAGCCGCTCCAGGGCAACGGTCAGGTCGTCGAAGTCCTCCAGGTAGCTCTCCAGAGCCTGCCTGATCACCTCGGCGCGGCTGCGATTGAGCGCCGCCGCAGCATTGTCCAGGGCCTCGGCCACTTCATCGGGTACGCGGGCGGTGATCTGCGCCATTTTCAGCACCTCGGGGCGTGGTGATCATTTATGATGTCAATGACATCGGATGCAATCACCATAGCCCAACGCGGCCGGCGTCGTCAACGCCGGGTCAGACCTTACACGTACCCAGTTTGTCATCGCCGGTCATTGCGAGCGCAGCGCGGCAATCTCGTGATGGTCGCCGGTCAGCGCTTCCCAGATATTGAACCGCTCCATCACCAGGAAACTGGCGCAATCCGTGATACTCCATTCCTTGTCCGACGTCCCGGCGCGGAGCAGTTGTAGCGCTTCCCCGAACTTCTCCGGCGACTGTGGGACGATGTGGACTTGCGGATTGCGCAGGATCCGGTCGACAAGGTTGATTGCGTTTTGTCGCCGCTCCGGGGTGGTCTTGCTGCGCGGAGCGAGCACTTCGTTGAGCGCCAACTGGGTGGTTACTACCCGCGCGTCTTCGAGAGACAGCAGAGCAAAATACTCGACGGCTATGTTGTGATACGGGTCGTTTTGATCGATCAGCGCCAGCCAATAGCTGGCGTCGTCAAAGTAGTCGCTCATGTATCGGAACGCGACTCGGCGCGATGCTGGAACGCCTGATTCCAGGTCCGCCCAAGCCACGCTGAAAGATTCGATTTCCGCCATGCGCTGGAGTTTGCCGTCAGGTGAATATTCGCCAATGCCTGAAACCACCGCGCGGCGCACGTCTTTGGCATGAAACGCTGCTCCGACCTCAAGGCGCCATTTCTCGGGATACGGGCTGATTATTACGCCCCCGTTTTCCAGCAACAACTGGAAGGTACCGCCTCCGCCCTTGCCGGGCGGATTCATCTGCGCTCCGCGAAACTGGCCCTTGACCTCAACGGGTTGGTTGTTCTCGAAAGGTCCCATGCCGCGACTCCTGCTCGCTGGGAACCCCTGTTGCTTCGGGCGAATGCTCTAACATCCGGGAACGCCATCGTAACAGCATCGAATGGCGGAATACCTGGTGACCAAAATCAAAATTGGCATCACCGATCGCTATGTCCGCGTTTGGTAGGAGCGTACCGCCCTCCCTACCCCCGCAGCACAATGTGCCGCTGCCATTCCTCCGACGCTTCCGTAAAATCCTCACGGTAGTGCGCCCCCCGGCTCTCCCGCCGTTGCAGCGCCGCCTCCACGATGAGCCGGGCCACCACCAGCATGTTCCGCAGCTCGAAGTCCTGCGCCGTCTCCGGCGCCGACATGGTGCGCTGCCACAGGTTCAGGATCCGCGCCGACAGCAGCAGCCGCGTGCCATTCCGCGCGATGCCCACGTTGCGCCACATCAGGTCTTGCAGGTTCTCCTTGCCCCGCTCCGGCACCGTGGCGCACACCATGGCCCGGTTCGTGAGGCCAACGCGCAGGTTGCCGTCATCATCATCCGCCGCCGCGTACTCCGGGGCGTTGCCCAGGGTCGCCTCCACCAACCGCCGGGAGAACACCAGCGTGTCCAGCAGCGAGTTGCTGGCCAGCCGGTTGGCTCCGTGCACCGCCGCGCAAGCCGCCTCGCCGCAGGCGTAAAGACCCGCGATGTTCGTCCGACCCCAGGTGTCGATGCGCACTCCGCCCATCATGTAGTGCGCCGCCGGCGCCACCGGTATGGGCTCCCGGGTGATGTCCAGCCCGTAGCGGCGGCACTCGGCGTAGATCGTCGGGAACCGGCTGGTCACCGTGGCCGCCGGAAGGTGCGATATGTCCAGCATCGCCGGCCGGCCGTCGGCCCGCTCCATCTCCGCGGCGATGGCCCGTGACACCACGTCCCGGGGCGCCAGATCCGCCATCGGGTGGTATTCGGACATGAACGGCCCGCCGTCTGCGTTGCGCAGTATCGCGCCCTCCCCGCGCATCGCCTCCGACAGCAAGAACGTGGGCGCAGACTCCAGCCACAGCGCGGTGGGATGGAACTGGTAGAACTCCATGTCCATCACCTCCGCGCCGGCCAGGTAAGCCAGCGCCACGCCGTCCCCGGTCGCCACCTCCGGATTGGTCGTGTAGCGATAGAGTCGTCCCGCGCCCCCGGTGCTCACCACCACCACGCCGCCTCGGATGCCCCGACGATGATTGTCATTGCGAGGCGCTTGCGCCGTGGCAATCTCGTCGCGCCCGCTCATCACCTCCACCCCCGTCACCGCTCCGTCCTCCACGCAGATGCGGATGGCGTGGGTGTGCTCCAGCACCGTGATCCGCTCCGACGCCCGCACCCGGTCGGCCAGCGTATCCTCGATGTGCATGCCCGTGGCGTCGCCGCCCGCGTGCAGGGTGCGCGGCATGCTGTGCGCGCCCTCCCGCCCCAGTGCGATCTGCCCGTGGATGGTGTCAAAGGGCACGCCCCACCGGATCAGCCCGGCGATGCTGTCCGGCCCTTGCCCGGTGAGCGCTCTCACCGCCTCGGGATCGCACAAGCCGGCGCCGGCGTCCAGCGTGTCCCGTTCGTGCAGCGTCGCCGAGTCGCCCGGCCCGATGGCCGCGGCGATGCCGCCCTGGGCGTAGCGGCTGTTGCAGTCGTCGATGCGCCCCTTGGTCACCACCAGCACGCTGCCGTGCTCCGCCGCCAGCAGCGCCGTGTTCAGCCCGGCGATCCCGCTGCCGATGATGATGTAGTCGTAATCGGCCCGGTCAAGCACGGAGATTGCCGTCAGGCGGTCAGCGAATCGGGGTTGTCGCCGTTGCCTGGCGGGTGGCGGGTGGCAGTCATAAGCGTAGCCGCTCGTTCCAGTGCGACGCGGTGGATTTCGGACGCCGCTCTCAGTTCTGTAATACTTTGCCGCATCAGGGCGCGACTTTCCAGAACCGCGGCCTGTGTCTGCTCCGATATTACAGTGGCCCGGTCGATCAGGGTGTTGGCTTGCTGGCGTAAACCGTCCGCCCGCTCAATCTGTTCATGTTGGCCTTCCCTGGTGAGCCCGCGGGCTTGTTCGCGCAAACCCCATGCCTGTTCCCACAGTTCGCGTGCCTGCTGCATCAAATCCGGCGTGTTGACCGTCAATTCGATGGCCTGGTCCATTACCAGCAGCGCATCAAAGCTTCGCTCATTGGCCGTTCGGATGCCCCGGCTGGCCTCCATCAGCGCAGCAGCCAGCGACTGGTAAATATCCGGCTCGTCAGGTGGGGGAAGTGATGTCATCGCTCCTCCGGCCCCGTCGCTGTGTTCCTGCTTACCACCAGCACGCTGCCGTGCTCCGCCGCCAGCAGCGCCGTGTTCAGTCCGGCGATCCCGCTGCCAATGATGATGTAGTCGTAATCGGCCCGGTCAAGCACGGAGATTGCCGTCAGGCGGTCAGCGCATCGGGATTGTCGCCGTTGGTTTGAGGCCGCCGGACTGCCTGCAATAATGTGGTGGCGTATTCCAGCCCAACCCGCAGCGCTTCCGATCCCTGATGCCAGATTTCCATGCCTTCCAGCATCTCGAGAGATGCCTGTTCCAGCAAAGGGGATATTTGCGGAGCTGCGGCGCGGGCGCGGTTGAGTTCGGCGGTTGCCTGCGCCGAGAGCGCCAGCGCACGCTCGGCGTTGCCTCGTGGGTCGGCTTGTATCAAGGCCACGGCCTCCAGCAGCAAGGCAGTGGTTTCAGCGGATGCCGGATAGGCGGCGTCAATGGCAAGTTGCACTTCTTGATGCAACTCGAAAGCGCGACGGATGCGCGGCAATGCGGCCTCGAAGTGCGGCGACGCCTCACGAAACGCCGTGCTGGCCGCTACCAGCGCGTTGATAAGCGATTCGTAAATGTCTGGTTCGTCCGGCGGCGGCAGGGAAGTCATCATACCTCTGTGACGTGGCAATGCACGTAGGGGCGACGCATCCGTCGCCCCTACGGTGGTTCGGCGAGGTGTGCGACTGTCGTCTAGTCGTCGTCGCCCACCGCCGCCGGCTCCCGCTCCTCGATGGGATCCAGCTGCCACGGGAAGTTCCCCTCGAACAGGAACCCGTCCTTGTTGCCCCACTCGCTCTCCGGCGACTCGTAGTAGATCTCGATCTCGTTGTCGTCGGGATCGAAGATGTACACGCCCATGGAGATGCCGTGGTCGCCCAGCCTCTTGAACTTCACGCCGTGATCCTTGCACCGCTGGTACAGTTCCTTCAGGTCGCGGAAGGAGTTCATCTGCCACGCCATGTGAGCCATGCCCACTCGTCCGTCCTCGGGGCCGGGCGCGTCCGGACCCAGCGGAATCAGCGCCAGCTCGTGGGACATCGTCGTGTCGGCGGACAGGAACGTCATCCCGCCCGGCCGACCGGTCATCACGGTCAGGCCCAGGACGTTCGTGTAGAAGTCAACGCTGCGCTCGATGTCCCTGACCTTGATGACCAGGTGACCAAGCTGCTTCGGGGTGTGGGCCATGTCGTTACCTCCTCCGGTGGTGGATTGAATTGCGCCTTTTCTCGCATTATATCGTAACGCCCGATGGTGTGCATTACGGGAATTTATGGTAAAACGGCCCTTGATATCCTTCGAATAATTGATTGAATGTGCCTAGTATAATGTCACGCCGTCAGCCAGGTTCTCGGCCCAACCGCATGTGATGAATATGACGCAACACAACGTCGCGGAATCGGGGTCGCTGCCCGTGGATGAGCCCTCCACGAACGGCAGTAACGAAAATGCTCCCCAGCTGGAATTCAAGCAGGCCGACGAGCCCTGGGAGTTCGAGGAAATCTTCCAGCTGAACTACGCCTCCTTCGTCGAGGAGGTCCCCCAGCATCCATCCAACGACGCCGGCCTGCTCGTTGACCGCTTCCACGACCAGAACACCTACTTCATCTGCCGCCGTGATCACGAACTCGTCGGCATGATCTGTGTCCGTGACCGCCGGCCCTTCTCCCTGGACGAAAAGCTGGGCAGCCTCGAGGAGTACTTGCCCCAGGCCGAGGGCGCCCGCGTCTGCGAGGTCCGCCTGCTCTCGGTGCGCCCCGACATGCGGCGCACCCGCGTCCTCACCGGCCTGCTGACCATGATGGCCCGCTATTGCCAGGAAGGCGGCTACGACTACGTGGTCATGTCGGGCCGCGTGTCCCAGCAGGCACTCTACCGGCACATCGGCTTCATCCCCTTTGGCCCTGTCGTCGGCGATGACGACGCGCCGTACCAGCCCATGTACCGGCCCGTGGGCAACGTGGGCGCCGAGTTCGCCGGCCTGTTCCACAACGACGTCGACGCCCCTACCGGCGAGCCGGTGATCCTGACGCCAGGCCCCGTGGCCATGCCCGACTCCGTGGTGCGCGCCTTCAGCCGGCCGCCCCTCTCTCATCGTTCTCCTGAGTTCGCCGCCCTGATGCAGAGCGTCCGCCGACGGTTGCTTGCCCTCACCAACGCCAGCCACTGCGCCGTGATGGTCGGCTCCGGCACGCTGGCCAACGACGTGGTGGCGGCCCAGCTTTCCCGCCTGGACGCGCCGGGCGTCGTCGTTACTTCCGGCGAGTTTGGCGAGCGACTGCTGGATCACGCCAACCGCATGGGCCTGCGTTACGCCGCCGTGCAACACGAATGGGGCGCTCCCCTGGACTACGACCGAATCGAGAAGGCATTGTCCGAAGCTGTGAACGGTCAGCCCGCCGGCTGGCTCTGGACGACCCACTGCGAGACTTCCACCGGCGCCCTCGCCGACCTGCCCCGCCTCAAAGCGATGTGCCGGCAGCGCGATGCCCGCCTCGCCCTGGACTGCATCAGCAGCATCGGCGCGACGCCCGTGGACCTCAGCGACGTGTGGCTGGCCAGCGGGGCCAGCGGCAAGGCCCTGGCGGCCTATCCCGGCCTGGGTCTCGTATTCTCCGGCTTCCGGCCCGAGCCCGACGAATCGCTGCCCCGTTACCTCGACCTGGGCCTCCACTGCGCCGGCGAGGACAGCGGCGCGGTGCCCTTCACCCTGTCCTCCAACCTGCTCGCCGCCCTGGATGCCGGATTGGCCCGCCAGTCCGAGGCCCTGCTGTCCCGCGTTGACCGCGAGGGCCGGTGGCTCCGCCGGCAGCTGCGCGACCTCGGTTTCACCCTGGTCGCTGCCGAGTCCGAGAGCGCCGGCGCGGTAACCACCATCGCCCTGCCGCCGCGTTCTTCAACCGAACCTGGACTCGAGGCCCAGCAGATGGGTCGCAACCTGGAGGCCAACGGCTTCTACACCTCCTACGCCAGCGGTTACCTGCGCCGCCGCAACTGGCTGCAGATCTGTCTCATGGGCGACACCCACCGCGGCCAGCTGGAAAGGCTCCTCCCGGTCCTGGCCGCCCAGCTTGACGCCATGACCCGGGCGGGCGCTGCCACCTGACCGACACTTCGGCTTCAGCGGCGGTTCATGTTTGGCGTTGAAATTGCCCTTCGTAGCCCCGGCTCGCCGGCAGCCCGACGTGCTCCAGAATCAGTTGAGCGATTGCCATTCCCCGGCGCAGCAGGATCGGAAAAGGGCCGATATTGTTCATCTCCAGATACAGCGGCCCCTCAAACCCAGCGTGAACGCTGGGTGCAGTAACGTGTACCGACAATCCCAGGCGGGCCAGAGAACTTTTTCCTTCCACCCGCGCGGCGAGATGGAGCGGGAGTCGCAGAGTTTCCAGCGTCCGGGCAATCACCAACTGATCTGGTGCCATCTGGTAAGAGCCGTGTTCCGGGATGATTTCGGTTCTGCCGTTTCTCTGTAGGAAGTCCATGACCCTGAAGCCGGACGCAGACGGGTCAACGATTACGCCCGGGCTGCTGTCCCGCGCCAGTACAATCAGCCGTTCGTGTAACAACAGGTCAACCGAGGAACTGCCGATGCGACTGTCGTCCGGATCATCATTTATCGGCGGGTCAAAAACCAGTCGCTCTGCTGCGATTTCAGCCCGGATTTCCACGTTGGACAGCGCCATCGAGTCACTCCGATGTCTTGTCCGGGAACCGAATGATTTTCAGCAGGCTGTCCGAGTTGGCGTAAAACCGGGTTTCGCCGAAGTTGGTGGGAGGGAAAGCAACCAGTACGTCCTCATTTCTCTCCCCGACTAACGTCGCCCACGCCGTTCCGTTTTCCTCGTCAATGAGGTTTAGCCGGGTGAACGCGAAACGCTGCTTATTGCCGATGTTGAACTGTACTTCCGCTTCTATCTCGAAAGGGTCTTTCCAGATTTCTGCGTACTGCAACTTCACCGTTACCGGATGCTCATACATCCGAAACTGCTCGGCGGGCCGCAGTTTCACGCCTATAATTTCCCGTAGCGTCACTTCTGTCCCTCGTTGGCGAAATTGGCGGCTATCCTAATATCAACCCCAAGTCGCCGTCAATTGCGCAATGCGGCGACTCAAAATCCGCCCAAATCTGTTTCAAGGAGCCCCACCCATGCCCGTCACCCACGACCTCTCCCCCGACGCCCTGCTCACCACCACCCGCGCCGTCCGCAAGCGGCTGGATTTTGACCGCCCCATCCCTGATGAAATCATCCACGAATGCCTGGCCGTGGCCCAGCAGGCCCCCACCGCCAGCAACCGCCAGAACTGGCACTTCATGGTCGTCACCGATCCCGACAAGCGCCAGGCCCTCGCCGATCTCTACCGCCAGGGGTGGAACCAGTACACCCAGTCGCCCACCGCCGCCACCAACCTGACCTACGAGGATCCCGTGCGCGCCGCCGTGCAGGAGCGGGTTGGCGACTCCGCCCAGTACCTCGCCGACAACCTGCACCGCGTTCCCGTCATGGTCATCCCCTGCATAGCCGGCCGCACCGACGGCGCCCCGACCATTTCCCAGAGCGCCCAGTGGGGCACCATCATGCCCGCCGCCTGGAGCCTGATGCTGGCCGCCCGCGCCCGAGGCATCGGCTCCGTGTTCACCTGCATCCACCTGATGCACGAGGAGGAGGCCGCGGCCGTGCTGGACATCCCCTATCAGCGGATCATGCAGGCCGGCCTCATCCCCCTGGCCTACACTATCGGCGACCGTTTCCGCCCCGCCCACCGCGAGTCGCTGGACGACATCGTCCACTGGAACAGTTGGTAAGCGCGCTCCGGATATGCTGGTAGAATGACTTTCGCTGGCGGCAGAGCAACGGAGAGCAGGTGCTCAAGTGTACGCAGTTTCCGGCGGGGAAATGTCAGAATCAGGATTTTCGAGATTCAGGGATTACCGGGATTGGAACCGTTCCGTGATGGAGATCACCCAATCCTGTCAAATCATAAAATCATATAAATCCTGCTTCTGACAATTTACGAAAGCGGCCAGGGCCATGGAGAGCAGGAGGCGGCATGATTAGCATTTTCCGGCGGCGTCGTAGAGAGTCAGACAGCACGGCGCCGGGGCGCAACGGCAAAATCCGCGCTCCTGAGCAATTCAGTCCGATACCCTGCCTGGACGGCTTGGTCTGGATCGAAGACGGCTGCCTGCACAAGTCGGGCATGGATACCAGCCAGTCCTTCCGCCTGCCCCTGGCCGACGTGTCGGACATCGTCGCCGACTGGGACTTCTTCAAGGAGAACCCCACCCGCGCCGAGACCAGGATCATGGTTCAGGGTCCCGCCGGCCTCGTCCGCGCCAGCTTCGGGCCGCTCCAGTATTGGGGCATGATCAGCCTCACCGCCCACCTCCACCACGTCTACACCGAAGAGCAGACCACCGAGCTCGGCGAATCCTCTGACGAAGCGCCCGAGATGGTCGGACCTTTTGAGTGCCGCCGCGGCATGATGTGGGCCGACCGCGATTTCGTCTACCTGGGCAAGTCCGTGTCCGCCGATTCCGCCCGCGTGCCCATGTCCACCATCGACGGCGTCAAGGCCCACTGGGACCGGTCCGTCGTCAGCAACGGACGCCGCATCCGCCTGGACGTGTTCAGTCGCCTGGGCGGCCTCATGGGCTCCGAGTTCCTGGTAAAGCAGGCCTCCGGCGTCTTCGCCCTGGTCAACTACGTCAACCAGCTGCGCACCGAGCCGCCGGAATGATCGGAGTTAGTCGATGAAGCGCTAATCGACTCGTCATGCGCACTCGGCTTGCGGCGGAGAAACATCAGGATCGGGATTTTCAAAATTTGGGAATTATCAGGATTGGAACCGTTCTGTATGGAGATCTCCCAATCCTGCCCAATCATAAAATCCCGTAAATCCTGCTTCTGACGATTTACGGAAGCGGAAAATTCGACACCGCGTCTTGATAGGTTTTTCGTGTGATACATTGGAACGAGATCCAACGATTGGGACGGAGGACGGCGTGATGAAGGATTTCATTGTCAACCAACTCTGCAATAGTCCGCCGGACAACCACTGTTTTTGGGCCGAGCATTACGAAGTTCTTCTGCCCGTAGCGGTCGTTGTAGTGGCTATATTGGTGCTGACCTTGGCGTTCAAGGCAGTCGATCACGTGGTCGGTAAAAAGCGGACGGCGAAAAATCGTGGGCTCGCTCGATGACGGACCAAATTTACTTCGTAATCTTTATGCTCTTTCTGGCGTATTGTGGTGCTGTGTACTCCGAGTTGGCTAACAGTATGCCGAAATCGGATGCAAACCCTGATGAAAAGTTTTGGTACACAGTATTCGTGCTGCTGTATAAATCGTTCTACCGCACCGCTTCGTGGGCTTTCATCGGCGCAGCCGGATACCTGCTGACGCAGTTTCTCCAGCTGTGAATCAACTGCGCCGGACCGTCGCCATGTCCAACGTCGCCAACCGCACCATCTTCATCCGCGATAACCTCGAGGTCATGCGCGGCGTCAACTCCGCCTCCGTAGACCTCATCTACCTCGACCCGCCCTTCAACTCCAAGCGGATGTTCTAGGCCCCCATCGGCAGCCAGGCCGCCGGGGCTTCATTCAAGGACGCCTGGACCCTGGACGACGTGAAAGAAGAGTGGGTCACCCAGATTGAGGACGAACACCCGGCCCTGGCCCACATCATCACCGCCGCCGGCAAGGCCCACTCCGAAGGGATGCAGGCGTACCTGACTTGGATGACGGTCCGGCTCATGGAGATGCAGCGGCTGCTCAAGCCCACCGGCAGCATCTACCTCCACTGCGACCCCACGGCCAGCCATTACCTGAAGGCCGCCATGGACGCCGTTTTCGGCGCGGAAAACTTCCGCAGCGAAATCACCTGGAAGCGCACCACCACCCACAGCGATACCAAGAACTGGGCCGCAGTCAACGACATCATCTTTTACTACGCCAACAGCGCAACGTATCTCTGGAACCCCCAATACGGAGAGTACGACCAGCAATATATCAGCGCCAAATACCGATATGACGATAACGACGGGAGGGGCCTTTACACGCTCGATAATATGACGAGCCCCAATCCCCGCCCTAACATGATGTACGAGTGGCGGGGTCACGCTTCGCCGCCCAAAGGCTGGCGTTACTCGCAGGAAACCATGGCTCAGTTAGATAGCGAGGGTCGCATCTGGTATCCCGACTCGAAAGCGAGGCGTCCGAGGCTCAAACGCTACCTGAACGAGATGCCCGGCCGCATCCAGGACACCATCTGGACCGACATCGCGCCGGTCAACTCCCAGGCCAAAGAGCGCACCGGCTATCCCACCCAGAAGCCCCTGGCCCTGCTGGAGCGCGTCATCAGGGCGTCTTCCAACGAGGGCGACGTGGTGCTCGACCCTTTCTGCGGCTGCGCCACCGCCTGCATCGCCGCCGAACGCCTGGGCCGCCAGTGGATCGGCATCGACATCTCCGAGAAAGCCTACGAACTGGTCATCGACCGGATGCGCCGGGAGGTCAGCCTGGGCGATGAGGAACTGCCCGCCCTCTTCGGAACGGTGACGCACCGCACCGACGTCCCCAAGCGCACCGACGCCGACGCCCCCCGCCGGTCGCCCAACATCAAGAGCCTGCTCTACGCGATACAGAGCGGTCAATGTGCCGGCTGCGAAATAGCCCTGCCGGCCCGCCTGCTGGAACTGGACCACATCATTCCCCGCTCCAAAGGCGGCCCCGATATTGACTCCAACCTGCAACTCCTCTGCGGCTGGTGCAACCGCACCAAGGGCGCCCGCAGCAACGAATACCTCCGCGAACGCCTGGAACAAGTGGCGTAAAGCCGAACCACGGTCCCTATATGCTATCTTCTCTATCAGTTAATTGTGGCTTAGGAGGTCATGAAATGACCACGCCGGATAAAATGCCATTCGAGGAACGGGAGCGCCGCGCCTTCGAAATATACGAAGCCAAGATCCGTCCCCGGATGGAACCCGGAGACGATGGCAAGTTCGTGAGAATCGACGTCATCAGCGGTGACTACGAAATCGGAGAGAGTTCGGTCGATACCGGCAACGCGCTGCACGCCCGCCGCCCGGACGCAGTGATGCACACCATACGCAATCACCACAGCTACGTCATACGATTCCGTGCTCGCCCGGCTC
>DAOUHZ010000132.1:0-51566 GCA_034428455.1 Dehalococcoidia bacterium
CACGCGGCAATTCCGATGGTCATATAAGACCGAGGGCCCCATCGCCTCGTCGCCGATTGTAGCCGACGGTATCGTATACGCAGGATCAGGGGACAGTTCGCTTTACGCACTGGACGCTGCGACCGGGGAGGTCCTGTGGAACGAAAAAATCGTAGGCGAGGTACGGTCGGCGCCGGCGGTTAGCGAAGGACACGTTTACGCCGCCGACAACCTCGGCAACCTGTACGTATTCGAGGGCAGGACCGGGCAAAGCAAATTGCGCTTCCGCACCGAAGGGAACACCAAGGCGTCCCCGGCTATCGCAAACGGGATGGCATACTTCCCGTCCGGTGGGCAGATACATGCAGTCGATGCCGACGCTCGGGAAATAGCCGGCGAGTACCAGTTCAAGCTGGTCTGGAAGCAGTTCTGGGACTGGAAGGTGCCGGGCGTGCCGCGGCCCCCGGCGCAAAAGGGCAGAATGTGGCTGTTCGATCCCGATTTCGCGTTTGATCGCGCCACGGGGCGCTGGTCCACGACGGGACTGGTGGCAACGCCGTCGGTCGCGGCCGATTCGCTATACGCCGGGAGCTTCAACGGCGGTTTCTACGCGGCGGACGCGATTTCCGGCACGGAGACGTGGCGGTTCGAGGCCGACGGTCCCATATTCGGGTCGCCGGTGGTGGTGGGAGATCGGGTCTACTTCGGTACCGAGGCGGGGACTTTCTACGCCCTGGATCGGTCCAATGGAGAAACGGTCTGGATGCTTCGCCTGGGAGCCGGCGTCAACATCTCCCCGGTCTTCGCGGATGGGCGCCTGTACGTGAGGACCAACGACGGCCGGCTGCACGCTATCGAGTAACCGGCGCCCCGGGCTGGCAGCGGCGTTCACCCTGGCAGTTCACACCTGGTTGGGCATTTTGACGCTGCACTGTCATTCCGGCCTTGAGCCGGAATCCAAACACGTCAGCAAATGGAGACGTCGCTTCCGTCAGTGCTTCTGGATTCCTGCTTCCGCAGGAATGACGCCTTTCCATCTGGGAATCCAATCAAATCCCAACGGAGTTTGAATCCGGTAGTTAACTGCTGCCTTTGATGAACTCCGCCGCCCGCTCTGCCATCATTATGATGGTGGCGTTGGTGTTGGCCCGGACAATGTCCGGCATTACCGAGGCGTCGACCACCCGCAGGTTTTGCAGGCCGTGCACGTTGCAATACTGGTCCACCACGGCTGTCGGATCCGACGCCGGCCCCATCTTGCAGGTGACCGAGGTGTGACCGGCGATGCCGGCGTTCTGCTGCAGCCACGCATCCAGGGAGCCGTCATCGGCCAAGTCCGCGTCGGTGGGTGACAGGCGCTCCGCCAAAAGGTCCTTGAAAGCCGGGTGATCGAAAATCGCCACGGTGCGGCGCACAGCATCACGGAACCGCGCGGTGTCCCTGGGATCGGAGAGGAACCGGAAGTCCAGATCCGGTTGAACCGAAACATCCGCGGACACCAGCGTCAGCAGGCCCTCGCTGTACGGGTATTCCAGCCGGCACCCCACGCGGATGTTGGGCGCTTCCCGGCTCTCGGGATACGACGTCGTGGGCTGGACCTGGATGTCGTTGCGGTCGGATGACCCGGCGGCCGTGAACCGCAGCCCCACCTGGTTGCGGGGCGCGTCGGGCGCGAGGTGATGTTCGGGCTGGGAACGGAACACGATGGATACCGACGGATGGTTTTTCATGCTCCGCCCCACTCCGCGCAGTTCGTGAACCGGCTGGATACCCAACGGACGCAGTTGCTCCGCATCGCCCACGCCCGACAGTAGCAGCAGTTGCGGCGAGGCAATGGCTCCGGCGCTGAGGACGATCTCGTCGCCTTCGACGACGAATATGTCGCCGCCGCTTTCGACCTCCACGCCAACCGCTCGCGGTGAGCCTGCCGAACCATGGCCAAACACGATGCGCCGAACCACCACGTTGGCGCGGATGGTCAGGTTAAGGCGGTGTCGGCAGGCGTCCAGATAGGTGATGGCGGTGCTCATGCGCACGCCGCCCGGGTTGTTCAGCGGCATTGCGCCAACCCCGGTGGCATCGGGATGGTTCATGTCCGGGCTTTCCGGGAAGCCGGCATCCCGGCACGCCTGGTAGAACGCCGCCTGCAAGGGCAACCAGGTCTCCCGGCGGTGACGCCAAACGGGGATCGGCCCGTCGGAACCGTGAAAGTCGTCCCGGATGTCGGCGTCGTTTTCCAGCCGGCGGAAGTAGGGTAGCGTTTGCTGGTAGCTCCACTCGTCGTTGCCCGCTGACGCCCAGCCGTCGAAATCCTCCGGGGCGCCCCGCAGCAGGATCTGGTGGTTGATGGCGCTGCTCCCGCCCGTAACCTTGCCGCGAGCCACGTGTAGCGAACCCGCCTGCTGCGCGGTGGACCGGCCCACCAGGGACCAGTTATGAGCCGCCCCCTCCTCGGACGCGGCCTGGTTCATGTCGTATTTCAGCTCGTCGGGCAGCTGGTCCGGGCTGGGGTAATCGGGGCCGGCTTCCAGCAGCAGCACCGAGCGACCCGGATCCTCCGACAGCCGGTTAGCGAGAACGCAGCCCGCCGACCCGGCGCCTACGATGACAACGTCGTACTTCATGCGGCGATGGCCTCCGCTTCGATCTACTGGATTCCCGCCCCGTATCAAGTACGGGGTGACCCCGTGTCGGGCACGGGGCAGGCTGTTCTTTCGCGGGAATGACGAATGTAATGCTACGTTTCGATGCGATATACCCGGACCGCCGTGTCGTGGAGCAGGTTTGCCCGCTCGCTGGCGCTGTAGCTCCGGGATAGCCGCTTGAAAGCGTTGTACATCACGTTGTACGAGAAGGAGACCTTGTCCGGCGGGAAGTTGCTCTCGAACATGCAGCGATCCGGGCCGAACTGCTCAATGCAGTGGGTCATCCACGGAGCCATGGCCTCGGCCAACTCCTCGGATCCGATGGGCTCGGCGCGCGCGGGCCAGTCAAACCCCCAGCGCGGCATGCCCAAGCCTCCCAGCTTGCAGGTGACGTTGGGGCATTCCGCCACCGCGCGGATGCCGTCCCGCCAAGCCGGTATGACTTCATCGTCCTTGCCGGCGTAGATCCCGGTGCGGCTGACTCCGCCCACGTGGTTGAGGATGATGGACACCTCTGGCACCGCCCGCGCGAACTCGGCGACTTCGTTGAGCTGCGGGAAGGACAGCATGATGTCCAGGGACAGGCCCATGCGGGCCAGCACGCGAGCGCCGGTGCGGAAGGTTTCATTGGCGAGTATGCCGGGAGTCTCCCGGTTCTCGATGGACGGGTCGGGACTCCACGTCACGTTGTGCCGGATACCCTTGAAACGGTTCGGGCTTGCCGCCTGCAACGCTTCCAGCACCCGGGCCACGTCCTCACCGAGCTTGAGGTCAGCGTGGCCGACGATGGCGGCAGCGGCCCGGGCCTCGCCGTAGGTGCCGCTGGCGCTGGCGGCGGCCAGGCCCTGCACGAATTCCACCTCGCCCACCGGCTGCAACTCCGCCGGCCCGTCGGCGCGATACATCGACCGCGCTTCAACGAACACGGTGGATCGGACGTTGTGCCCCGAATCGAGGTCGGCCATCAGCTCGTGGAGCAGGTAACGCTGGTAAGGGATGCTCTGCAAGCGCCGGTCCCAGAAGTGGTGGTGCGGGTCGCACAGCGGGATGTTGGGCTCTATCGGGTCTTCCTGGGTCAGGGCCAGCCAGTCATTGTCTCCAAAAGGCACGTCACTTCCTCCATGTCCGGGTGGTTCGGGCCAATGATACCACCCGCGCGGCGCGGATTGATCGGTGTCCACCGAATCCTAGCGACGGCGCTCGGCCTCGTCATCGTCCGCGTTCAACCGCTCTTCCAGGCGCTTGAGCGTCTCCTGGGTTGCCCGCAGTTCGCGCACTATGTCCTGTCGCGAGACCGGCTCGAGTCCTTCTTGCAACTGACTTCGCTTGGTGTCGTCCAGGCTGTTGATGATGATGGCGATGAACAGATTAATGACAACGAACGTTCCGACCACCACGAAACTGACGAAATAGACCCACGACCACGGATGATGCTCCATGGCGGCGTTCATGATCTGGGTCCAGTTGTCCAGGGTGGTGATGTTGAACAGCGTCAGCAGCGATCTGCCGAGGGTGCCCCAGTGTTCCGGATCGTGTTCGTGGAACAGCTGGTGCCCCATGATGGCGTAGATGTACGCCACGATGCTCATCAGCATCATGACGTGACCCACGCTGGGGATGGAGCGCACCAGCGCCGCCACGATGAGCCGCAGGTCCCGGATGGCTGAAATCAAGCGCACCACCCGCAGCAGCCGGGCCAGCCGGGCAATCATCGCGAACTGGCCGGTGGCCGGCACTAACGCGAAAACGATAATCGAGAAGTCGAAAACGTTCCAACCGTCGCGGAAGTACCGCTGAGGCCGGGGCCACAGCGCCAGCATCTTGAGGGCCGCCTCGACGATGAACACCCCCAGGGCGATATCGTTGCCCAGGTACAGCCAATCGCCGTAAAGCTGGCTGATAGTGGCTGAAGTCTCCAGCCCCAGTATGATGCCGTTGACGATGATGACGGCAATGATGAAATATTCGAACCAGTTGGAGCTGACCAGGCCGGCCGAAATTTTGACAAGCTGATTCATGGGGTCATGTCGCAGCGTTGAAGATCGTGCATATTTTACGTTAGTTCGCCCTTCGCACCCTGTCTACGGCGAGGAATGAATATCCGGGAAATGCCGCGGAGCATCGCCGCGACGATCTCGTCCCCGGAGCGACGTCCGTTACCTCAACGAGATTGCCGCGCTGCGCTCGCAATGACGGACTGGGGAAATGGGTGCGCGTGAGCGCAAGGTCAATCGGAGGGCAGTATGGGCTCGGCGTCTTCGATCCTCAGCACGAATCGGTAGTCGTAGCCCAGATCCCGAATGCGCTGGCCGCCGTTTCCCCGGTCAAACACGGCCACAACCTGCCGGACCACCGAGCCTGCTTCCTCCACGGCCTGGATGCACCGGATGATCGAGTCGCCCGTGTAGCACGTGTCGTCCACGATGGCTACCTGCGGGTCGAGGTTGCCTTCGATACGGTTGAGCATACCGTAGCTCTTTGCATCGGCTCGCACGTAGAAACCGGTGCGCGGCACGCCGGACTGATGCACCACCGCCGTCACCACGGGAATGGCCGCCGTGGCCGGCCCGCCGACGCAGCGCACCTCGTCAGCGAGCATGTCGCCAATGATGCGCCCGGCCAGGATGCCGCCCTGCGGGGTGAGCATAAATGCGCGCCCGTTGACGTACCAGTCAGTGGTCTGGCCATCCTCCAGCGCAAAGCGCCCCCGATGGATATGCGGCCGCACCAGTTCGGCCATGTATTGCAGGTTATCCATGAGAATTCCGCGCGCACATTGTAAACGATCAGAAACGGAACCGGCGGACGGCCTGCGAGCCCCGCGCGTAATCGTGATTTTGCCGCTCACCACATGCGTTTCCAAATATAGTTGCTTAACAGTTTTTTTGTGAGATACTCGCGTCACAGTCCGGTGCCTTTTCAAGGTTAATCCGACATTCCCGCGTGACACTCGGGGTGGGATGACGGACCGGAACCTGACGGTTGAGTTGCGGCTCGTCCGCGCTCGGCGCCGGGATGTGTTACACGGTCGTTACATAAGCGAAATACATCCGCAATATGTATTTGAAACGGCGAATTTATATGGTAGGATACGCCCGCGCAGACGACCACTCCACGGCTTACCGGTGAGGGAAGCCAAAGGCGCCCTCATTCGCGGGTCGCCCAGGAACTATGCGGCTCGACCGCTTCCGCGCGCCCGAGAGATCCACGCAACATACTCTTACGGATCATGATGCCTGCACACATATCGACCGATGCCTTGACGGAAGCTGACCCGACCCGGCGAGATGATCAGGGAAACCCGAGCAGATACACCGATCTGGATGCCGCCTGCCTGCGCATATCGGAAAGCCTGGAAACTGAAACGGTACTGCAGAGTGTCATCGATAACGCGCGTTGGCTGGCCAACGCTCGATATGGAGTGCTTCTGGCGTTCACTGGCTCCGGAGAAGTCGAGCACATATTCGCCTCCGGCGCGACCGCGGGGGAATTCGACGGCGTTCAAACCCCGCCGCAAGGGAAGGGCCTGCTGGGTTACCTGAACGAAGTCCAGGGACCCTTGCGGGTGGCCGACATCGCCAGCCATACCAGGTCGTCCGGTCTGCCCGACGGACACCCGCCGATACGGACTTTTCTGGGGATGCCCATCCGTCGCGACGGCATACACCTGGGCAACATCTACCTGGCGGAAGCGGAAGGTGGGGAAGAGTTCACTTCCGATGACGAAGACATCATCGTGCGCTTCGCCGCTCACGCGGGCAACGCGATAGCCAACGCGCGCAAATTCGAGGCCGAGCGGCGCATCAAGACCGACCTGAAGGCGCTGGTCGATATCTCTCCCATTGCCGTACTCGTGTTCGATGCCAAAACCGGCATGTTGCTCGCCGCCAACCGGGAAAACCAGCGGATGGTGGAAGATCTGCGCTTGCCCGGAGGATCGTGGGAACGCATGCCGGAAGTAGTCTCTTTTCGGCGAGCCGATGGTCGGGAACTCCCGTTCAGTGATCTCCCATCCACCCGAGTGATGCAGAGCGGAGAAACGGTACGCGCCGAAGAAATCGAGATCTGCCTCCCCAGCGGGAGAGCCATCACCGCATTGGTCAATGCGGCTCCGATCTATTCGGACCGGGGTGAGATCGTGTCCGTGGTGGTGGCCATGCAGGACATGACCCCTCATCACGATGCGGAGCGGATGCGAGCGGCGTTGCTCGGCCTGGTGAGCCAAGAATTGCGGACGCCCTTGAGCGCGATTAAGGGATCCATAGTCGCACTGTCGGACATCGTCAGCACTGCCAACTCAACCGAGCCGTTGCATCTGCTGCAAATCATCGACCATCAGGCCGATGTGATGCGCTCCCAAATCAACCGCCTCACCGACCTTTCCGACCTGGAGTTCGGGACGCTGCAGATTAATCTGGAACCAACCGACGTGAAAACCCTGGTAACCGGGGCGATCCGGGAGTTCGGGCGGAACCATCCCGGCCAGGAGTTTTCGCTGGACATTCCCTCGGACCTGCCTAACGTAATGATGGACGCGCAGCGTATCGACCATGTATTGCGGGACCTGTTCGCTCACAGCTTCAAGCATTATTCGGAAACCGACGCCATAAAGGTGAGCGCACAGCGCAAGGACCTTCACGTAGTGTTCACCATATCCACCCACATGGACTGTACCCATTCCCATCAACCGCCGCAGGTTTTCAAGCGCTTGCTGGAGGAGCATCCGGAGCGGGCCAAGGACAATCTGGAGGGAGATGGGCTGGCCCTGACCATCAGCAAAGGCATCGTCAACGCGCATGGAGGCCGGCTCCTGGCCAAGCGCGGCGAAGGCAACCACGGCATGGAGTTTACATTCACAATCCCCATCCCCGACGACGCGGATGACTCTGACTCATCAATTTCTGACCACCAAGCCGAACCCAGCGGTCGTCAGGTGGGAGAGAAACCGCGGATCCTGCTGGTCGTCGACGACCCGCACATCCTGGGCGTCACGCGCCGGACACTGTCCCGCGCCGACTACACACCATTGGCGTCCTTTGACCTCGATGATATTGAGCAGCTGGTAGCATCCGAAAATCCGGACCTTGTGCTTTTCGACCTTTCGAACTCAGAACCAACAGAGTTTGACGTGATGGACCGGATCGTCAACTCCCACCATGTGCCGACGATTGCGATCCTCGACCCGGGAGACGAAGCCGGCGCTATATTGGCGTACGATAAGGGCGCCGACGGTTACATCGTAAAGCCGTTCTCGCCCACCGAACTCCTGGCGAGGATCAGGGCCTCGCTGCGACGAAAAGCGCTGTCCCATCGCAGCGACCCCGATGACGCATACGCGCTGGGCAACTTGAGAATTGACTACACGTCCCACGTCGTAACGGTTGCCGGCCAACCGGCGCAGTTGACCGCGACGGAGTACAAGCTGCTGCACGAACTCTCAAACGGCGCCGGCCGGGTGATGACGCAGGACGAGTTGCTGCACCGGGTCTGGGGGCCAGAGTACGCCGGGGAATCCCAGTTACTGCGGGCGTACGTGAAAACTCTGCGGCAAAAGCTGGGGGACAATGCCCGCAAGCCGTCCTATATCTTCACGGAGCACGGCATCGGCTACCGCATGGCGAAGCCGTAGCGCAGGTTTTCCCGCAAACCGCGCGCCACAGCTGCATCAACCAACGGCAGCACCCAGGGTATTCAATCAAGAGGACGGCGCCGGGAAGGTTTCCCGGCGCCGTCCGGTTTTGTTCCGTCAGCCGCAGGTCAGCGGCCCATGGCGTAGGCGTCTCGCCGCAGGTCGGCGCCACCGAACAGACTGCCGCGCTCGCGATCAATCTCGATAGCACACAGGGAGCCCATTCGAGGGGTCCACTCGTTCCACACGTCCACGTCGTGGCCGCGCTTGCGGAGGTCGTCGACCACCGACGGTTCGATACGGGACTCGACACCGACCAAGCCGGGCCGGTACGCATGGGGCCAGAAGGAATTGGGGAAGCTCCACGTGGACGCCCGAGGCGCTTCGATGGCCTGCTGCACGTCCATGCCAAATTCGGCTACGTTCAGGAAGAGTTGCACCATGGACTGGGGCTGCACGTCGCCGCCCGGCGTGCCGAAGGGCATCCAGGGTTTGCCATCCTTGAACGCCATCGCCGGATTCGGGGTTAGACGCGGGCGCTTTCCAGGCGCAAGGCTGGCGGGATGGTCCTCGTCCAGCCAGTTCTGCGCGCCGCGAGCCGACACCATGAAGCCCAAGCCGGACGCAATTGGCGCGCCGCCGAACCCGTCGCTGGGCGTGGCCGAGAACGCATTGCCCCAGCGATCCACCGCGCAGATATAGGAGGTATCGGCGGACAGCGGGCCGGCCACCGGCTCCGGCTTGCGGGCGGCGTGGCCGGTTCCGGCCTGGAATGCCCAGGGATCACCGGCATCGGGCATCTCGGGATTGGCCCGGCGGGAGTCGATCTCCCGTCGCCGGATCTCCGCATACTCCCGGGAGAGCAGGCCGTCCATTGGCACGTCCACGAAATCGGGGTCGCCGTAGTAGGCGTGACGGTCGGCGAAGGCCAGCTTCAGCGCCTCCAGCACGGTGTGGATGTATTCCGCGGAATTGTGGCCCATACCCTGCAAGTCACAGCCTTCCAGGATGCGCAGGGCGTGGAGGTTCATCGGCCCCTGGCACCACGGCCCGCAGGCGTAAACATCGATCCCCTTGTAATCGATCATGGACGGAGCATCCACGCCCACGGAGAAGGTTGCCAGGTCGTTCATGGACAGCCACCCGCCCTGGCTGCGGATGAACGCGACCATCTCCTCGGCGATGTCACCCTTGTAAAACAGGTCGCGCGCGGCCTGTATGCCGGTCTCACGCCCCTGTCCGGCAGCGGACCGCTCGGCGTCGATCATGCGCCGGAAGGTGCGGGCCAAGTCGGACTGCACCAGTAGATCGCCAATGCCCAGGGCTTTGCCGCCGGGGTAGAAAATCTCCATGGTGCTGGTCCACTGGCTGGTGTCGCCCTCGTCGAGGATGATGTTGTCGCCGCTGCTGACCAGGGCGCGGTGCAATGTGGCGGGAATAGGGAAGCCGTGGGCCGCCAGTTCCAGGGCCGGCGTGACGACCTGCTCGAAGGTCATGGTGCCGTACCGGCTCAGCGAGGTAAGCCAGGCGTCGGGCGCCGCCGGCGTCACGGTGCGCATCACCCCGTGGGGCATGTCGCCGCCGTGTTCGCGGCGGAAATAATCGATGGACGCTTCGGCCGGCCACCGGCCGAGACCGCTGATCTCCCGGGTGTCCCCCGTCTCGGCATGGTGGATGATGATGGGCGCCACGCCGCCGAAGCTGGTGTACTGGGGCAGCGTCACGTTGATGACGATGCCGGCGGCCACCCCCGCGTCGATGGCGTTACCGCCCTGCTCCAGTATCCGGTAACCGGCCGCGGTTGCCAGGTAGTGACCGGTGCTTACCATGTGGGTAACGCCGCCCACCAGCGGGCGGTAGCTTCTGAGTCCCAATGCCATAGTGACCTCCGCAGCAGGGCTGCGCTTGTTATTGGTTTGCTGTTGGTTGAACGGGAGTATAGGGCATTGGGAAGAGGGCTGCCAGATTGCTGGCATTATCCGCTTGCGCTCATGGAGACTGTCAATTTATCATCGCGGCGAGATTACAGTTCTGTAAATTCGTCCTGCCATGACCGAACTGAAAGCGATAGACGTTACGCAAACTGGCGTTTTTGAGGGGGATTGCTTGGAGTTTATCCCCAATCTTCCCGACGCCAGCATTGATGTTGTTGTCACCAGCCCGCCCTACTGGGGTCAACGTTCTCCCCGTGGAGGTGTGGGCAACGGCACCGAGGAAGATCCCAGGGAATACGTTGCCTTTTTGGAGGCGGTATTCACTGCCTTGCTACCCAAGTTGAAGCAGCGCGGCATTGTCTGGCTCAATTTAGGCGATGCCTACAACACGCCTGTAAATTGGGGAGCGAAGGATTACAAATACAGTTCGTTGGGGGCTGATAAAAACGGTTTTTCGCCCGAAAACGCGGCCTATACCAAGCCGCGCTTCAAGCGTAAGGCGTTCATTGACAAGACAACCGGCTGGTTACAGTACGGCAACTTGCTAATGCTTCCGCAACGTCTGCTGATAGCGCTCACCGGATCGGGGTATCTGTACCGCGGCGAAGTTATCTGGGCCAAGAAGAACCCGATGCCGGAAGGGCGCTGCCGCCGGCCACATCGCAAGCACGAGCCCATATACCTATTGGCCAAAGATGAGCAGCATTCGTTCCGCGCCGCGCCGCCGGTGCCCAGCGTGTGGGAGTTCGCTAACGAGCACATCCCAGGGCTACAGCACCGCTCACGTTTCCCCATAGAGTTGCCCAGACGCTGCATTGAAGCCTACGGACAGAGCGGGAGCGACGTGGTGGTGCTAGACCCGTTCTCCGGTTCCGGGTCAACCGGTATAGCAGCGCTGCGACTAGGCTGTACTTACATCGGATTTGAAATTGACCCGGAGCAGGTTGAAGAGTCAAGGAAAAGGTTGATGCAGATCAAAGAACAGCAAAACCTCAACTCCGGCGAGGCAAACGACGTCGTAAAGCCGAAATCAGAAATCGCGAAAAACGGTCGTCTGGATTTGTGAAGTCGCATACGAATATCCGGGCATTTGCATCACTATCTTCAGGTGTGGGCGTCGTATTGCGGTTGTAGGAAAAACAGGCCGAGAAGTGACGGTGTTCCTCGAAGTCTCGCCGCTTGTCGTTCAGTTGGCCATCATCAACATCTCCAAACTCGCCACGATTGACCGGCCGAGCTGCGGGGAAACTTTTGACATCCATCGTCCAGAACACGGAAAGATAACCTGCCGCTATCAGTGCTTGGCTCATTGGCACGTCATCGGTGCGCCTTTCGGCAATGCTGGCTTTCACATGGACCACGCCTAGTAACCTCTCTTCACCGCCAACATCGTAGCAAAGCAGTATATCGGCTTTATCAGGAACAATACGAGGATCATCAATCCCGCCCAGTAGCGCGGCTTTCTCTGCTTTGCTGCTTATCTTGATGGATAGGCCCTCATGGATAAGGAACGGCTGATAATGGGCTACCAGGACTCGCTCCAAAGCCCACCCGCTGGTTCGTTTCCAGCTTTGTTCCAAATTGAGCCTAGCATTGACGTCAGGGTGGTTAGAACGGTCGCAATAAGCGCGATTGACTAAAAACGTCCAGAGGTCGGATGGGTTGGCTTCCGGCCATGTTCGTACGGCTTCCTGAAACGTTGCCGCTACCGCATTCGCCCGCCTGCTACCGGATGCCAATTCGTTGTTAAGCACGTGCACAACCTGGTTGAATTGCGATAAGGTCGCTCCTTGCAGCCGATACTCGGCATCATATTGGTCATACTTGAAAGCGATCATCAGCCCGTCGTCTGTTGCGACGGCGGTAAGCCTATCCGGGGGGTTCGACCTTTCGGCATCATCGCCTATTCCCTCGAAAAGACGCCCTGGCGCAGTCCCCAACGCCGACGCCAACTGCAAGATGGCGGTCAGGGCCGGGTTGCGCTCCCCACGTTCAATGCCGCCAATGTATGACCGATCCAGACTAGCCGCTTCGGCAAGATCCTCTTGGGTCATCCCAAGTGATTCGCGCAGCCGCCGAACGTTGCCGCCGAATTTCAGTTTGCCACAATCACGCATAGTGGGGTATTCTGTTGGCGGTTGCAGGCAGCGTCTAGCGACTAATCGTACCATTTGGAGGGACCCACCCATGTACGACCTGCTCATCAAAGGCGGCACGGTAATCGATCCCACTCAGAACCTGAACGGCGCATACGACGTGGCGATAGCCGACGGCAAGATAGCCGCGGTGACTTCCGACATCTCGTCCGACGAAGCCTCGCGCGTCGTTGAGGTGCGGGGCAAGTACGTAACGCCCGGCCTGATCGACCTGCACACCCATGTATACGAAGGCGTGAACGGCAACGGCGTCAACGCCGACGTGGGCGGCGTGCGCGCCGGCGTCACCACCATGGTGGATGCCGGCAGCAGCGGCTGCGACACCTACGGCGGGTTTCCGGCGCACATCATCCCCAACAACGCCACCGAGGTAATCCCCTTCCTGCACATCTGCCGCACTGGTCTGGCCACCACGCCGGACATTTTCTCTCCCAGCAGCATCGACCTGGAGCGGACCATCCAGGTGGTTGAGGAGAGCAACGGCACGATCCGCGGGATCAAGGCCCGCATGGTTTCCCCCGCCCTGGAGATCATGGGAATGGAAATGCCCCGCATGGCCAAGCGGGCGGCCCGCGAGGCCGGCGTGCGTCTCATGGTTCACATCGGCGACACCGAAAAACGCTATCCGGCTGAGGTGATCCGGGATCTGCTTCCCCTCATGGAGCCGGGCGACATCGTAACCCACTTCTTCACCGCCAATCCGGGCGGAGTGCTGGACAGCGACGGCAACCTGGTGCCCGAAGCGAGGGAGGCCCACGAACGCGGCGTCTGGCTGGACACCGCCCACGGGCGCGCCAATTTCAGCTTCGACATCGGCGAGCGGGTGCTGGACCAGGGGGTGGAACCCCACTGCATCAGCACCGACCTCACCGTGCCCGGTCGCATCCGCACCGTTCACAGCATGACCGAGATGATGACCCGCTTCCTGGCCATGGGCTTCACCCTGGACCGCGTGGTGGAGATGTGCACCATCAACCCGGCGCGGGCCATCGGCGAGGAGGAGCGGCTGGGCAGCCTGGAAGTGGGCAAGCAGGCCGACGTGTCGGTGCTGGACATCCAGGACGGCGACTGGGTGGTCTACGACGTGCTGGGCAACGGGCGGCAATCTGAGCGCGCCGTGACCCCGGTGCTGTCGGTGAAACGGGGCGCGGTGTTCGAAGCCGGCTGGGGTCCCCGACCCTGGGGTTGGGAACCGGACAACGCCTAGAGGCAATATCCAACGTACGCGAGCAAGGATAAACAGGACTTACTGAATGAGCATTCAAGGGATCGTGGGCCGCAGGGGCGATGATGCGCTGCGAGAGGATTACAAGATGGTTGAAGTGATTTTGAGTTCCCCCAGGGGGTTCTGCGCCGGCGTGGTGCGGGCCATCGACGTCGTGGAGGAATGCCTGGAGCGGTTCGGCCCGCCCGTTTATGTCAAGCATCAGATCGTGCACAACCCCTACGTGGTCGCCGAGTTGGAGCAGAAAGGGGCCATCACGGTGGAGGAGGTCGATGAGGTTCCCGACGGCTCGCTGGTGGTGTTCTCGGCCCACGGATCCCCGCCGGAGGATTTCGAGAAGGCGGCCGAACGCAACCTCCGGGTCATCGACGCGGTATGCCCGTTGGTGACCCGCGTGCACAACGAGGCCAAGAAGTACCACCGGGAGGGAAAGCGGGTTCTCCTGGTGGGGCACCAGGGCCATCAGGAAGTCCGCGGGACCATGGGCCAGGCTCCGATGACGCTCATCAACGACTCCGCGCCGCTGGCCGAGCAGGAAGTCAGCGCCGACATCGACTGGCCGGCGGACACCGAGGTGGCCGTCATCACCCAGACGACCCTGTCCGTGGGAGACACCGCCAACGCCATCGGCGCCATCCAGGAGCGGTTCCCGGGCGCGGTGGTGCGGAACGATATCTGCTACGCGACCACCAACCGCCAGGACGCGGTGACGCAGATGGCCGGCCTGGTGGACGTGGTGCTGGTGATCGGCGCGCAGAATTCGTCGAACTGCAACCGGCTGCGGGAGGTCGCCGAGGCCAACGGAACCCCGGCCTACCTGATCAACGGCCCGGACGAAATCGACCCGGAATGGCTGGTGGGTTGCCGGAGGGCAGGCATAACTTCAGGGGCATCCACCCCCGAAGTGCTGGTGGAAGCAGTGATCGAAGCGCTGGACCCGGCCAAAGTCACGCTCCTGGAAGGCGCGGAGGAAGATATCACCTTCACGCTGCCCCGGGAACTGCGGTGATAATTCTGACGACCACCGAGCAGCCAAGTGTTGATACGAGCGCCTTACCCATGACCACTGCACCCGAGTTGCCGGAACCCGGCGTTCAAAGTACCGAAGACCGCTGCCAAATCAGTCGGCAGTTGCTCATCCACGCCCGTGAAGAACTGGCTGCGGGCAGTCGTCTGCAAGCCGGCGAAAAGGCCTGGGGCGCAGTGGTGCAGCCGATGAAAGCCATCGCCGAGCAACGGGGCTGGCCGCATAAATCCCATCAGGACGTGCGCGAAGTGGCCACCCAAGTCGCAATGGAATACGGCTTCAACCCTGAGCAGTATGATGCCTTGTCTGAAGCCTATTGGGTCGGCCACCAGAACTTTTACGAAAACTACCACCACGTTGAAGAACTGGCCGCGATGATTGACAAGGTTGAGGAATTGGTTCCGTACCTGAACGAGCTGACTGCCGCTCCGCCGCGCCCGTTCACCATCACCAGCAGCAGGCAGTTGCGCCGGCTGCGCCGATTCACCGGCGATGACAGCCTGGAAATCGGCGACACATCGCCAGTGGGATTTTCACGGAGGGACATATGGTAACGACAAGGGACCACTCAGGGTTGGAAAAAGACGACGCAGCGCCCCAGCCCGAGGAGTTCGAGGTGGCGCTGGTATCCGGCCCCGACGAACCCGGCTATAGCGTCTTTGTACCCGCTCTGCCCGGTTGTGCCAGCGAGGGTGATGATTGGGACGAAGCTTTGTATATGATCCAAGGCGCCATCGAACTTTTTTTGGAAAAAGCAGGGCGTCCCTCGGCGGAAGAAGTCCAAGATATGGAGCAGGTAAGGCAGGATTGGGAACCGCAAGGATACCTGGTGGAAACAGCTGCGGTGTGGGTCAACGGCTGAATGCCGGTCCCAATCTACAACGTGTCTTTCGGTGAAGCGGTGGCGGTGTTTCGCAGATTTGGATTTGAAGTAATCAGCCGCCGCCGTCGGGGCCGAGGCAGCCACGTCATATTGTCTAATGGCGAAATAAGCATCACGCTAACCGATTGGGGCAGCCGGCCAATGCGTGGACGCACCTTGGGTAACGAGGTGGAACGTGCCGGCATCGACGTTACTGCCTTCCTCTGGGCGCTGGGCCGCCACAACCGACGGGGGCACCCGGCGCCTCGCGGCTGGCGGCCCGGTGTGCCGGTTCCGGCAGAGGAGCGCGACCGGGGTAGCAGATGATCAGCGTTAACCCCTGCGGAGCAGTTGCAAGTGCTTCAGCAGGGCGTCCGTATCTTCGCGCAGGCGGCATTCCCACACTGTGAAGACCGTCCAGCCCAGTTCGCGCAACTCGGCGCTATTGACGGCATCCCGCGCTAAATTACCGTCCAGTTTTCGATTCCAGAAATCCTGATTGACGGCCGGGCGGCGCTACCCCTTGCGACGGTCGTGACCGTGCCAGAAACAACCCTGCACCAACACAACGGTGTTGTAGCGACGCAGCACCAAGTCGGGCGCGCCGGGCTATTTGCGGACGTGAAATATAAAGGCTACTCACCCCTGGAAGATATGCTCCCGATGATAAGCCAAAAAATCTCGGCTCGGCGTGAATTTCTCAGGTAATCTGATGTGTCGTCCATCGTAGGCGACGATGGCAGATGAGAAAAATTCGCCACTGGTTTCTGCATGATCTCTGGACACTTGGACGGTCATATCATCTTTGATGGTAAGCAAGCCAGCATCAAACGCTTTATGATGCAACACTGATAGCAAGAGGCCGTTGCGGGGATTTGTTCGGTTCGCCCTGTCGCGTTGCCACGGGACGATATGGCTGGCCTGGAGCAACACAGGAATCGCAAGCCCTGTGATGCAGCACTGCTCGTTGTAGGCGCTCATCACAGCCGCGCGGAAGAATCGTTGCCCGATGCGAGTAGTGGCCCGTACAACCCGGTCTTCACCAATAGGCAAGTCGTCATAGTCCGGCATGACTGGTTCAACAGCAGGTTCAGGCATCGCCTCTGTCGCTAGCAAGGCCTGTTCGCACTCGACGGGAAAGCGTTCCCAATCGCTGGTCATTTCCTCCCACATCGCCCGGTCGTTGGCGGACGCGGCCCGTAGCCCCTTATGGCCTTGGGATGTAACCGCAGGGTCCAGACTGGCGATGTTGTCCATCTTCATGGACAAGGCTGCCGACGTCCTGCCAATAGCGGCGGCCACCCGGATAATGTCGGGATGCCGCGAGTTGATCCTGGTAAAGGGAATCCGGCAATACATCGCAAACGCCACCAACAATTGCTGGCGCGTCCAGTTCATTCTTGGAGGCATGGCATACTACTCTTGTAGCGATACACCAACGCTATACATGAGTATCACCGTCAGATTCATATAAAATTACCGCGTCGGCCGGGATTTTATCGGCAAGCGTGAGCAGTCCGTCGGTCTCAGTGAAATACGATTCGCAGTCCCACCCGATTAGGGCAGTCCCGTTGTGGAAAAGAGGAAACCCATTCTGAAATAACCGTGCGCCTGTCAGAACAGCCAAGGTAGCCCGTCCGGACTGGCTAGGGCCAGTGATGAGGGCTATGGGAGGATATTCCAGTGATGTATTCATCATCGTTAGCACCGTCTGCTGGTGATGCATAATAGTCAAACATTTCGCGTAATCCGGCGATACCGTAGCCGCCGGCTCCGCAATAGAAATCGACGGCGAGGAACTTGGGATTTTTATCCGCGTTGACCATGACAAAATTGACGCCGGGTATTATCAACCCTTAGCAGGCGGCAATGTATCACTAGGCAAGAAAGGATTCAATGCCGGGCACTGGTATAACTCTGCGCCGGCGGCCAGTGCGTTTGCCGCCGCTGGGCGGCGCTCTGCACCCGGCACGTGCTCAGTTCCACCTGGCCGGCGGTGTCCCGGGCCTGCTGGATGGCCTCCATGAAATTGGAGGTCAGGATGCCGGCGGGAAGCGCGAACAGGCCGATGCCCAGCAGGGCGATGAAGCCGGCGATCACGCGGCCCACCAGCGTCCCCGGCACCACTTCCAGGGACGGCAGCGTGGTCAGGATCACCACCGAGGCCCACAGCGAGTCGCCAATGGACCCGAACTGCTCGTGGTTGCCGCTGGGCAGTTTCGTTTCCGCCGAGTGCATCAGGTAGCCCGCCGCCAGCCAGAACACGCTCAGCGTCACCAGCACGCTGATCAGCTGTGACGCCGACCGCATCATCACCCGTCCCATCAGGCGCATGGCCGGGAAGCGTCTTCCGGTCATTATCAGCCGGGACACCAACCTGAAGATTGGCAGCACCTCGACCTCGCCGAATATGATCATCACCACCAGCGTCGGCCAGATGGCGATGAAATCAATTATGGCCGCCGCGTTGGTGGTGGCGTACCGCAGCCGGCTCTTCCATCCTCCCTGCCGGTAGTTGCGATGCCAGACGATGCACCACAGCCGGATGAGGTACTCGGCGGCGAACACGCTGATGAAGAAGAACTCCAGCTTGGTGTTGCCGATGGCCAGGTTCACCGCGCTGAACAGCACCAGCCCGAAAATGGTGAAATCGACCACCCGCGCCGCGCCCCCGCTGTCCGCCTCCAGGACGTGGAACACAGCGTGCTGGAGACGCACGTAGGGGTGGGCGTCGGGCAGCCGGCATTGCAGCAGGAAGAACCCGCCGGAAAATATCCCCATGGGTCGATGCGCGAGGGGTTGTCAGAATCAGGATTTTCGGGATTGAAGGATTTACCGGATTGGGCTTCCACCACCACCGGACGGCTTCAATCCTGAAAATCCCCAAATCCGGCAAATCCTGCTGCTGACGGATGGCCTTACATAGCCGTGCGCCCGCCGTCGATCACCAACTCGCTGCCGGTCATGAAGGACGCCTCGTCAGAGGCCAGGAACAGCACGCCGTAGGCGATGTCCTCGGCCTGGCCCAGGCGGCCCAGCGGGGTCCGATTCAGCCGATCCTCCCGGCCGCCGGCGGCCAGCAGGTCGGCGGTCATGTCGGTCTCGATGGTGCCGGGATGGACGCTGTTGCAGCGGATGCCATCGCCGGCGTGCTGGATGGCCGTGGACTTGGTGAACAGGCGCACCGCGCCCTTGGAGGCGGTGTACGCCGAGGAGATGTGGTTGCCCACCAGTCCGGCCACGCTGGAGATGTTCACGATGGAGCCGCCGCCGTTGCGCCGCATTTCGGGGATGGCGGCCTTGGTGCCCAGGAACACGCCCTTGGCGTTGACGCTCATGGTGACGTCCCAGTTCTCCATCGTGGTGTCCTCAACCCGCTCCGGCATGTATACGCCGGCGTTGTTCACCAGGATGTCCAGCTTGCCGAACCGCTCCACCGCGGCCGCGATGGCGTCCTTCCAGGACTGTTCGTCGGTAACGTCCAGGTGGACGAACAGGCACTCGCCACCCAACTCGTTGATCTCGGCCTCAACCTGCCGCCCCAACTCGTCGCGCAGGTCGCCGATGACCACCTTGCAACCCTCGCGGGAGAACATCCGCGCCTCGGTGGCGCCCATGCCCCGGGCGCCGCCGCTAATGAAAGCCACCTTGTTTTCCAGTCGCATTTCCGTACCTCGCTGTTATGTTTGTTGTCGCAGTTGCGCCAGTTGCTCGCGGAGCCGGGCGACTTCCGCTTCGGCGGCTTGCCGGGCTGCTTCGCTGGCCTGTAATGCCGCTTCACGCTCTTGGCGGACCGCCTCGCTTTCCCGGAGTGCAGCCTCGCTTTCCTGAAGGGTGCGCATCCATTCGCCGGCCACCGTATCGTAAAGGCGCAGTTCCAGCGCCGGCGTTACGCAGATGTCCAACTCCAGCACTGCGCTGTGGGCGCGCAGGATGCCGTCAGGGTCGGTCGTCAGAGGCTGCTCCCGGTATTCCGTTCCGTCCAGGGTTTCCATGATGAGGGGCGGTGTAAAGTAGTTTCCGGTCGGGTCGAAGCGCACGTACTCCGTGACGCCCATGTCAGCGTAGATGCTGCGCTTTTCCGTGGCGTCCCACCGCCAGGTTCGGGAAGAGGCGATCTCCATGATGAAGTCCGGGGCTCGGCCTTCGCGCCAGACCAGCCAGGAGTCCCGCGGGTGGCGGCTGGTGACGCCGAAGACAACGAAGACATCGGGGGCGACCCTGACGTCGTTGCGATTCATCCGGTAGTAGATCAGCATGTCGCCGCCCACGTAAACGTCCTCGCGCTCGTGGTATCGAACACGCAGCGTGGAAACGGTTTCAGTCAGGGACGTATACTGCGCTTCGGATTCGGCCATGGGTTCACCGTCGGAGGATGGATATTCGATGGTGAGGTCATCAATCTCGTCCTCGTCAGGAACCTGGGGCCTTGCGGTTTTGCTGACCATGGATTTTGCTCCGAACATCCGCGGTGCATTGGGGAGCGGTCCTCTTCGACCAGGCCGCTTTCCACCGAACATTATAGGCGAGGCCGGCGGCGGATGCCCAAGACGGCGACGCCGGCCAGCAGAGCCAGCGCAGCAACATCTATCGGCTTGTCGCCTATGTCTTCGGCGGCTGCGCAGGAGCCTCCACCGCCCTTGTCAGCGACGGGTGTGGGCTCGGGCAGCTGTCCCGGGCCCAGCGCCACGAAATCGGCAAAGGCCATCCATGCCGGGGCGGTGCGGGTGCACAGTCCGGTTCGCGTGCCTTCCCAGGTGTACACGATGTACTTTCGGCCTTTTTTGAAATCGTAGCCGCAGGAAATTTCGCTGCGCTCGGTTTCGACGGCCAACGTGGGCAGGCGCGGTCCTTTCCAGACCCGGCTGACCCTGAACTCCACCGTCATCAGCGCCGACGACGAGAGCCGATACGGGGAAGTCCCGCTGAATTTCACCGAGGTCACTTCGCCGGCGAACACGCCATCGGCCCGTTCCAGAGCTTCCGCCGGCGAACCGGAGGGACCGCAGGAACAAGCGTAGACAGGCTCAGGATGGGGCAGCAAGGCCAGTAGGACCGCGGCCAGCCCAGCCACCAGCGCCAGTCGTTTAGCAGAGGTCAGCGCCAAGCCGCTATGGTTGCTGTCGTGACAGTTGTTCGCGGAGCCGGGCGATTTCGGCTTCAGCGGATTGCAAGGCGGTTTCGGTGGCACGACGGCCAGCCTCGCTGGATTGCAAGGCGGCTTGGGCGGCCTGGCGTCCCGCTTCGCTTTCCTGGTGGGTAAGCAGCCATTGACCCGTCGCCGGGTCGAAGAGCCGCAGGTCGAGCCCGGGCCGCACACAGATGTCCAGCCCAAAGATTGCGCTGTGGCCCCGCAGTATGCCGGCCTCATCCGCAGCGACCGGCAACTGCTGATACCCGGCGTCCACCAGACGCTCGCCCACCAGAGGCGGCGTAAAGAAACGGCCCGTGGGGTCAAAACGCCAGTATTCTGACACGCCCATCTCGGCGTAGATGTCCCGCTTTTGGGCAACGTCCCGCCGCCAGGTGCTTTGCGAGGCGATCTCCATTACGAAATCAGGAGCCTTGCCCTCGCGCCATACCAGCCAGGAGTCCCGGGGATGGTTGCCCGCCGCGCCGAAAACCGCGTACACGTCCGGAGCTATGCTCAGGTCGTTGCGGTTGATGCGGTAATAGATCAGCATATCGCCGGCGACATAGACATCGGACCGACCGTGATACCGAACGCGCAGGGCGGAGACGGTATTGGTCAAAGGGATGTACTGAAAGTCGGTTTCGGCCATGCGCTCACCGTCTGCGGAAGGATAATCGATGGATAAGTCGTCCACTTCCTCATTCTCGTTGCGGCGGGCGCCGGTCTGTTCGGTTAGCTTGTTGACCATGAGGCGCTACTCCATTGCGGGCGCATGGGCGGTGTATGGTGCGGTTTCACGAGTTACTGCGCGAACAGACCGCCGTCGATCACCAACTCGCTGCCCGTCATGAAGGAAGATTCGTCGGACGCCAGGAACAGCACACCCCAGGCCACGTCCTCGGCCTGACCGACCCGGCCGATGGGCGTCCGGTCCAGCGACGCCTGGCGGGCCGCGTCGTCCCGCAGCAGGTTGGGCGTGGTCATCGGAGTCTCGATGATGCCGGGGTGCACCGAGTTGCAGCGGATGCCCTCGGCGGCGTACTGGATGGCGGTGGACTTGGTGAACAGCCGTACCGCGCCCTTGGTTGCGCCGTAGGCCGGCGCCCGCCAGCTGCCGATCAGGCCGGCCACGCTGGAGATGTTGATGATGGAGCCGCCACCGGCCTTTCGCATTTCAGGAATCACCGCCTTGGTTCCAAGGAACACGCCCTTGGCATTGATGTCGAAGATGTTGTCCCAAAGCTCTTCGCTGGTGTCCTCGATGCCAACCTGGCGGTAGATGCCGGCGTTGTTCACCAGGATGTCCAGCTTGCCGAACCGCTCCACGGCGGTGTTGACGGCGACGCTCCACTCGTCTTCGCTGGTGACGTCCAGCTTCACGAAGACGCACTCGCCGCCGGTTTCGTTGATCTCGGCCTCCAATTGCCGACCCTCGTCCTCCAGCACGTCCGCGATCACCACCTTGCACCCCTCGCCGGCGAAGAGCCTGGCCTCGGCGGCCCCCTGCCCCCGGGACCCGCCGCTGATCAGAGCAACCTTGTTTTCCAAACGCATGGCAATACCTCAACCCGCAATTGATGCCTGTACTTCGCAACGATTGTAACCTCAGCGGAAAAGCCGTCAAGCGCAAATGGACGGGGCGCTGTTTCCGGCGTGGGTTGGGTGTGGACGAGAACGGGATCGCTTTGGGGACGGCGTTCGGGTTGGGCTATACTAACGTGGCAACATTATCAATAAAACGTCGCTGCACGGGCACCGCTGGCCCTGGTCTTCCGATACTCTCCGGCCGCCATGGCGGCGACGCACCGAAAAAGGAGACGCCAACATCGCAACGCCTACCGCAGCGACGGGCCGCAGAGAGGTGAACAAAGCATGGTTCATGGCCGTGCTGGCGCTCACCGTCTACGCCACCATAAGCGCGATCCTGATCGTTCCGCCGCTGCTGGTGGAGATTGCCACGGACCTGGACGTTTCGGTGGCCGTCGCCGGCCAGTTGGCCACGGCGACCTTCGCGGGCTGGGCGGTCATGGGCATCTCTGGCGGCCCCCTGTCCGATTCCTTCGGCCGGCGTCCGGTGGCCCTGGCCTGCCTGGCGGTCCTCTCAATATCCGTCCTCGCGTCCGCCTTCGCGTCTAACTTGGAAACCCTGCTGGCGCTGCGGGTTCTGACCGGGCTGGGAGGCGGGGCGCTTCCCCCCAACATCGTGGGGTCGGTCTCGGACGTGATCTCACCGGCCAGGCGGGCGCGGGCAGTGGGCGCGCTGCTGGCTATTCAAGGGCTGGCTTCTGCCATCACCGTGCCCTTTGTCGCGGTGCTGGCAGACCTGGGCGGGTGGCAGCTGGCCTTCATCGTCTACGGCCTGACATTGGCGGTGGGGCTGCTGGCAAACTGGCTCTGGCTCCCGGAAGCCCGCGGGGAGCGGGTTCGCAACTGGGTATTCTTCTGCAGGTACCGATCGCTGGTGTCCATGCGGTTTTTCCGAGTCGCCGTCGCGGTCAATATCGCCCAGCGCATCGCTTTCTGGGGCATGATCAGCTACTTCGCCGCCTACCTGATCCATACTTACGAGTTGAGCATCGGCTTCGTGGCCCTGCCGTTGGCAATCTCCGCGGTCGGGCAGATGGTCGGAAGCTACTCCGCTTCGTTCGTGGCAAACCGACGGAGTCGTGCGCTTTACATCGCTGGTTGCACGATACTGGGGGGAGCCTGTGGCTTCCTGTTGTTCGCCTTCAACCTCGGACTCTGGATATCAGTGGCCGTCGCCGCGGTTGGAACAGGGCTGTTGAGCATAACGTTCCCGGTCCTGGTGGCGGCCAGCACCGAGTATTCAGGGGATTCCAAGGCCACGGGTGTGGGCCTCATGGGATTCAGCAACCAGGCCGGCGGGTTCCTGGGCGCCGGCATCGCCGGCGCCCTGCTGGCCAGCGTCGACTACGCGGGAGTGGGCTACCTGTGCCTCGCGGTGTGCATCGTCAGCGCCCTGTTGACAACCCTCTTCGGACGGCAGTTCGGAGAGACCGCCGGTCAGAGCAAAGGATAGGGCGGCAGCGACAGACCTTGATTTGTCAGTGTGGCATATGGTCCTTGCTGCTTTCGTTACGCCGGGAATCGCCAGGCTGATAGAATGGACCGCGTTTCATCCGGAGGAAGGGGAGCGTAATGAGCGATCTCAATGTTCCAAACCGCACGCTGGCAATTATGGACAACCTCCCGTTCCTGCGAAGCCTCAACAACGAGTGCATCGACCTAATTGCCATTGACCCGCCCTTCGCCGCCAACGAAACCTTCACAGGCAACCCGCGCCCGCCGATCAGCGACGCCGAGTACGCCGAGGAAATCGCGCTGGCCCAGGCCCACGACGTCGAGCACAACGAAGGCCGCGGAGAAACCCGGGTTAACGACATCTGGAGATGGGACGAGAGCATTCATCCGGCCTGGAAAATGGGCATTGAGGATGATTATCCCTCGGTTTATGCGGTAATCCAGGCGGTGGAGGCGTGCGCCTCGGAAAACGAAGCTGCCTACATAGCCTATATGGCGGTGCGGCTGATTGAATGCCGGCGCGTATTGAAGCCGGCCGGCAGCATCTACGTGCACTGCGACAGTCACGCCAACAGCTACCTGCGAATGCTGATGGACGCCGTATTTGGAGCCGAAAACTATCGCAACGAAATCGTATGGAAAAGGACCGGCTCTCACGGCAGCGCCAGACGTTGGGGGCCGATACATGATACCGTTCTTTTCTACGGAATGTCCTCAAATTACCAGTGGAACCGCAGTTATCAAGACTACGATGAATCATATCTTAACCAATATTATCGCTTTGAAGGCGATAAAGGACGCTACAGGCTAGTTACTCTTACGGGGGCAGGCACCAGGTCGGGGGATTCCGGGTTGCCTTGGCGCGGTATAAACCCCACAGCCTCTGGCCGGCATTGGGCAGCTCCGATCACCGTGTTGAGGAATGCGTTTCCTAACGCCAATCTTGATAATCTATCGACGCAGGATAAATTAGACTTGCTGGATCAAGCCGGGTTGATATATTGGCCCGAACGCGGTTCGGTTCCACAGCAAAAAAGATATGCTGATGAAAGTCCGGGGGTGCCAATCCAGGATATTGTAGATGATGTAAGACCCATTGGCTCGCACGCACGGGAGCGAACCGGCTATGCCACGCAAAAACCCCTTGCCCTCTACGAGCGCATTATCGGGGCCAGTTCCCATCCCGGCGACGTCGTGCTGGACGTATTCGCCGGCTGTGCCACCACCGCCATCGCCGCCGAGCGGCTGGGCCGCCAGTGGATTACCTGCGATATGACCTACCGGGCCTGGACTATGCTCAAACGCCGTTTCTACCTCAACGGCATCGCCCTGGACGGAATGACTGACGCCACCAGAGACGCCCTGGCGTCCGTCAGTAAAGGCCGCGGTTTTCAGGAACCCCAGCAATGGACCACCAGTCATGCCCTCGGCCCTCACGAACTGCCCCGGCGCGATGACGTTGACCCGGAGCCGTATTACTTTCTGTCGCCGCCGCCACGCGGCGCCAGGCCGACCACGCAGTCTTCCAGTTGGTCAGGCCGCATCCCCAAAGAGGAAGCCAAGCAACTGCTGATACAGCGGTTCGGCCCCCGCTGTTGGGGCTGCGGCTACGAACCGCGTCGTCCCAACGGTAGCCTTGACGAAACTCTGCTGGAAGTGGACCACATCCGCGCCCGCCGGGCCGCGGAAGGAACCCCGGGCAACGACGAACTGTACAACCTAGCCTTGCTGCATCGCACCTGCAATGGCATCAAGCGCAACCGTCTGACGCTGAAGGAGCTCCGCAGCTACAACGCCATGCACGGCTTGTTGTACGTCAACAGTGTCAACGACCTGGTTGACTTGTACGAGGCCACGGCGTTCGCTGCGGAGCAGATTGCCGTGCACGTGACCCAGCAAGGATGGCCGCCCGGTCAGCCGGCATAACATGGCGATGCCTCGGTTACGCTACTGGACAGGGCTGGCCGGTGCATTGGCGGCAATAATAGCTTCAGTTGTTGCAACCTCTTGCTCCACCGGCCAGCCGGCCGCCGACTTCACCCTGACCACCTTCGCTGGCGAGAAGTTTCGCCTGTCCGAGCAGCGGGGCAACGCGGTGGTCATCAACTTCTGGTATCCGTCATGCCCGCCCTGTCGGGACGAGATGCCCGCTTTTCAGGAGGTTTGGGAGGAGTACCAGGGCCGCAACGTCAGGTTCATAGGGCTATTCGTACCCCAGGGGTTCGACACTGAGGTTGAAGCGCGGCAATTCGTCGATGAGTTCGGCCTGACCTTCGACTTCGCCACCGACGTGCGCGCGCGGGTGGCCCAGGAGTACGCGGTGCAGTTTTTCCCGACCACCTACTTCATCGACCAAGCTGGACGGGTGCACCTTATGGAAATCAGCCGCATGGACGTGGAACGGTTGACCGACATCCTGGAAGAACTGGTGGGCTGATGGACGTCCTGGGCATCATCCTGCTGGCCATCCGGTGGGCGCACGCGCTGGCGGCCGTGGTTTGGATCGGCGGCAGCCTGTTCATGCTGCTGGCCGGCCGGCCCGCGCTGCGCACCGCTGACTCGGGCGGGCTGGTGGGCCGCGCGCTGGCGGCCGAATTCCGGCCCATCGTGGTGACCGCCATCGCCGTGCTCATCGTGTCCGGCGTGATCCTGACGGTGGACCGGCTGACCTCGGACGCCGCCGGCATGGCCTACACAGTGGCGCTGGTCGCCAAAATCCTGCTGGCGGTGTACGCTTTCGTTGTCGCCTGGCTACTGCCCCGACGCCGGGACAGACCCAGTGGTGGCGTAGCGGGCGCGATGACCGGGCCGGTAGCGTTGACCATCGCCGGGGTGCTGGTGATCGGCCTGGCCGACGTGCTCACCTGGTTGTTCGAGAAAGGATTGGCGGGATAATCCGATCCAGGGTGAACGAATTGAGAACCGATCTGCTGGACATACTGGCCTGCCCGGTTTGCAGGGGCACGCTGACACTCGAGGCGGAAGTTATCGCGCCTGAAGACGCACCCGACGCCGGCGAAGTCCTCACCGGTGCGCTGACCTGTTCCGCGTGCAACGAGGCTTATCCCATCAGCGACGGCATACCCAACCTGCTGCCGCCCGACCTGCGGGACGCCGAGGCCGCGGCGGGACGTTAAGATGCTGCGATAGCACCAGCTTTGGAGGCTCCCCGTGACGATAGACTTGGAAAAACTGTACCGCGAGCAAGCGGTTAGCGGAAAGTACCGGAGACTGTACGAATACCTATGCGACCTGAAGGAATCCGAGTGGAGCGCCACTTTCCGCGAGATCGAAACCATCATAGGGTTCAAATTGCCCCCGGAAGCGCACAAGTACCACCCTTGGTGGTCAGACAGCGGATTTAACCAAGTCAGAGCGTTGCTCGCCGCCGGGTGGAAAACGGCCGAGGTGGATATGGACGCCGAGACAGTGCGGTTCTGGAGGAAGGATTCGCCGGCCGCCCGCAGCCGTACTCTCGACGAAATTTGGCCCGCCCGCTCCTTCGGTCCTTGGCCGGAAGGCTTGAGCCTTCGGCGCGAAGACCTCTACGAAGACAGGATTTAACGCTCCGATGTTTGTTGATACCAACGTGCTGGTAAATGCCCGTGCGGTAGGAGCGCCGCACCATGATGATGCCAGTGGCATATTGGAAAGCGTACTCCGGGGCCCTGAACCGATTAGGATTAGCCGCCAAGTAATACGGGAGTATCTGGCAGTGGTTACGCGCCCACAAAATTGGTCAGCGCCATTGACTCCCGATGAGGCTCTATACGACGTGAACCAAATGCTCAACACTTATGAGGTACTTGAGGACGGGCCGGCAGTAACTGAGAGACTGCTCGAGTTGCTGGAGGAAATCCCGGCGGGCGGGCGACAGATTCACGACGCCAACATCGTCGCAACCATGTTGACCCACGGGGAACGCCGGCTGCTGACGTTCAACACCGCAGACTTCCGCAGATATGAAGACCTGATCGAGTTGATTGCCGTCTGACGAGGTTCAAAGGTTTGTCTAGACCTTTATGTTCAAAGGGGTGGGCTTGAAAGCCCACCCCTACTTGGTGCGGCCTCGTCTGCGGCGGATCACCCGCCGGTCAGGATAGCCACGACCTCGGTCGCCAGACCTTCGGCCCGCTCGCGCAGAGCCGGGCGGTCGAGGTTCTCGATGGGGTGCTGGGTGAAGATCGTCGGGTAGTCTTCCGCTCCCCACATCTTGGCCATGGCGTTGGCCGTGGGAATGAACCGGTCGGTGCAAATGGTGGCGGAGGGGAGGCCGGCCTTCTCAACGTGGATTCCGTCGTGCACACTGCACGCGCTGCAGCTCCCTCAATCGCCGATGGCGACCACCACCGAGTCGACGTTGGCGACCAACTCTTCCATTTCCTTCGGGTCGGCCGGCCGCGACGCGCTGGGCTTGCGGAGCCAGCGGACTTCGCGGATCTCGTAGCGGTTGCGCAGCACCTCTGCCAGCTCTTCGAGCAGTACGTCCGCATTGCGCTTGCTGTCGTCGATCAGACCGACCCGGGTGCCCGCCAAGGTGGGCAAACGCGGTGCGCCGTCGAAAGGCGCAATGACCGGCTCGGTGACCGGGTTGACCAGTTGGTAGGTTTGGGTAGCCATGTTAGCCCTCCTGGGACGGTTACTGACGCCGCTAAGGTGTCTGTACTTTCTTGGTGACCGCCGTGGAACCGACTTTCGGGCCCCAACTCGGTATCACCGAAGAGGAGTTGGACTCCTCGCCGCCGGCGAATACTACCAGAATATCGTCCGGTTCGGGAATAAGGGACACCATCGTGGCCTCGTCGCCCGGTTCCACGTCTCCGCGCAGCACCAGACCCCGCTTCAGGTCGGCTACCGAGCGCTGGATGTTGGCGTGCAAGTACTCGCGTACCTGCTGCTTCGTCCAGTCTCGCCACAGATTGCTGTTGCCGGCGATGGTGACTGCCACCTGTCCCTGCCGGATTCCCACCGACACGTCTCCCACTGATCCGGAGGTGGACATCGACGTTCCCAAAGAGGATGCCACGTCCGCGATGGCGTACAGGATCGGCTCGGGCCGTCCGATGGACCGCACTTGTCGAGGCGCCTCGCTGGCGAACACCGTGACCGTGCTGTCGTTGGCTTCAAAGCCGCGCTCGACGTGCAGGGGCGTCCAGTGAGTATCGCCCTCCGCCTCCGCGATGCAGTAGGTGTACTTGCCGGGATGCCCGATGACGCTGCGGTCGAACAAGCCCGGGATGGCGGCGCAGGCGTTCATCAGGATGAGCCGGATGGAGCGCCCGATGGTGCCGTTGGCGCGGTTGCCGGGGCCAAACAGGTTGTTGCGGCTGTTCAGTCCGATCTGCTCGCGGACCGGACCATTGACGATGCACAGGATCGCCGCGCCGCCCATGCTGGACGACGGGCCGACCAGGTTGAAAACCGGATCCAGCATCGCCTCGGTGGCGGCCAGCACAACGGGGAAATATTCGGGTACGCAGCCGGCCATCACGGCATTGGCTGCAGCTTTTTCCACGGTGATCACACGCCGCCGCTCGGGCAGCTCGCCGATAACGTCATCGGGGTCCCGGCCGGAGTAGCCGATGAACTCGGCCACACGGGCAGTTGTGGGCGGAACCACGGGCAACCCGTCGCTCCAACCCAATTCGTAGCCCTTCTCGATGGCGGAAAGTGCGTCATCCCAGGTGGTGGTGGTAATGTCGGTGAAGTTGGTGGTCACGTTGATTGCCCCTGTGTGGAGTTTAGCCTGATAGCGATTTCCAATAGCAGATCGACAAAATACCCCGTCTGTACTTGGTACTCCAGCAGCTCTGAGGTGTCCATAAAGCCCTTGTCCGCATCTGCGTGGATCTGCATGGCTGTCCGCAGCGCTTCGCTGAGTTCGGGTTCACCAATTTCGGCAGCCAGCCAAAATACAACAGCCTTTTTTGTGTCGGTACTTGCCCTACTCCCGACCGACTGCAAGTGCCAAGGCATTGATGGCGTACTTCACGGCCAGCCACAGGGCTTCGGATGCCAAACGTCGTCGCCCGGTCTCGGTCAGGTACTGAGCCTGCTCAACACAATCCCGGGCGTCGGCCACGTGCTCGTCGAATGTCATTATGGGTTTTTGTCGAACAGTTCTTGCATCTGGTCAACGAACTCAGTAGCTCCCGGACGGCAGAAAAGGAAGTCGTCCAATTCCATGTAGTCATTCTCGGCGTTGTGGTGGAACCCCCGCACGACTAGATACTTTCTCACGATCCTGCCCTCGGCACGCTCGGAGTCGTCGACGACCTTGATGGACTCCATGATCTCCTCGTCACTGGCGTGGGGCAGTCCCCACTTTTTCAGCGTGACTACTGCGGCCAGGCGCACGGCGGCCCACAGTTCGGCAGAGCTTTTGACCGTGTCGGCAACCATCAACTCCCGGTCAGCAGCATCCAGGTGCGCCTTGACTTGACGATTAATTTTTACGGTTTCGTTGGTTTCGACAGCAGACACAACACGTGCTCCCGGTATGAAATGAGCAGGAATGCTCCCAGTGTACCATCACAGCATCACTTACGACGCTTCAGCGGCAGTGCTGGTCCAGCCGAGCCAGTGCCTTGTCCAAACGGCACACGTCAAATTCTGCACGGTGGTCTCTCCAGACTCCGCAACAGTCCAAATGGTCAGTCTGTCCACTTGGCGGTATTGGGGAATTCCGCTGAGTACGTCTCCCAAATAAGCACCAAGTGCTGACCTGTTGCGGAACGATGATTCGGGGGAGAACAACGGTGCGGCTATAATACCACCCAACGCCGGCAGCCGGCGCCGCGCCGGGTCGGAGAAGGGAGGTTCCGTACATGACTACCGCCAAGCCCCAAACCGGCCCGCCATCCATGTTGGCCGACGGCGACCCCAGGCCGCGGTGGTTCACCGCCCGCGAGCTCCAGGCCATGCTGGACGCTGGCATCATCACGGCCGGCGAGATGCCGGGAATCCGCGGCGGCAAACCCCGGCCTTTCACCCACGTCGAATACCACGCCATGGATGCGGCCGGCGTTTTCGCCCCCGACGAACGGGTGCAGTTGGTAGCAGGAGAGATAGTCGTTATGTCGCCAATGGGAAGCCGCCACGCCGCCGCCATCCGTTCGCTTATCGACGAGTTCGCCACGTCAGGCCGGCTATCCGGGCGCGCACTGGTACTGGCACAGCTTCCGCTGGTTATCCCTGACATGTCGGAACCGGAACCGGATTTCATGCTGCTGGCACGCCGCGACGACCGCTACGCCCTGGGCCATCCGCGTCCTGAAGACGTCCTGCTGCTGGTGGAAGTAGCCGATTCCACCCTGACCTACGACCGCCGCGTGAAACTCCCGCTCTACGCGAACGCCGGCATTCCCGAGTCGTGGCTGCTGAACTTGCAAGACGACCTAATTGAGGCCCACACGGAGCCGTCCCCCGACGAGTATCGAACGGTGCGGCGGTACCGGGCCGGCGACGACATCGCGCCGGCGGCGTTCCCGGATCTTCTCATACCGACGTCGCAGCTGATACCGGCGCGCCCGTAGAGGCAACAACAAGAGGGCAGCCTGCCAACGCAGGCCACCCTCTACGCGATCCTCGCCACGGCAGACGCCGGGGTCTATGCCTTGGCGTACTTGGAGAAGCTGCGCAGTTCCCGCGGCGGGTCCATGTGGCTGCCGCGAATGGTGTAGGACACCTCGGACACGTACACCGCGCCGGTGCTGTCCACGGCGATGCCGTGAGGCGCAATGAACTGGCCGGCGCCTTCGCCCTCTTCCGGAGCGCCGAAGACGCAGACGCGGTTGCCGTCACGGTCGTAGATGGTGACGCGGTGACCCAGGCCCGGCGCGTCGTCCACGCCGCCCATGCCGTTGAGCTCGCCGACGTAGATGTGGCCGCCCCAGTACACCATGGCGTCCGGCCGGTGGATGTTGCTCCACATCTCCGTGAAGTTGCCGTCGGTGTCGAACAGCTGGATGCGGTGGCACTCCCGGTCCACCACGTACACGCGCTCATCCTCGTCGAAGGCGATGTTGTGCGGGCGGATGAACTGGCCGGCGTCGATGCCCGGCTCGCCCCAGGAGAACTTGTACTGGCCCTCGGCGGTGTACACGTGGATGCGGGAGTTGCCGTACCCGTCTGAGACGTAGATGTCGCCGTTGCTGGGGCGGATGGCCGCGGAGGTGGGCCGGTTGAAGGGTTGGCCGCTCCAGCGGGGGGCGGGATGGTTCTTCTCGCCGATCTCCATCAGCTTCTCGCCGGTGACGCTGAACTTCTGGATGGTGTGTATGCCGTCGTCGGCGGCCAGCAGCGTGTCGTCGGCCGCGCTGTAATAGAGGCCGTGGGTGCGGTTCTCGCTGAAGTGTCCCTGGCCGAAGGACCGCTCAAAGTTGCCGTCCTTGTCAAAGACCATGATGGGGTGTTCGCCGCGGGTCAGAATGAAGACGCGGTCGTCGCCGTCCACGGCCACGCCGGGGCATTCCAAAAGGCGCATGCCGTCCGGCAGCTTCAGCCAGTCCTCGACGAAGGTGTACTGGAAATCTCCCTGGCCATAAGTTTCAGGCATAATATTCTCCCTTGCAGATGGTGTGTCGGATTGAATGGTTCGCGGCTATCTTACTTGCCGCCGCACTACTGGGCAATACACCCGCCGTCGATGACCAGTTCCGCGCCCGTTACGAAGGACGCTTCGTCTGACGCCAGGTAGAGGACGCCGTAGGCCACCTCGATGGGATGCGCGCGCCGTCCCAGGGGCACCAGCGCCAAGCGCTGCGCCGCGACCTCAGGGTCCGCGTAGGTTGACGCGCTCATCGGCGTCATGATCGGCCCCGGGTGGACGGAATTGGCGCGGATACCCTCCCGGGCATGCTGCACTGCCGTGGCCTTGGTGAACAGGCGCACCGCCCCCTTAGAAGCGTTGTACGGATGGGAACGGGACCAGGCGCCGGTCATTCCGGCGATTGAAGAGATGTTGATGATCGACCCGCCGCCGGCCCGGCGCATGGCGGGTATGGCCGCTTTCGTACCCAGGAACACGCCCTTGGAGTTGATGTCCATTACGCGGTCCCACTGCTCGACGCTGGTGTCTTCCAGAGAGATATTGCGGGCGCCGCCCTCCACCGAGATGCTGATGCCGGCATTGTTCACCAGGGCGTCGAGCTTGTCGTAGCGTTCCTCGGCCAAGGCGACGATGGCCTGCCAATCGTCCTCGCTGGTAACGTCCAGGTGCGTGTAGGCCACGTCCAGGTCTTCGGCGCGGCAGTCGGCCTCGACCTGCTGGCCGAGGTCGTCCAGTATGTCGCCGAAGACGACCTTCGCGCCTTCCCTGGCGAACAACCGGACTTCCTCAGCGCCCATGCCGCGGGCGCCGCCGCTGATAATGGCTACCTTACCGTCCATTCGGCCCATGATGTTCTCCCTTCCATATAATCCGACCTACCAATGCAGGTTGGGAATTTGCAGTTGACAGCATTTACAGTACCGCCGGATAATCCCGATGACAAGAGAGATTGATATGGAAAGCACTTTGACAGACAACGCACTTGAAATCGCCATCATCGGCGGTTTGATAGCGATCATAGTGGCGTTCATCACAATTGGGGCGATATTCATCTTCCGGCTGTTCAACCGGGTTGACCAGCTTGCCGACAAGCTGGGGGAAACTAACGAGAGAATCGTCCAAACCCGTAATGAGCTGAGCGAGAAAATCGACCAGTCGCACCGGGACTTGAGCGACAAAATCGACGAGAAAATTGACCGGTTGCGCGAGGATATGGTGCAACAGATGGCGCAGATGAAAAACGAAATCATCAACGCGCTGGTGAATCATACCCATCCTGAGCCCGGCGGTCCGCCCGTATTCACCGCGCCGCCTCCGATCGTACCGCCGGACCCCACAGCACGGGAGACGGAAGCCACTCCCGAGGACGACTGAATCTACGCTGCGTTGTTGTCGTCCATGAACATTCCCACCACGTTGCCTTCCGTGTCGCGGAAGTTGGCGAACCAGCCAACCCCGGGAATGACGGAGCGCGGCGTCACGATTTCGCAGCCGGCCGCCGTTACTTTGGCAACGTAGGCGTCCAGGTCATCCACCCCGATGACCACCAGGGTTCCCCCGAAATTGACCGCCGACCCACGGGCGATAAGCGCGCCGCCGATCCCGTAGGGTTCGTCGTCCCCGCCCGTCTGTTGCAGGTAGTATTCCTCGGGGCCCTCCCACTTGCTGGACTGCCAACCGAACACGTCGGCATAGAACTTATTGGCGCGGTCGGCGTCATCGAAGGGGAGCTCGAAGTGCACGATCTTGGGCATGGTTCCTCCGCAGGTGAATTTTCAGCTGTCAATGCCGGCTAGACGCGAACCAGGTTGCCACTCCTCCGCCAGCACTGCATACAATAGTGTATCCCACCATCGGCCCTTGAAAAATTCGCTGCGGCGCAACCTGCCTTCCTGCACGAACCCCAGACGTTCCAGAACCCGGGCGGATGCCACGTTTTCGGCTATGCACCAGGATGAGATCCGCCGCAGGCCCAGTTCATTGAATCCGAAATCCACCATGGCTCGGGCTGCCTCGGTAGCGTAGCCGTTCCCCCAGCATTGGGGAGCCAGTTCGTAACCGATGTCGGCCTCCCACTCGTTGTCCGGCTTGCGGCGGATGCCGCAGTTGCCGATCAACTCATCGTTGTCCGGGTGAACGATGGCCAGTTGGAACCGACGCCGAGGCTGTTCCGATTGCCACGCCCGGAACATCTGGACAAATGCCCGCGCATCCGCTTCGCTGCGGTCTTCCCACGGATAGTACCGAAGATAAAGCGGGTCGCGCTGGTAATCCAGCACGGCCCGCCAGTCATCTTCTCCGAACTCCCGCAGGATGAGTCGCTCAGTGGTGATTTGCATGCGCGTCGGGGCTAGGAAATTGCGGAAGATCCCTCTCCCTTCAGATAGTCGGCGGTGCGCAGCGCCAGGGCCTGTATCGTCGTGGTCGGGTTGATGCAGGCCCCGGTGGTGAAGATGCTGCCGTCGATGATGAACAGGTTGGGTACGTCGTGGGCGCGACCCCAGCGGTCCACCACCGAGCGGTCAGGGTTGGACCCCATACGCGCGGTGCCCAGCAGGTGCCAGCCGGCGTTGCGGCGCAGGCGCGACGAGACGACCTTCTTCGCGCCGGCCGCCTCCAGAACCTCGCTGGCGCGGGCGACCCCATGGTCCAGCATGGCCCAGGTGTTGTCGCTCACCGTGTAGTCAATCTTGGGAGCGGGTATGCCGTGGCTATCGGTGAGCGTCGGGTCCAGCGTGACCGTGTTGTGCTCTTCGGGCAGGTCCTCGGTCATGATGACGATGCCCATCTGGTGCCGGAACCGCTCCGCGAAGTCACGGTGGTGTCCCTCGCCCCATTCCACCTGCTGTCCGACTAGACCGCCCAGAGCGATTTGCAGCGGAGCGCCGCCCACGTTGGAGATCTGCATGTCGTAGCCGCGCACGAACCCCCGACGCACATCGGTCTCGTAGAACTCCTGGCTCAGCATGGAGGAACCGCGCGGTCCATCGTCGGGACCGAGGTCCTCGTCGAACAGGCCCAGCACGTAGCCGCAGGGATGGTGCATCAGGTTGCGCCCCACCTGGCCGCTGCTGTTGGCCAGTCCGTCCGGGAACAGCGCGCTCTTCGAGTTCAGCAGCAGCCGGGAGGTGCCGATGCCGTTGCAGGCCAGCACCACGACTTTCGCGAACTGCGCCTGCAGGTCGCCATTGCGGTCGTAGTAGGCCGCGCCGGTAGCCCGCCCGCCGGCGTCAACCAGGATCTCGCGGACGCGGGCATGGGTGATCAGTCGCGCGCCCTGCTTGAGCGCGCTGGGCCAGAAGATGATGTCGCTGCTGGATGGCGAGCGCAAGTACTCGCCCACGTCCGCAAGCCGGCCGTCGTAGGCCGCAGAGGCCACAGCGTTATCCGATGACCACCAGTGCCAACCCAGCTGGTTGAAGGCGCGGGCCAGCTTCTCGCCGCCCGGCCCAATGGGCAGCGGAGGCGTGGGCCGCGCCGGCTTGGGCGGGTAGGCCGGGTCACCCTGCAAGCCGCTAACGCCGTGGGCGCGGTCGTTCTGATCGTAGTAGGGCTCCAGTTCGAAGTAGTCCATGGGCCAGTCGTCGGCCACGCCGTCCAACGACTTGAGCCGGAAGTCCGACGGATGGAATCGGGGGAAGTGGGAACCCCAGTGGATGGTGCTGCCGCCCACCGCGTTGTACATGTACGGCGCGATGGGGGTGTCATCCTCGTTGACCGGATAATCCGACGGCAACCCACGGAAGTTAGGGTTGGGATGGAAGTCGGTCTGCCAGTGAAGCTGCGCCTGGGGCTCGTTCACCGGAAAGGCGTTGAGCGGCACCCAGCCGCCCTGCTCCAGACACACCACCTTCACCCCGGCCTGGGTCAGGCTCCAGGTAAATGCCCCGCCGGAAGCGCCGGCCCCGATGACCAGAACGTCGGCAATGTCATGCTTGCTGCCCATAGAACAATGCTCCTGTGCGCGGAGGTTACGGCGCATTATAACGCCGGCGGCGGGCGGTTGGGTAAAGCGATGGCACGCGCTAGGGCAGTTCGGAGATGGTTACCACGCCTCCCGGAGTCGCGTCAACGCTGAGATTGCTGTCTATAAGTAATCTCATACCTACGAGGGCCTCGGAGCCTACGCTGGTGACCGCCACGCTCCGGCGCCGACCGTGCCACTCGATATGAGCGGTGTATGTGGAATAGTCATCGGTCGTTCCATCTCCCAGGGTAACGGATATGTCATCGCCCTGTTCCAGATTGAGATCCAGAGCAATATCCAAAGGAAGGATAATCTCTCCACTGTATCCGGTGTCAATTATAAATTCACCGTCGTATATCCTGTCGTTGTGCCCCAACACACTGAGGTTAACGCGCGGTTCGATATCCTGGTTCACAATTCCGTAATGCATCAGGCGCGTTCTCCTGATCTTCGAAGTGAGCGCGGCCCGCGGATGCGTTCGCTGTAGGATTGGTGGCCGTGAATGCAGTGCATGACCGCATCCGGGCGACGCTCCCGCAGCACGCGAATCAGCGTCCCCCGATTGTCTCCGATTTCGTAGTCGCCGGAGACAATGTCAATCATCACGTACTTGTCCTCGTCGACCGGCTCCAGCAAAGGTCGGATTTTGGCGTCGTAAATCGCGTGCGCCCTGCGTTGCTTCTCTGCGTAGGGGAGGCTCTCGTCGGCGGTGAGCAGAATGTCGGCAATGTCATGCTTGCTGCCCATGTGTTTGCTCCTAAACTGGTCGCCTGATGATGTGTGAGCCTTAGTTGGACGATAGGCCCGAGTCGCGAAACTCAGCTACGAGTGCGGCGATCGATCTCAGATAGGATCTTCCGTATCTCGTTGAGATGCCAACCAATTGTCGTTGCTTCCTCGAGTGTAAAGTTCAATCGATACTGAGAGATGGCGCGTGCGAATCGACGTGCATCCTGCCGAACTCGCCGAGTATGTGAGAGTACCCGTTTGCGACGTTGCCCGCGAGTGTTCGTTCCTGAATATACGGACTCCGGTGATGGTAACATGAGCATCGGAGGTAGATCAGAGGTGCCCGCCCTACGAGCGGCAACGTTTCGCAGCACATCATAAATGGCCTACAAATGTTGGCTGATGTCCTCTCGTTCTTGCGGCCTAGACTCAGACCAAAGATCCCACAGTTTTTTGAGGACTTTGTAAGCCAAGGCCACTATTTGGACGTATGTACCCGCTCGCGACACCATCAGGACTTTCCTAATACGCAGTTCCCACCCTACCCGCCTGATGCACTCCTACATCAAAGTAGAGTGTGGCTACTCCCGGTCAGCAATCCAGTCGGCGAAAGATACGCCGCCGGTATACTCTTCTGGGATCTCTCGCCAAGCGATATCCAGCAGCGGCACCAGTTCCGACAGGTTGAACTCTGTGTGTTCCGCAGTTAGATGTCCCTCGTAAAAGTTGCCGTGCAGACTCTCGGCGGCGTTGAGGTCGCGGCGAATCCGCTCGGACTGATCCGACTGCTCGGCGGCCAGGGCCTGGACCGCTTCTCGTATTGCCACGTGGCCATAATGTTCCCAGCCTTTTTCCCTTGCCTGCTTTAAATCGCCATCGGCCAAATATTGCGGCGCCTTGACCCAATACTCTCGGGCCATCTGCAGGTGCCTGCTGACACGGGCATTCCGGCGTTGAGGAGGTTCGCGGCGTGTACGTGGCGGCATGTTCTGCGTTGCCTACTGCGTCCACGGGTGTGAGGCTTCCGCCAGCTGCCGTGCAAGTTCGTGAAGGCGCGCGTCCCGTTGGTCGCGGAAACGGCCCGCATCCGGTCGCACACCGTTTTCCCGCAACAGTCCATCCAGCAGCCGGACCTTTTCGTTGGCGGCGAACCGCCCGTACTCCGCTTCTGCACGCCGCTTTCGCTCAGCTCGCAACACCGCGAGAAGGTCTTTTATGGTTTCGTCCTGCTCTTTCATGCCGGGCAGCATTCTGCCCCCGGTGGTCTGCATCCAGCGCAGCAGGGCACCGTCCCAGCATAGATGCAAGTCCAGGGCTGCGCTGTGGCCGCGCAGTTCGCCGTCCGATTCCGTGGTGATTGGAATAGGCTCATAGACCCCGTCCACCAACCGGAGGCCAACCAGCGGCGTATCCTGTTGCGGGTCATCAGGGCTGGCCGACAGGCGCCAGTATTCACGCACGCCATAGTCCGCAAGCAGCCGGCGGTTGCGTTCGTAATCGTAGTCCCGCCGGACTTCATCCGGTCGCACTTCTCCAAACATGTCAGCTACCAGGCCGAACTTGCCGCTGGACTCATCGTAAAAGAGACATTCGGGTACTACCTCCAGCACGAAATCCGGCGGCTTGCCTACCTCGTCAATGATGTAGCCGTTGCGCCCGATGATGGCTTCCGGCATCACGTCGCGAGTAACCACAACGTCCATTTTGGCCCAGGTGTCCGGATTGGCGCCATCCTGGGTTAGATACCCGTTGGCTCCAACCAGAACGTCCGGCCAGAGCTCGAAGTGTGAATGGAGAGGCACGTAGAGCTCTGACATTCGCCGGCTGCGCTGCATATCCGGCACTTTGGACGGATCAGGTAGCAGCGTGAGCAGGATGAGGTCGTGGTCGGGCAGAAACTCAGTGGTCATAGGAGAGTTTCGCCTTGGGCGAAAACCGGAGTCCAGAGAGCAACGCTGGATTCCGGCTTTCGCCGGAATGACGGGTGGAGCGGGAATGATGGGTGTAAAGCGGGGAACCGGCGGGTTTGAACCTGATGTAAATTAGCCGCCTACCGCCGCTCGAAGACGGCTGCCACGCCCTGGCCGCCGCCCACGCACATGGTCTCCAGGCCCCATTGGGCGTCCTGGCGCTGCATCTCGTGGAGCATGGTGGTTAGGATGCGGGCGCCGGTGGCCGCGATGGGGTGGCCCAGGGAGATGCCGGACCCGTTCACGTTCAGGTTGTCCTCGTGGGGCAGCTGCCACTCGCGCAGCACGGCGAGAACCTGGGCCGCGAAGGCTTCGTTCAACTCGATGATGTCCATGTCGCCCAGCGTCATGCCGATCTTGTCCATCACCTTGTTCACCGCCGGCACCGGCCCGATGCCCATGGTGGCGGGATGGCAGCCGGTGACGGCCCAGCCGCGCAGGAAGGCCATGGGCTCCAGCCCCAACTCCTCCAGCTTGTCCTCGGCCACCACCAGGCAGACCGACGCGGCGTCGTTCTGGCTGCTGGCGTTGCCCGCGGTGACCACGCCGTCGCGCATCACCGGCCGCAACCGACCCAGGACCTCCATGGTGGTGTCGGCGCGGGGACCCTCATCAGCGTCGAAGATCTTGGGGTCGCCGCGACGCTGTGGAATGCTCACCGGCACGATCTCGTCGGCAAACTTGCCGGAGTCGCGAGCCGCCACGGCGCGCTGATGGCTGCGCAGAGCGTACTCGTCCTGCTCCTCGCGGGGGATTTCGTACTCGCGGGCCAGGTTCTCCGCAGTTTCGACCATACCGCCGGGGATGGGGCCGAATCGCTCGTCCGGCGCGATGGTAACGCGAGCGCGGGCGAGGCGGTCGTGGAAGGTCACCGAGCCGAAGCGGGCTCCCCAGCGGGACTCGTTGCTGTAGAACTCGGCGCTGCTCATGCTTTCGGCGCCGCCGGCGATGACCACGTCGGCGTTCTCCGTCTGGATCAGCATGGAGGCGTTGAGGATGGCCTGCAATCCCGAGGAACAGCGGCGGTCCAACTGGTAACCGGGCACCTCAATGGGCAGCCCAGCCTTGAGGCTCGCCAAGCGCCCGATGGCCGGGTTTTCGCCCGAGGGATAGCCGTGGCCGAGGATCACGTCATCGACCTGGGCCGGGTCCACGCCGCTGCGTTCCAGCGCAGCCTGGATTACCGTGGATGCCAGCTCGGCGGCGGGCACGTCCCGCAGCGCTCCGCCGAAATTGCCGACGGCAGTGCGGACTGGTGAAACGATGGCTACTCCTCTCATGACGGCCTCCTTGGGGCTGGAAAATGCCGGCATCAACGAGGCCGACGGGATTGCGAAATCGTGCGAGCATCATACCCGCTGCGGTTGAGGGTGTAAAACGATGCCACTATCGACGGGAAGGTCATTGCGAGCGAAGCGTGGCAATCTCGGCGATGCAGGTGCCGCGCTCGCGACAACGGGATCGCCACGTCGCCGCTCCTCGCTATGACACAGCAGGTCAGAACCCGCAGGCGTCCCGTGCCCGGGCGAACACGGCATCAAGCATGGGCTCGGTCAGGCGGCCGGTCTGCGTGTTCTGCTGGCTGGGGTGGTAGCAGGCGATCAGAAGGGGTCCGCCGTCAGGCAGCAGAGTCGCCACGTCGTGGCCGAAGGGTGGCTTGCGATCCGGTGGCGTCCGACCCGCGGCGGCGTAGGACCGCAGGAAGGCATCGAAGGCGATCCGACCCAGGGCCACCACCGCGCGCAGGTCGGCCAGCAGCTCGATCTCACGGACGATGTATGGCTGGCAGGCAGCCAACTCTTCCCGCGTCGGTTTGTTGGCCGGCGGTGCGCAACGGGCCGCAGCAGTGATCAGCGCGCCGTGAAGTTCCAAGCCGTCACCCGGTCGGGTCGACTCCGGCTGGTTGGCGAAACCGGCCCGGTGCAGCGCGCCGAACAGCCAGTCGCCGCTGCGGTCGCCGGTGAACATCCGCCCGGTGCGGTTGCCCCCGTGGGCCGCGGGAGCCAGCCCGACGATCAGCAGGCGGGCGGCGGGGTCACCAAAAGCCGCCAGGGGACGACCCCAGTAGTCCTCCTCACGGTACATCCGCCGCTTGACCCCGGCGGTCTCTTCCCGCCACTCCACCAGGCGCGGGCAAGCGCGGCAGGCGACAACCTGCTGCTGCACCTCGCCAATACTGGCGGCGTTGGTAATTGCTGACATTCTTTTTACCGGGATAAACAGGATGAACGGGATGGACAGGATAAATCAACAAGCATCCTGTTTATCCTGTGCCTCCCAGTAAATTAATGACTATGGTGGTCCCCCGGCGCGCCCCAGCCGCCGCCGCCGGGCGTGCGGATGCTCAGCACGTCGCCGGCCTCCACGTCCAAGGTTTCCTTGCCGGCCAGGTGGACCTCTTCGTAGCCGCCCTTGAGCAGCACGTTTTCTCCATGCTCGCCGTGGTGTCCGCCGTGGTAGCCGGGCGGGGCGTACCGCCGCCGCTCGGACAACACGGTGACCCGGGCCGGACTCAGGAACTCAACGTCTCGGATCAGGCCGTCGCCTCCCTTGTGGAGACCATCGCCACCGGAACCGCGGCGCAGGGCATAGCGGCGCAGGCGCAGCGGGAAGGCGAACTCCAGGGCTTCCACCGGGGTGTTCATGGTGTTGGTCATGTGGGTGTGGATGCCGGACACGCCGTCCTTGTCGGGGCGCGCGCCCATGCCTCCGCCAATGGTCTCGTAATAAACGTATGGCTTGTCGCGGGAAATGTCGTGCCCCCCGATGATCATGTTGTTCATCGTGCCCTGCGATGATGCGGGAATCCGGTCCGGCAGGGCCTGGCTCATGGCTGCCAGCAGCACGTCGGTGATGCGCTGCGAGGTTTCCACGTTGCCGCCGGCCACACCGCGCTGGGGCAGCGGGTCCACCAGGCTGCCCCGCGGCGTGATGACCTCCACCGGGCGCAGGCAGCCCTGGTTGGCCGGGGCCTCGTCGCCGACCACGCAGCGCACGACGTACAGGCTGGCGGATACCGTGACGGCGCGGGGCGCGTTGATGCAGCCGGGCCGCTGCTCGGCAGTGCCGGTGAAGTCGATCTTCATCCGGTCGCCGTCCACCGTCACCGCCACCGAAATGCGCACCGGCTCTTCGGTGAGACCATCGTCGTCCATGTAATCGGTGACGCGGTAGGCGCCGTCGGGGATCTCGGTGATGCGCCGGCGGGTCAGCCGCTCAGAATAGTCCAGCAGGGCGTCCATGTGCTCGAGGGTTTCATCAAGGCCGTACCGTTCGGCTATTTCGGTCAAGCGCTTATCGCCCACACGGATGGACGCTATCTGCGCGGCCAGGTCGCCCCGCCGATCTTCCGGAGTGCGGGAGTTGCGGCAGATGAGGGCGATCACCTCGTGGTTGATGCGCCCGCTCCGGGACAGCTTCAAGGGCGGAATGATCATCCCCTCCTGGTAAAGCTCGGTGGACAGGGGCATGGAGCCGGGCGCCATACCGCCCACGTCGGAGTGGTGGCCCCGGTTGCTGACGTAGCCGATGAGCCGCTTGCCATCCGCACCGTCCACGTAAGCCGGCGCCACCAGCGTTATGTCCGGCAGATGTGAGCCGCCCAGGTACGGATCATTCAGGATGATGATGTCCCCCGGCCGCAACCCGCGCGGGAAGGTCTGCAACGCGGCCTGCACCGAGGCCGGCATGGCCCCCAGATGCACCGGCTGGTGGGCGGCCTGCGCTACCATCTCGGCGGCGGGGTTGAAGAGCGCGCAAGAGAAGTCCTGCCGCTCCTTCATATTGGTGGAGTAGCTGGTGCGCTGCAAAGCCACGCCCATCTCCTCGGAAACGGAGATGAACATGTTCTTGAACACTTCCAGGCTGATGGCATCAACGGGCATGGCGGCGATGGCTCCTCGGGTATTCAGGCAATCAGGCGGATTGTTTCCAGGATTATGGTACGGTCGTCTTCAATTATGGAATAGACGATTTCAATGACGCCGGAGCCGCGTGGTGAGTGAGGAAAATGAAACGTCCTGAAATTCGGCGGTTGACCGGCAGCCGGTCTCCCGTAAAGTGGCATCGTGGGTAGTACGGAATTGATGAAATACTCCGCTTGGGCGGGATGCACTATTGGGTTGAGCCATCCAGCAGCAACGCCGGCGCTCCAGTTGGAGTGAAAATCTGCGCTCCGAATAATCCGGTAAGATTCATTTGCTCCGGGCAGCATCAGCCGCTTCCTGCGCTGACAACGGGGTCAACAGGGGTTCCTTCAGCAGCGCGGCGTTCGGCAATCTCCATGACGCGACGGGTGGAGTTCTGGCTCAAGGGAGGGGCCGTGATGCCGGCCAATTCGTAAGCTAACGGTTGACCGTCCTCGGTGGCAAGCCAGGCTGCTTCATATTGGGAGTAGTCCTCAATGGCCGCCGCGCTGTAACTGGCGAACCGCTCCAGCTGGAAGTCCAGTTCTTCCAGTTCCTCTGGGTCCAGGACTTCCCGGCTGGCGGGGCGGTTGGTGAGCAAACCATAGCGGTGATAGCCCTGGGCATGGCTGTCGCGCAGGACGGTGATAGCACCTGAATGCTCCATTTTCATCCTGGCCTGATACCAGTTTTCAGGATAGGGGCCGTGGGGAAAATGGATGTAGGTGGTGCCGGTAATCGGCTTGCCCAGCAGAGCGTATGCGCCGCAGTCAGAGTAGTAAAGCAGCCGTGTCAGTTTGCTCACTCCGAAGTAGGGATCGTTTTCTGAGCGTTCGCCGATGTAGAGAACCGCCTCGATGAACTTGTCCATATCCTGGGTGAAACTCTGTTGCGTGGTCATTGTTAATCTCCGCGTTTGCTACAGCGTTGCCAACAAATCCACCGCGCCCGCCGGCGCTGCCAGTTGGTAGTATTCCGTTCCCATCAGGCGGCGCATCACCTCATCCGGCAGTTGCTCGAAGGGGCCGTCGCTGCTGATTTGGGTGCGGTGGCAGGACAGGGACGCGATCTTCGTATCTACCCAGGGTAAGAGGTCCAGGGTGGTGGTCACTTCGTCGTCGGGTGTTCCCAGCGTGTCAACCGCGTCAACGGCAAAGGGCGGCGTGATGCCCCGGTCGGTCATCTCCTGCCACAGACGTTGAAACACGCTCCTGGGGAAGCAGACGTAGTAGAGCAGCGGCGTAGCCGCGTCGGGGTCGGAGGCGCGTTCGGCGGCGGCGGTTGCGTGGGCGCACATGGTTTTGTGGTCGGGATGGCCATATCCGCCGGTCGGGTCGTGGGTTATGACGACGTGGGCATTGACCTCGGCGATGATGTCGCGCAGCCGCTCCACCACGGCTTCGGTTTTGGCATTGCAATAGGCGTTGGGGTGGTTGTTGTCATCCCAGCCTTCCATCCCACTGTCCCGGTAATCCAGGAACCGCACGTCGCTGATGCCGGTGATGTCCATGGCGTTGCGCAGTTCCTGCTTGCGGACCTGCCACAGGTTTTCCGGCGTGGCCAATGCGGGGTCGCTGATTTCGCCGATGTCGCCGTTGGTGGCGCACACCAGCGTGACTCTGGCCCCGCCGGCCACCAGCATCGCCAGCAGCCCGCCCGACGCGAACCCCTCGTCGTCAGGATGGGCGTAGCAGGCCAAGACGGAGAGGCGGGAGAGGTCGGGCGATGCGTTCATAGACGTCCAGGAGCATTCGCGTGAGATCGTTGGAATACGAAACTTGGCCGGGATGACAACGGCAGGCTACGGTTTCGCCGGCGCACGTTTTCGGGCATCGCATTCAACTTGGATACCGTGCCAAAACTCGTCCGACTGTCCGAAAAACCTGCCGAAGCGTACTGACATCGCCGGCGTAATAGCACGCTGGCCGAGAACGATTTCATCAATCGTTCGGGGAGCAACGCCGATGGCCATAGCCATTTCACTTTGCGATATACCCATTGGCTTCAGGTATTCCTCAGCCAGGATTTCGCCGGGTGTAATTGGATTGGTCATATTTGCAACCTCACATTGACGCTGGGGATACATCAATGATAGTCAACGATGGCGACTTGTTCCGGCCCGGATTCTCCCCAGCGAAAGACAATGCGCCACTGGTTGTTTATCCGGATGGAATGAAAACCTGACCAGTCGCCTCTGAGCGATTCCAAACGGTTGCCGGGCGGTACGGCCAAATCACTGAGGACAAGTGCGCGATTGATTTGAATGAGTTTTCGCAGTGCCACTCGTGCAACATTGGCAAACCGCTGACTGCGTTCCGAGTAAAACAGTTCCCCAGTGTCGCGGTCGGCAAAGGATTGAATCATGCGGGTCTGGTGATTGTCGCCCGATTCTACACGACGGGTTCCAGCAGCAGGTTGCCGTAGGGGTCAACCTCGCCCGCCCATTCGGGCGGCACGACGATGGTGGTGTCCAACTGGAGCAGCAGGGCCGGCCCGACGACCCGGTTGCCGGTTTGCAACCGATCCCGGTCGTATAGAGTGGTATCCACGGCGCCCTGGGCGAAGACCACCTCCGCGTTTCTCAGCGCTGCGTGAGAAGCGTCGGCGCCGCAATCGGCGGCGGGTTCCAGCAGCGGTTTGTCCACCGCCAGCTCCAGTTTGAGCCGCAGGTTGACCACCTCGACAGGCAAAGCACGATCGGCGTACCCGAACCGCTGCAGGTGGGCGGCGTAAAACTCGGAGGAGATGCTGCGGGTCAAGTCGCCGCGCCCCGTCAGCGACGGACAATCCACGGTCAGCTCGAAGGACTGCCCCACGTATCTGACATCCAGGAACCGGCGCGGCGTCATGGCGTCCGCAGGCAGACCCTCCTCCACCAACTCGGCCCGCGCCAGTTGCTCCATCCCGTGAAACTCTTCTTCCAGTCGGGCTTTGTCCAGATCCTCGCCGCGCAGCATCACGGTGCGCGAGTAGTCCTTGACGACGTCCGCGATCGCGACACCCAGGGCCGACAGGATGCCGGGATGCCCGGGCACCAGCACGCGAGGGATGCCCAGTTCCGCCGCCAGCTCGCAGGCGTGCATCGGTCCCGCGCCGCCAAATGGGACCAGGGTGAACTCGCGGGGGTCATACCCGCGTTCCAGCGAGATGGCCCTGATGGCGCGCTCCATGTTGGAGTTGACCACGCGAATGATCCCCAGCGCCGTGTCGGTGGCCGACGCGCCCACGCCGCCGGCCAGGTCGGTCATCAGGGCTTCGGACCGTTCCTGGTCCAGCGTCATGCGTCCGCCCAGGAACCCGTCGGAACGCAGGCGACCCAGCGTCAAGTTGGCGTCGGTGACCGTGATCCGGTCGCCTTGGCCGTAGCACGCCGGGCCCGGGTCCGCGCCGGCCGATTGCGGGCCGACGACAAGCGCGCCGCCGGCGTCCACCCGGGCGATGGAACCGCCGCCGGCTCCCACGGTGTGGATCTCGATCATGGGCACGCTTACCGGATAGCCGCCCAGGTTCGCCGAGGTGGTCTCCTTGATGCGGCCGGGACACAGCGACACGTCGGTGGAGGTGCCTCCCATGTCCAGCGTGATGATGTCGGGATACCCCGCCTGCACGCCGGTGTAAAACGCGCCCACCACACCTCCGGCCGGGCCGCTGAGGATCGTGCGCACCGGCTGGTCGGCGGCCAGGCTGGCGGTGATGCTGCCACCTGACGACTGCATGATGCGCAACCCGTGACCCAGCGCCGATTCCAGCTGCGTCAGGTAACGCGCCATCACCGGACCCACGTATGAATTGACCACAACGGTGCTGGTGCGCTCGTATTCGCGGAACTCCGGCAGGATACGGGACGATATCGAGATGAACGGCCGGTTGGGCAACTGCGCCAACCGCTGGGCCAGGATCTCCTCATGCGCCGGGTTGAGAAAGGAGAAGAGGAACGAAACGGCAACCCCGTCCACCTCGGCCTCGCCGAGCAGCCCCACCAGGGCGTCGATGGATTCCGGCGTCAGATCGTCGAGTATCGTTCCCGTGTAGTCAATGCGTTCCGGCAACCCGAAGCGCAATTGCCAGGGGGCCAGGGGCTCGGGCCGTTCCATGGACAGGTCATAAAGATCGGCGCGGTTCTGCCGGCCGATCTCGAGCACATCCTCGAAGCCCATGGTGGTGACCAGGGCCGTGCGCCCGCCCTTGCCTTCCAGCAGGGCGTTGGTAGCCACAGTGCTCCCGTGGATGAAGTCGGCGTTGGCGATGTCGACGCCGGTGTCGCGCACCCCGGCCGTGATGCCCACCGACGGGTCGGCCGGCGTCGACGGGAGTTTATGGACGGAAAGAACGCCATCCCGGAGGACGGCAATATCGGTGAAAGTACCGCCGACATCTATGCCGACTACGGTGGTGGTCATGTGCTACTGGCTCTCTCCTGATTGATCGTCCGGCGTCATATCGCTTGGCGGGAGGCCCAGGGCTTCTTCGATGCGCCTGAACCGGGATTCCAAGGTCAACCCGTCGCGTACGCGGCGCAGTTCAGCCTCGGCACGCTCGGCTCTTTGCCTTTCCTGTTCCGCCTGTTGACGCTCACGCTCGGCTTGAGCCTGCAACTGCTCGGCCCGCACCTGAAGTTGGCCTATCAGTTCCTGCGCCTCGCTCGCTTTTTGCTCAGACTTCTTCGCAGCTTCAACCGCATTCTTGGCAGTCTCAGCCGCTTCGTCAGCACGTCGGCGCTCACGTTCGGCGCGATCGTCCCGCAACAGTCCCAGTACCAAAGCAAAACCTCCTAAACCGTTGCCGCTGAGGGCAATGGTCAACTGAACAACACCGGCTACGGTGTTGTATTGGATGGCCAACCAGGCCAGCGCCGCCATGACCACCAGCGACGTAGTGTAGGCGGCAAATGCCAGTATATACAACTGCCGCCGGGGGTTCACCCAAGCGCTCAATTCAGTCCGCCAGGGCGATGCGCAGCCGCTTGTTGATCCTCCCCTTGCTCTCGTGACCCACAACCTGGATGTGGCCCACCTCGCCGGTGTTGCGCACGTGAGTGCCCCCGTCGGCCTGTAGATCCAGACCTTGAATGTCGATGGTGCGGACTTCGGCGGTCGCCGCCGGCAGCAAGTTGATCTTGGTGCGGATCAGGTCGGGATGCGCGTCGGCTTCGTGCCGGCTCAGGAAGCCCACGCCGATGTCCCGTCCTTCCGCAACCTCGGCGTTGATGCGCGCCTGGACCTCGTCGGCGAACTCGGCCGACATGTTCTCCAGCTCGAAGTCCATGCGGGCGCGTCCGGGCTGCATATCGCCGCCGGTAACCAGCGCCCCGTAGTCGCGCCACACGACTCCGCACAGGATGTGCAGGGCCGTATGTGTGCGCATCAGGAGATAGCGCCGTTCCCAGTCGATGGCTCCATGCACCGCGGCGCCCACGGCCGGGCGGTCCGAGCCGTCGATGGCGTGCACGATGGAACCGCCGGCGCGGGACGCCTTCGTAACGCGAAACTCCGCGCCCGACGCATCGGTCAGCGTGCCCACGTCACAGGGCTGGCCTCCGCCCCCGATGTAGAAGGCGGTGCGGTCCAGCACCACGCCGCCGTCATCCGTAACCGCTGTTACGGTGGCGTCGAACTCGGATACGTAAGCGTCGGTCAGGAACAGCAAATCGGTCATGGTAGCCTCTTCAGGGGTCGCAGCGGGATGTTTCGGGGACGGCGAACATTATAGCAAGCAACCCCCGTGCTATAATCTCGCCCAATCTCATAGTACGGATTAATGTGATATGCGCCTGTCATGTCTTCAGGAGAACCTAGCCCGCGGATTGGGTGTGGTGAGCCGGGCGGTTGCCAGCAGATCGACGCTGCCGATAACCCAAAACGTTCTGCTCCGCACCGACCAGGGCATGCTGATGCTGTCCGCCACCAACCTCGAAATCGCCATCACCACGTGGATTGGCGCGATGATTGAGGAAGAAGGGTCGATAACGGTTCCTCACCGCTTGCTGGCCGACTGGGTCAACACCCGTCCCAGCGACCGGATTGACCTCGACCTGGGCGGACCCGAGGCCGACGGCCCGGCCAGCGGAGGCAGCGTTTTGCACCTGGCCTGCGGTCGCGCCGTGACCCATATCAACGGAGCCGACGCCTCCGACTTCCCACCAGTTCCCCAGGTGGACACCGGCACTGCCATTGACATCGACCCCAGCGTCCTGCGCTCCGGGATAAGCCTGGTGGCATTCTCCGCCGCCACCGACGAATCTCGGCCGGTGCTGACCGGCGTTGAACTCAAGCTCAACGAGTCCAACGTGGTGATGGCCGCTGCCGACGGCTTCCGACTGGCGGTCTATTCCGGCCAGATTCCCCAGTCAGTGGACGAGGAAATCAAGGTGATCGTTCCGGCGCGAACCATGCAGGAAGTGCAGCGCCTGGCTTCGGAACAGAGCAGCCCGGTCCAGATGACCTTGTCCCCCGATCGCGGGCAGGCCATGTTCAAGCTGGAGCACGTCGAGATTGTTTCCCAGCTGCTCCAGGGCAGTTTTCCGAATTACGAGCAGCTCATTCCCGAGCGGTATGAGACCCGGGCAGTGATGGAACTGGACGACCTGAAGCGCGCCACGCAGTCGGCGTCAGTATTCGCCCGGGACGGCAGCAATATCGTCCGGCTGGAGATGATGCCCCAGGAAGCCAGCGACGGCGGCCAGCTCAAGGTTTCGGCGCGCTCCGAAGAGGTCGGTGACAGCCTGGACGAGCTGGACATCGATCAGTTGGACGGCGCGGACGCCAAGATCGCCTTCAACGTTCGCTACCTTCAGGACATTGTGAACGTGCTGGGACGGGGCAAAGTCGCCATCGAGGTGACCAACTCCTCCAGCCCCGGCGTGTTCCGGCCCGCCGACTCCGACCGATACGTACATGTGGTCATGCCAATGTATGTCCAATGGCAGTAGCATTTGGGGCAATCTCGACTGGGATCTTGACGGCCTCCCGGGTAGCCTCTACCCGGACACCAAATGCGTTCAACGTAGCGCGTTTGCCCTCAAAGTCGAGATCGTCCAAATTCTCGGCTAGGGATGTGCAATATTGGGCGATGCGATCGCCGGCCTCGGCCGCATCGTCTTGTTGCCGTTTCTGCTCCCTCCAATACACGCAGGCCAGATTCCTTTTCGTCACGACGGAACTTCAAGGGACCTAGTTGGGTCTCAAGCAATTCCTGGTCGACCACGGCGCTCTGGTAGAGTTCGAGGAGCCGGCGCTGTTGTCTGGTCAGGTCGTTAATTTCCTTGCGCAACTCTTTCATTTTTGCGCCCAAGTTTCCCTCACCGGTATCCAAATAGCTTTGCCAATCACCGATCAGTGCGGACGGGTCTCTGATGGTCTCCGTGACCTTTCTCCAGACGATGGCCTCCAAATCGTCGGCCGGGATGTATCCCTCGTGGCATGTGGAGGCCCTCTGCGTGGTATGCCAGGTGCCCCGACACCGGTAGTAACGAAGTCGGAAACGCTGGAACGACGATCCAGCGAGGCCCATGCCACAGGTACCGCAAAAGACCAGGCCGGTCAGGAGATATTGTTGCTTGATCCGTTTGTCGTATTTGGCTTGGCGGACCGTCAATAGCCGTTGGACCTTTTCGAATTGAGCTTCGGTGACCAGTGGAGGAGTGAATCCTTCGATTTTTATCCATTCGTCTTCAGGACGGTCAGTGTGCTCAATGCGGCCGCCTTCGAGTTTGCGATGCCGCTGTTGACCGTAGAATTGGACTCCCGTGTAGGCCGGGTTCTTCAAGATCCTCTCTACACCTATCGACCACCACATCTTCCCCCTTTTGGTCGGAATTTTGGCTTCGTTCAGGCTCACGGCGATCTTGTAGACGCTGCGCCCTTCCAAAGCCCATTGGAAGATCTGCTTAACGACTGGCCCTTCAGTTTCGTTGATCTTCCTCACCTTCTCCATCTTATCGTAGTCATACCCGTACAGGCCGGTGCCCGTGCCACAGGGCAGTCGCCCGTTTTGCGCCACTTTGTTCTTGCCCCGCAACGTGTTTTCCGCAATGTTCTTGTGCTCCCTTTGAGCGACGTAGGTTTTGATGTATGTGATGAGCTTTCCCTCCGGGGAGGCATCGGTCTTGTCGAGGACGAAATGCAGGGCGACCCCTGCCTGTTCACACTCGTGTATGAGTTTCAGGATGATGAAGGGGTCTCTAGCCAGCCGGTCGGGTTTGTATACGATCACCGCGTCGACCAGATTATTGGCGACGGCGTGTCGCATCTCGTTGAGACCGGGCCGTTCAAGATAGATGCCACTCACGGAGTCTTTCCAAACGAATTTGGGGTTGCCCGGAAAGCCAAGTATCCCGGCTTCTGCGCGACTCAGCTCGACTTGGGTTTCGAGAGAGGTGCCATCGGATTCTTGTTGGTCTGTGCTTACGCGAGCGTAAAGTGCATATTCAGGAGTCGACATGATTTTCCTCCAGATGTCGTAAAACTGGCGGAGCCGTCGTCTGCGGCGGCTCCGCCGGGTGTTGTTCAGGCCACAGCGGTAAGCTCTGGTCCATCGTCATCGTCTTGTGCGTCGCCCGGGCGCCGGCCAAACAGAATCTGCTCGATCCAGCGACGTCGCGCTCCGTCGTCAGGTCTGCGGATCATCGTGAGCGTGACCTGAAAATCCTGGTAGCTGCGCTTGTCGGGTACAGCTGAAGGTGCGATCTCGCGTATAGTATCGGGATGCACCTCTACCCTGATGTCCAAGCTGGTCTTTACGCAAAATTTAGGAAAAGTATAAAGACAGGGTAAGCTGGCTTGACCCAAACATCACTAAAGGTTCAGCCATGCT